>CAYSAC010000118.1:0-3842 GCA_964428815.1 uncultured Acidimicrobiaceae bacterium | reverse complement strand
GCTGGTGTCGGTAGCGTCCCGGTGTGTCCGAGGTCGTCGTGAGTCGAGCGGTCGATGACGCCGCGCGCGCGGACATCGCGGCGTTGCTCGCCGCGGCAGAGGCGACCGACGGCCACCCCGCGGTCGACGAGCGCCGGTGGCGGCTCGTGGCCAGCGGGTCCGGCGGAGCCGTCGCGCTGCTGGTCCCCCGCCTCGACCAGCTCGCCGCCTACGGCCAGCTAGTGCCCGGTGACCCTGCTGCGCTCGACCTCGTCATCCACCCCGAGCAACGGCACGCCGCCCGTGAGCTCGCGGCGAGCGTCATCGAGGCTGCGCTGGCAGAAACACCATCAGGCGCGATCGAGCTGTGGCTACGAGGGCCCGGCGACGGCGAACACGAGGCCGCGCTGGCAGCCGGGTTCGAGCCGGTGCGCGAGGTCGTGCAGCTTCGGCGATCGCTGCCGGTCGACGAGCCGGCCGATCTCGTCACGCGTGCATTCCAGCCCGGTGTCGACAACGAGCCGTGGGTGGCCCTCAACAGGCGCGCCTTCGCCGCCCACCCTGACCAAGGCCGGTGGACGCTCGAGGACCTGCGCGCCCGCATGGACGAGCCGTGGTTCGACGCGGAGGGCTTCCTCGTCCACGAGCGCGACGGCGCGCTCGACGGCTTCTGCTGGACCAAGGCCCACCCCGGTCCGCCCGCGCTCGGTGAGATCTACGTGATCGCCGCCGACCCGAGCGCGCACGGCACCGGCCTCGGTCGCGCGCTCGTCCTCGCTGGGCTCGACCACCTCGCAAGGCAAGGGCTGGACACGGCGATGCTCTACACCGACGCCGACAACGAGGCGGCGACACGGCTCTACGCGCGGCTCGGCTTCGAGCGCCACCACATCGACCGCGCCTATCAGCTGACGCCGACCCCCAGCGCACTGCCGACCACGTAGGTCACAGCGCCAGCCACGGCCGCGATCGCGACCTGGCGGGCGATGCTGCGCAGCGCCGAGCGCCCGGTGAAGCGAGACAGGAGGTAGCCGATGAGCGCTGAGCCGCTGGCACCGAGGGCGACCGAGGCCGCGGTCGCGGCATCGCCCGACGCGAAGAACCATGGCACCAGCGGCACGAGCGCGCCGATCGCGAACGCGACGAACGACGAGACCGCGGCCCCTCCCGGCGACCCCAGTGAGCCGGGGTCGATGCCGAGCTCCTCCCTCGCGTGGGTCTGCAGCGCCAGCTCGGGGTCGCTCATCATCTCCTTGGCAAGCTCGCGCGCCCGATCGGGTTGCATGCCGCGGGACTGGTAGATCTGGGTCAGCTCGACGGTCTCGACATGGGGGTTGCGGCGCAGCTCGACCCGCTCCATCTCGAGCTCGCGCTCGAGCAGCTCGGACTGCGCCTTCATCGAGACGTACTCCCCCGCCGCCATCGACACCGCGCCGGCGATGAGCCCCGCCAGCCCGGCGAGGCGGACGATGCCCGGCCCTGGGCTGGCGCCGGCGACGCCAAGGATCAGCGAGACGTTCGACACCAGACCGTCGCTGGCGCCGAACACCGCGGCCCGCTCGCGGCCACCGGTGATGTCGCGGTGGTGGTGCTCTGGCGACGGTGCGATCGTCGGCTCGGCCATGGGGACCAGGCTACGCGGCCCGTAGCCTGATCTGATGCGGACGCGCTACGACCCCGACATCGACGCGCTCGGTGCGCTGCTGGATGGCGAGCCGCGCTACCGGGTCCAGCAGGTGTGGCAGGGGCTCTACGAGCAGCACGCCGAGCTCGAGGACCTGACGACCCTGCCCAAGGCGCTCCGCGTCCGCCTGGCTGACGAGCTCCCGCCCGCGCTCACCCCGGTCACGGAGTCGGTAAGCGACGGCGGCGACACGATCAAGTGGCTGTGGCAGCTCGAGGACGGCACGCGCATCGAGACGGTCCTCATGCACTACCGCGACCGCTCCACGGTCTGCATCAGCACCCAGGCCGGTTGCGCGATGGCCTGCGGATTCTGCGCGACAGGACAGGCCGGCTTCGACCGCAACCTGACCGTCGGCGAGATCGTCGAGCAGGTCGTGCGAGCGGCGCGGCGAGCCGCGCCCCGGCGGGTTGGCAACGTCGTGTTCATGGGGATGGGCGAGCCGCTGGCGAACCTCGAGCGCACGTGGGGTGCGGTGGAGCGGCTGCACGGCGCGCTCGGCATCTCGGCGCGCCACCTGACGATCTCCACCGTCGGGATCGTCCCCGGCATTCGCCGGCTCGCGGAGGAGAAGCTGCCCGTGAACCTCGCGGTGTCGCTGCACGCGGCGAACGACGAGCTGCGCGACGAGCTGGTGCCGATCAACCGTCGCTACCCGATCGAGGCCCTCATGGCCGCGTGCAAGGACCACTTCCTGGCAACGCGCCGTCGCCTGTCCTTCGAGTGGGCGCTCATCGACGGGGTCAACGACCGGCCCAGCGACGCGGCCGAGCTGGCACGGCTCGCGCAACGGGCGAAGGCGCACGTGAACCTGATCCCGCTCAACCCGACTCCCGGCTACCCCACGAAGGGCTCGCCGCCGGCGCGGGTCCGGGACTTCCGCGACCGGCTCGCGGCGCTTGGCATCAACGCGACGGTCCGTCAGAACCGCGGCACCGACATCGACGCGGCGTGCGGCCAGCTCCGCGCCAACGCGACCATCACGCCCGTCAGGTTGGGCGCACGAGAACGGTGACGCGATCGCCGGCGCGGATCGCGTCGACGAGGTGCTCATCAGCCCGAACGACGCCGCCCGGCCACACCACACTCCGCTCCACCGTGCCCTCGACGACCGCGCCGGGCCCGATCACGCTCGCACCGCCGCTCGCGAGGAGGTTCGCTGCGAGGTACTGCTCGGGTGTCCCGCAGTCGATGCACGGCCGGTCGAGCCGCACCACATCGAGGCGCTCGTCCCGCGCCGCCGCCTGCCACGAGGCTTCGTAGAGACCAGCAGGCTCAGGCGCGAGGTCCCGGATCTGGGACCACGGCATGAGCGCGCCAGCGATCGTCGTCGACGGCCCGAGGCGGTCGTCACCCGCGGCGAGGATGCGCACCCGCTCGCGATCCCAACCGTCGATGAGGTCGCGCAACGACCCCGGGCACCACGTGTCGGCGTTGACGACGATGGCGGCGCGCCCGTCGATCCAACCCTTGAGCACCCCGAGCGCGCCGGCGGTGCCGAGCCCGGGTCGCTCCTCGGCCGAGAGGTGCACCTGACCAGCGAGGTGCGATTCGAGCGCGAAGCGGCCGTGGTGCGTGTTGACGGCGACGTCGGGGGTCACCGTGCGCACCCGCTCGATCGCCCAGTCGACGAGCGGCACGTTGTCGACGGGACACAGCGCCTTCGGCCGGAGCCGAGTCAGGGGCCGAAGCCTCGTCCCTGCCCCCGCGGCTAGCACGACCGCTGCAAGACTCTCAGCCATGGAGACCACCCGGTGGATCAACCAATCCCATCCCCAGACCCTCCAGTCGGCGGTGATCCTCCTCTACATGACCGCCGCGTTCGCCGTGCTGTTCGGCGGGATCCCCGGCGGCATCGGCCTGCTGCTCCTCGCCGGCTACGTGGGGGGTGGCTTCGGCATCGCCAACGACAAGCGGTGGGGCTACCAGCTCGCGGTGGCGATGGCCTTCGTGCCGTTCGTCCTCGTCCTGCTCTTCTTCGACCTCACCGCTCTGTTCCCGACCTCCTTGGCCGGCCTGATCTCGATCGCGTTCGACGTGCTGCTCGTCGTGCTGCTGCTGCACCCCGAGAGCCGGTCGTACCAGCGGATCTGGTTCGAGTAGCGCCGAACGCGACAAGATGCCGCCATGACGACCACCGTGAACGGCATCGCCGGCCTCAAGGAGCTGGTCGGCCAGC
>CAYSAC010000117.1:0-8705 GCA_964428815.1 uncultured Acidimicrobiaceae bacterium | reverse complement strand
GGTGCGGCCGGTGACGTCGAGGAAGACGGAGTCGGCGATGGCAGCATCGGCGACGCGGATGCGGCCCGCGAGCAGCGCGACGACGCTCCACAGCAGCGCTGGCTGCGCCTCGTACGCAACGCGCACGGGATCGTAGGGCACGGCGATGACCTCGGACAGCTCGAGGGCGCGCGCCTCGGCCGACCGTCCGAGCCCGTCGAGCAGAGGCATCTCACCGAAGAGCTGCCCTGGCTCCATCAGCGCGACGACCGACTCGCGGCCGTCAACCGACTTGTTGGCGATTGCGATCAGGCCCTCGCGAACGACGAACAGCTCCGTGCTCTCCTCACCCTCCCGGAAGAGCACGTCGCCCCGCTGCAGCTCGCGCCGCTCTGACGCGTCGGCGATCCGCTGGAGCGCGTCCGGTTCGTGCTCGGCGAACATCTCCGTGTTGGCCAGCAGCTCCAGGATGGACATGCCGCGCACACTAGTGACCCGAGTCACCTGGTCGGCTCTAGCCTCGCCTGCGATGGAGCACGTCTGGACGATCGTGGTCGCCGCCGGCTCCGGTGCGCGCTTCGGCGGCCAGAAGCAGTACGCGCTGCTCGCCGGTCGCCGGGTCATCGACTGGTCGCTCGCCGCGGCCCGCTCGGTCAGTGACGGCGTCGTGCTCGTCGTCGCGCCCGACGCCACCGGCCAGTCCGAGGACGGTGCGGACGAGGTGGTCGCGGGCGGCGCGACGCGATCGGCGTCGGTGCGCGCCGGCCTCGATGCGGTCCCGGACGAGGCGACGATCGTGCTCGTGCACGACGCGGCGCGTCCTCTCGCCAGCAACGCCCTCTTCGCGCGTGTGGTGCGGGGGGTCGTCGACGGCGCCGACGCGGCCGTCCCCGCCGTGCCTGTCGTCGACACGTTGCGCCACCGCTCGGGTGGCACCGTCGATCGTGATGACCTCGTGGCGGTGCAGACTCCGCAGGCCTTTCGCGCCGACGCGCTGCGCGAGGGGCACGAGAGCGGTGTGGACGCCACCGACGACGCCACGCTGGTCGAAGCGGTGGGTGGCAGGGTGGTGCTCGTGGATGGCGAGCCCGACAACCGCAAGATCACCACCGCGGCCGACCTCGCGGATCTTGCCCGGCTGGTGCAGCCATGACCATTTCCTCGACGCGCCTTCGGCGCCGTCGTTGCCGGCTGCTCGCGGGCGCTCCCGGCCCGCTGGGCACTGAGGAGCTCGCATGACCGTCCGGGTGGGCCAAGGCGTCGATGTCCACGCGTTCACCGCCGAGCCTGGCCGCCCGCTCGTGCTCGGCGGCGTCACTTTCGTCGGCGAGCATGGCCTTGCCGGGCACAGCGACGCCGACGTCGTCGCCCACGCCTGCGCGGACGCGCTCCTCTCTGCCGCCGGGCTTGGCGACATCGGCGAGCTGTTCCCCGACACCGACCCGGCCATGGCCGGTGCCGACAGCATCGAGACGCTCCGCGACGTGGCGGCCCGCGTGCGGTCCGCAGGGTGGGAGCCCGGCAACGTCGACTGCACCGTCGTGTGCGAAGCGCCGAAGATCGCGCCCCACCGGGCGGCGATGGAAGCGCGCCTGTCGGACGCGGTCGGTGCGCCGGTCACCGTGAAGGGCACCCGCGCCGAAGGGCTCGGCGCGCTGGGCCGGCGCGAGGGCATCGCTTGTCTCTCGGTCGCGCTGGTGACCGGCCCGTGAGCCCGAAGCCGCCGCGGAAGAAGGCAGGCGGGCGCCGGCCGTCCGCCACGCGTCACCGGCCCGGCACCTCGCCGCGCAAGGGCGTCGGCGGCGATCAGGTCGAGGGCCGCCAAGCGGTGCGCGAGCTGCTCATCGCCGGGCGCCGCCGGGTCCACGAGGTCTGGTTGCTCGCGGACACCGAGCCGGCGCCGATCCTCGACGACATCGTCGAGCTGGCGCAGGACGCGCGCATCCCGGTGCGGGAGGTCGGCAAGGGCCGCTTCTTCACCGAGGCCAGGTGCGAGGCGCCGCAGGGGGTCCTGGCCAAGGCAGCTCCGCTGCCAGAGGCCGACGCCGACGAGCTCGCCGGTCGCCGCGCACCGTTCCTCGTCGCGGTGGACGGGGTCACCGACCCCGGCAACCTGGGCGCGCTCATGCGCTCGGCCGAGTGCGCCGGCGCGACCGGTCTCGTGCTGCCCCGCCACCGAGCCGTGCACGTGACCCCGACCGTCACCAAGGCGGCGGCCGGTGCGGTGGAGCACCTTCCCATCGCGGTCGTCGGGGGGCTCCCCGCGGCGCTGGCCCGCTTTCGCGAGCAGGGCCTCTGGGTCGTCGGACTCGACGGGTCGGGAGACGTCTCGATCTTCGACCTGCCGGCCGCAGACGGGCCCATCGTCCTTGTGCTGGGGTCCGAGGGGCAGGGGCTGTCCCGGCTCGTGCGCCAGCGCTGCGATGCCCTGGTGGCCATCCCGCTGCTGGGCTCGCTGGCATCGCTGAACGTCGCCGCCGCCGCCACCTTGGCGTGCTACGAGGTGGCCCGCCACCGCCGATCTCACTAGTTCGACGGCTGGCCCGCGCTAGCCCGCTTGGGTCAGGATTCAGTTCCGGTTCTTCCGGATTGTCCAATGCCGGGGGATATCTAACGCAGATCGGCCGGTCTTCTTGCGCGCTTTTTCGGCGTGACCATTGACACGCTGGCCCAGGCATGGTTCAACCTGACTAGTCCGAAGTGGCTACTGCACGTAGCACCACTCAGCACCAGACATCGCACCAGAGGAGAACCTTCGAACCGTGGCCTTCCGCCTGGATACGAGAACCCTCACCGACCTGCCCGACGACGAGCTCGTTGCGGTGTACCAGGGCGGTCGTCAGGATGCCCTCCAGGTCGTGATCGAGCGCTACCGGCGCTTCGCCCGTGCCAAGGCCCGCGGCTACTTCCTCGTCGGCGCCGACGCCGACGACGTCGAGCAGGAGGCGCTGATCGGCCTCTACAAGGCGGCCCGCGACTTCCGCCCAGAGCACCAGGCCTCGTTCCGGGCATTCGCCGAGCTCTGCATCACCCGGCAGATCATCACCGCGATCAAGACGGCGACCCGCCAGAAGCACCAGCCGCTCAACCAGTACGTCTCGGTGTCCGGCGTCCGCGGCAGCGACGACCCCGGTGAATGCTCGGTCGAGGAGCTGCTCCACGGCCACCACGGCAGCGATCCCGCCGAGCGGGTCGTGGCCGACGAGGGCATGGACGCCATGCGCACCGCGATGGCCGAGATGCTGTCGGGCCTCGAGGTCGATGTCCTCCGCCTCTACGTTGAGGGCAAGAGCTACCAGGAGATCGGCGATCAGCTGGGCCGCCACGTCAAGTCGATCGACAACGCCCTGCAGCGCATCAAGCGCAAGCTCGACGTCCACCTCCAGGAGCGGGACGAGGTCGAGGCCGGCTTCGAGGTCCTGCTCGAGCTCGAGGTCGCCTGAGCTCCACTGACTGACCAACTTGGGTCCCGTAGGTCGAACTATTTGACCTGAGGGACGCAAGTTCGCGTTTTGCGATGCGTGGAGCCGGGTGTCGGGATCGAACCGACGACATCCGCTTTACAAGAGCGGTGCTCTACCGACTGAGCTAACCCGGCGCGAGCCCCCAGCGTAGGGGGGATGCTTGATCCACCTGGGCCCACAGGCCAGGCTGGTCGGAATGGCACTGACCGACCGAGACCGGGCGATCCTCGACTTCGAGCGCATGTGGTGGACCGAGCCGGGGCCGAAGGAGTCAGCGATCCGCGATCGCTTTGAGCTCTCCGGCACGCGCTACTACCAGATCCTCCACGAGCTGCTCGACGATCCTGAGGCGCTGGACTACGACCCGCTCGTGGTCCGCCGGCTCCGTCGCCTGCGCGATCGCCGGCGCCGCGCCCGCTTCGAGGGCCGACCGGCCGGGCAGCGGCAGTGAGCGCCCGCCGCCGGCCGCCCGAGCCGACCGGCAGCCCCGCGCGCGGAGCGATCCTCATCGCCATCGCGGTCGTCTTGGGGTTGGTGCTGCTCCGCAACGGCGTCGACACAAGCGACGTGACCGCCGCGGGTTCCGGCAGCAGCCGCCGCACGACCACGACGCTCGACCCGGATGCCGAGACCACGACGACGACTGCGCCGCTGCGATCGCCGGCCGAGGTCAAGGTCCTCATCGCCAACGGCTCCGGCATCGATGGCGCCGGACGGCGGGCGGCTGACGCGCTGAAGGGGAAGGGCTACATCACCCTCGAGCCCGGCAACGCCGAACAGGTCGCGACGACGATCGTCTACTACCTACCCGGCTATGAGAACGAGGCCGACGCGCTCGCCACCGCTCTGGGCTCGCCACCCCTAGCGACTGTGGCCGCGCTGCCACCGGCGCCACCGATCGCGCCAGCCGACGCCAACCTCGTCGTCGTGCTCGGGCCCGACAAGGCGACTCCTTAGTCCCGCCGCGTCACGACACGCACCTCGTACCGCAGCTGTCCGTCGACCGCGGGCGCGGTGATCCCCGGTGGTGCGTCGATCGTGATGCGGACCTCGCCCGTCGTCGTCGCTCGCAGCGTGCGGACCGCGCCGTCGTCGAGGTCGTAGCTGGCTGTCGACGTCGTCCGCTGCGTGCCCCGCACCCTGGCGATGCCCCGACCGGTGTCGGTCGTGGTGTCGATCGGCACGGTGATGTCGGTGACCACCGTCGCCACGTCCTCGCCGTCGACGACGCCCAGGCGGTCGAGCCGGCCAGTGCCGCGCACGCGCGTCGGGGCTCCGCCGATCTCGACCTGCTCGTCGACCTCCCACCGCGCGCCAGGTGCGAGCGGGCCGGCCGGCGGTGCCGCCGAGGCGATCGGGAACAGGTCGCTGAGGCTGACTAGCCCAAGTGCCTCCACCGTCAGGCCCTCGACCTTGTCGATGCCAGCCAGCTGATCGGTGCGGTCGAGGCGGACCTGGGCGCTGCGCTCTGTCCCGCCGTCCCGCGACAGCGCGACGTCCACCCGGATCGCGTCACCGCGGACCGAGCGCACGCGCTCGCGGGCGTGAAGGCGTGACGACTGGGTCGTGCTGACCGCATCGGCGTCGCCGAGCACGCGCGTGATCTCGGCGCTGATGTCGTAGCGGTAGGCGTACGTGGCGCCAGGAGGGGGGCGAAAGCCGAGCTCGACGGTCGAGCTCCGGCAGCCGGTGAGCAGGCACGCGGCCAGCAGCGCGAGCGCCACAGACGCTTGTCGCACCGGCATGCGAGGACGCTAACCGGCGATAGGGTCGCGCCTCGTGGTCGGACACCTCGATCCGCGCTTTGCGCCGCTCCTGGAACAGCCGCGCAAGGCTGGTGTGCTGCTCGACTTCGACGGCACGCTGTCGCCGATCGTCGACGACCCCGGCGCGGCTCGACCGGTCGCAGGCGTGGCGGAGCTGCTCAAGCAGCTGTCCGTCAAGTTCCGCGTCGTCGCGGTCCTCTCGGGCCGCCCGGTGATGTTCCTCGAGCCGATGCTCCCCGCGAGCGTGATCCTCTCCGGCCTCTACGGGCTCGAGAGCATGCGGCGAGGCGAGCGCCTCGACCACCCCTTCGCCGGCTCGTGGCGCGAGGTCGTCGACGACGTCGCATCCTGCTCGGTCGGGCGGGGACCGGCCGGCATGCGCGTCGAGTCGAAGGGCCTCTCGCTCACGCTGCACTACCGCACCCACCCTGAGCTCGCCGACGACGTGCTGGCCTGGGCGGCAGGTCAGGCCGCCCGCTCCGGGCTCACCGTGCGCCAGGCCAGGATGTCGGTCGAGCTCCACCCGCCGATCGACGCCGACAAGGGCACGGCCGTCGAGGAGCTGGCAGCCAAGCTCTCGGCGGTCTGTTTCGTGGGCGACGACGTCGGCGACCTCCCGGCCTTCGACGCGCTCGACCGGCTCGAGGAGAAGGGCCTCCACGTTGTGCGCGTCGCGGTGCTCAGCCCCGAGGCGCCCGCCGCGCTCGTCGAGCGCGCTGATGTCCGGGTGGACGGCCCGGCGGGCACGATCGCGCTGCTCGAGTCCCTCCTCTGATCAATCCGTTGATCAGTCCGCCGCCGCGAGCTGCTCGTCGAGCCAGTGGCGCGGGGTGCGGGCCTCGACTCGCCGGCGAAGCTCTGCCGCCCGCGCCGCACGCTCGTCGCCCGGCATGCGCAAGGCGGCGTCGAGCGCGGCGGCGGTCGCGACGATGTCGTAGGGGTTCACACCGAACGCGAGCGCGCCGAGCTCCTCCCACGCGCCGGCCTCGGTCGACAGCACGAGCTGCGCGTCCCGCTCGTTGACGAGCGCGCTCTCCTTCGCCACCAGGTTGAGGCCGTCCTTGATCGGGTTCACCAGGATGACGTCCGCCCGCCGCAGCAGCGCGACCGAGCGGGGGTGGTCATCGTCGAGGTCGAGGATCACCGGCTCCCACCCGTCACCGCCGAACCGGCGGTTGATCGAGGCAACCGACTCCGTCACCGCGGTGGCGTACTCGCGGTAGGCGGTTACCCCCTCGCGTGACGGGTAGATCGCGGCCGCGAACGTCACCCGCCCGCGCCACTCGGGTCGGGTCTCGAGCAGCTCCTCGTACGCGGCGAAGCCCCGCAGCACGTTCTTTGACAGCTCGACGCGGTCGACGCGAGCGATGACCTTGCAGTCACCGACGCGCTCATCCAGCTCGGCCAGCGCGGCGTTGCACGCGTCGCTGGACGCGATGGCGCGGATGTCGTGGGGATCGCTCGCCAGCGGCGAAACGAACGTGCGGGCACCTGGCGCCGACGCGGTGAAGGCAGCCGCCCAGCGCTGCGTGTGGAACCCGCACGCATGGTGACCGGTCATGCCGGCGAGCAGCTCGTCGACGATGTCGGGCGGCAACACACGCAGCCAGTCGGGCGACGCGAACGGCGTGTGACTGAAGTGCACCGTCGCGAGGTCGGGTCGCTCGGCCGCGAGCAGCGGTCCGAGCAGGGCGAGGTGGTAGTCCTGCACAAGCACCGCGGCGCCCTGCGGCGCGGTGCCGACGACCGCGTCGGCGAACGCGCGGTTCACGTCGCGGTACGCATCCCACGCCTCGCGCCAGGCGCGGTCGAAGCGCGGCTGGCGGGGGAGGTCGTACAACCCGTGGTGGATGAACCAGAGCGTCTCGTTGCATATGACGTCGTAGGCCAGGCGGTAGGCCTCCGGGTCGAAGGCGAGCGTCTGCACCCGGAAGCCGTCGGCCTCCACCACGCCGTGGCCGGCGGCGATGCGGTCGCCGTCGGACATCGCGGCAGCGATCCAGGTGGTGTCGGTGCCGTGCACGAGCGGGCTGAGCCCGGACACGAGACCGCCCGCCCCCCGCTTGGACCGGAGCTCGCCGCCGTCGTCGACCTCGAAGGAGAGCGGCCCGCGGTTGGAAGCGATGACGACGGGCCGGTCCATGGCCCGGCCAACGCTAATGGTCCGCGAGTGACCTGCTGTGAGGGAGGCTGGTCGCCGTGAAGGTCGTCGTCGCGCCGGACAAGTTCCGAGGCACCGCGACCGCGGCCGAGGTGGCGGCGGCGGTCGGCCGGGCCGCGCGCGCAGCGGGGTGGCGGTGGGACGAGGTCCCCCTCGCGGACGGGGGCGAGGGCACCCTCGACGCTCTGGGCGGTGCCAACCGGGTCACGACCGTGACCGGGCCTCTGGGCGACACGGTGGACGCACAGTGGCGCATCGACGGTCGGACGGCGGTGATCGAGATGGCGCGCGCCTCCGGACTCGAGCTCGTCGGCGGACCCGAGGGCAACGACCCGATCGCGGCGTCATCGGCGGGCACCGGCGAGCTCATGGCGGCTGCGCTCGAAGCCGGTGCTCGACGGATAATCGTCGGCGTCGGCGGTTCGGCCACCACCGACGGCGGCCTTGGCGCGCTGCGCGCCCTCTATCCCTTGCAGCGCTTGCGCGGGATCGACCTCGTCGTCGCGTGCGACGTGCGCACGCCGTTCGTCGCCGCCGCCGAGGTGTTCGCCGGCCAGAAGGGAGCCAGCGCGGCTCAGGTGCAGCTGCTCACCCGCCGGCTCGAGCGGCTCGCGCAGGTGTACCTCGACGACTACGGCGTCGAAGTCCGCGAGATCGAGGGCTCGGGCGCTGCCGGCGGCCTGGCCGGCGGACTGGCTGCTGTCGGTGCGCGCCTTGTCAGCGGGTTCGACGTGGTGGCGGACGAGCTCGAGCTCTACGACCGCATCGAGGGCGCGGACCTCGTCATCACCGGCGAGGGGTTCATCGACGCGCAGTCCTTCGACGGCAAGGTCGTCGGCGGTGTCCTCGACCTCGCGCTCGAGGCGGGGGTGCCCGCCGTCGCGATCGCGGGACAGGTGTTCGACGAAGCGGCTGATCGCCTCGAAGCGATCTCGCTCATGGACCGCTGCGGTGACGTGCGTGCCTTCGACGAACCCCTTGCGTGCATCGAGGAGGTCGCCGCGGCCGTGCTCGCCGACCGCAGCGCCGCGCGCTGAGCGAGACTACGTCGATGGCCGACGACCTCTCCCTCCTCGACGCCACCGCGCAAGCCGAGCTCGTCCGGACCGGCCAGGCGTCGCCGAGCGAGCTGGTCGAGGCCGCGATCGCGCGCATAGAGCGCGTCGACCCCGAGCTGAACGCCGTGATCCACCGCCGGTCCGATGCAGCGCGCGCTGAGGCGGCCGGGGATCTCCCCGACGGGCCGTTCCGGGGCGTGCCGCTCGTGCTCAAGGACTACATGTGCCACTCGGCGGGCGACCCCTTCCACGAGGGCATGGCGTTCCTCCAGCAGCG
>CAYSAC010000116.1:0-8747 GCA_964428815.1 uncultured Acidimicrobiaceae bacterium | reverse complement strand
GGTCAGCTTGCCCTTGATGACCTTGAGCGGCAGGAAGTGCTCGCGCTGCTGGCGCAGAATCCAGCGCAGCCTGTCGATGTCGCCCTCGTAGAACTTGCGGTAGCCCGAGGGCGTGCGCTCCGGGTCGAGGAGGCCCTGGCTCTCGAGGAACCGGATCTTCGAGATCGTGATGTCGGGGAACTCCTCCTGCAGCAGGCTGAGAACCTCGCCGATCGAAAGGTGGGCGCGCTCCGCCATCGTCATCGCGCCGCGCTCATCGCTCGCAGATGAATACGAGCTTGAAGGTGCCGATCTGCACTTCGTCGCCATCGCTGAGCGCGGACTCCTCGACCCGCTGGCGATTGACGTAGGTGCCGTTGAGCGAGCCGACGTCGCGGACGACGTAGCCCTCCGTCGTGCGAGCGAGCTCGACGTGGCGCCGCGACACGGTGATGTCGTCGAGGAAGATGTCGCTGTCCGGATGGCGCCCGGCAGTCACGACGTCCTTGTCGAGCGCGAACCTCGAGCCGGCGTTCGGGCCCCGCTTCACGACGAGCATGCCCATCCCGTCGGGGAGCGTCTCGACGTCAACGCTCGCGTCTTCGTCCGTTCCATCGGCTTGCACCTCGAGCACTGCGGTCGTGTTGTGCTCGGCGATCGACTCGAGCTGCGCGCCGCAGGACGAGCAGAAGTTGGCGGCGATCGGGTTGCGGTGGCCGCAACGCTCGCACACGACCTCAGCCACGGCAGGCGCCTAGCCCTCGACCAGCGCGCGGTAGCCGGCGGCATCGAGCAGGTTGGACAGCTGGTCAGGGTCATCGGGCTCGATCGTGCAGATCCAGCCGTCGCCGTAGGGGTCTTCGTTCAGCCGCTCGGGAGCGTCGGCCAGGTCGCCGTTCACCTCGACGACAGTGCCAGACACGGGGGCGAAGATGTCGGAGACGGACTTCGTCGACTCGACCTCGCTGAACGACGCTCCGATCTCCACCTTGGTGCCGACGGCAGGCAGGTCGACGAAGACCACGTCACCGAGCGCGTCCTGGGCGTAATCGGTGATGCCGATGCGCACCCGGCCATCCTCCACCCGTACCCACTCGTGGTCGGACGAGTAGCGAAGGTCGTCCGGGATGTTCATCGGCGCAGACCGTACTCCGAACCACGACCCTCAACCACAGGTTGAGGTCAACCCGCCATCCACCGCGATTTGCTACCTCAACAGCTGTCGCACGCGGCGTGCATACTCCTGGGCCAGCCGGCGCGCGTCGGCGTCGCTGCCGGCCTCGGCCCAGATGTGGGTGACGGGCTCCTCCGGGTCCGGCAGCGCCAGCGCCCAGCCGTCCTCGTGTACGACCTTCACCCCGTCGACCAGCTCGAGCTCGCGGTCCTTGCTCATCTCCACCAGGCTCCGCATCACCATGCCCTTCTGCTCCCAGGGCGTGACGACCGTCTCGCGCGCGATGTGCACGCGCGGCAGGTCGGCGACGACCTTCGACAGCCGAACGTCGTGGCGGGCCAGGAGCTCGAGCAGCTTGACGAGTGCAGCCGCGGCGTCGAACGCGGGCAGGAAGCCAGGAAGGATGAAGCCGCCGTCCTGGCTGGCAGCGAAGCCGACCCCGGCCTCGGTGGCCGCCTCCATCAGCGCGGGTGTCGAGATCTTCGTCTCGCACACCGACACGCCGTTGGCGCCGACGATCCGCGCCGCGTGGTGCGTGACCGACACCGGGAGCGCAACGCGGTCGCCGACGAGGTGGTCGCTCACGAGGGTCAGAAAGACTAAGAGCGACTCGTCGTCGGAGAGGACGTGACCGCTGTCATCGATGAGGGTGAGGTGCTCGCCGTCGGGGTCGACGACCGCGCCCATGTGCGCTCCTGACGCCCGCACGAGGGCGGCGACCTGCTCGGCATGCGCCTTCCGAGCGAAGTCGATGATCCCCTCGGTCGAGGCGTAGGGGTTCACCGCGAGGACGTCGGCGCCCAGCTTGGCGAGGACGTTCGGCATGACGAAGGACGTCGAGCCGTAGGAGTAGTCGAGCACGACCTTGAACTTCGCAGCGCGGATCGACTCCACGTCGACGGTCGACTCGAGCGCGGCGCTGTAGTGCTCGAGCGCTCTGGGCGGGAAGCCGATGTCGCCGATCTCGGCGGGGAAGACCCGGCGGTAGTCCTCTCGCACGAAGAGCCGCTCGATCTTGCGCTGGTAGTCCTCCGCGATGTCGGCGCCGTTGGTGTCGAAGAAGCGGATGACGATGGACTGCGGGTCCTCCCCCATCAGCCGCACCGTGATGCCGCCGACGATGTCAGGGCGACGGACCGCGAAGCGCGTGACCGGTACCGACGCGACCTCGAGGTCGAGCACGTTCACGCCGGCCGCGTTCAGCCCGGCCATCATCGCCCGCTTGAGCATGCGTGATGATCGGCTCGAGTCGCGCGACGTGATGACCGTGCTGCCCTTCTTCAACGTCGTCGCGTAGGCCATCGCGACGCGGGTGGCGAGCTCGGGCGTGATGTCGACGTTGGCGAGGCCGGCGACGCCGACGCGGCCGAAGATCGTGCGCGCGCCGCGCGACTCCCAGACGATCGAGGAGTTGATGATGGCCCCGGTCTCAACGGTCTTGAACGGGTAGACCTTCACGCCCGCGCCGATTACCGCGTTCTCGCCGACGAAGCACTCGTCGCCGAGGACGACCCCCTCCTCGCAGCGCGCCCGGCTTCGGAGGTCGCACGACCGGCCGACCGTGGTGCCCCGCAGCCGCACCGACTCGCCGAGGTAGGCGTTGTCGTGGACCACAACTCGCTCGAGGTCGGCGTTGGCACGCACGCGGACGTTCGTGCCGAGCACGACGTACTCGCCCAGCCTGGCCCCCGCTTCGACGCGGCAGTTGTCGCCGATGACCGCGGGGCCGACGACCACCGCGTCGGGGTGCACCTCGGCGCCCTCGCCCAGGTAGACCTCGTCACCCATCTGGAAGCCGGGGATGTCCAGGCTCACCTGACCGTCGAGCACGTCCTTGTGGGCCTTCATGTAGGCCTCGAGCGTGCCGACGTCCTCCCAGTAGCCCTCGGCGATCGCGCCGTAGAGGGGCAGCCCTTCCTCGAGCAGCTTCGGGAACACCTCGCTCGAGAAGTCCACCGACCGGTCCGCCTCGATGTGGTCGAAGATCTCCGGCTCGAGCACGAAGATGCCGGTGTTGATCGTGTCGCTGAAGACCTGGCCCCAGCTCGGCTTCTCCAGGAAGCGCTCGATGGAGCCGTCCGCCCGGGTGATCACGATGCCGAACTCGAGCGGGTTCTCGACCGCCACGAGCCCGATCGTGGCGAGCGCGCCCTTCGCCTCGTGCGTCTTGACGATCGCTCTCAGGTCGATGTCGGTGAGCACATCACCCGAGATCACGAGGAAGCGCTCGTCGAGCTCGGCCATCGCGTTGCGGACCGAGCCCGCGGTCCCGAGCGGCGTCTCCTCGGTCGCGTAGACCATCCGGACACCGAACTCCGACCCATCGCCGAAGTAGGTGCGGATCTGGTTGGCCATGAACGCGACCGTCACGACGATCTCGTCGAAGCCGTGCGTCTTCAGCAGCCGGACGATGTGCTCCATCATCGGCCGGTTGCACAGCGGCATCATCGGCTTGGGCGCGTTGGAGGTGAGCGGTCGCAGACGGGTGCCCTCGCCACCCGCCATGATCACGGCTTTCATCCGACCGACCGTACCCCTGCGGCCTCAATGCGACCCTCCCGGAGGGCGATGCGACCCAGCGGCACGTACATCACCGCCGAGTACCAGCTGAAGGTCAGGCCCGGGATGCCAGTGACGTAGGCGAAGACCTCGGCGCTGTCCCGCCAGCCGAGCGTGCTCTCTGCCGCGAGGAACAGTGGGAAGGCCATCATGAGGCCGAACGTGCCTGCCTTGCCGAACCACGTGACGTCGATCCGCTTGGCACCCAGCGTGGCGAGGACGATCGTGCCCACCGCGACCAGCCCCTCCCGGACGAGGACGGCCACCGCGAACCACGTCGGGACCGAGCCGTCGACGAGGATGCCGCCGACGCCCACGAAGAACAGCAACCGGTCGGCGACGGGATCGAGCACCTTACCCAGGTCGGACACCTGGTTGAAGTGCCTGGCGATGTAGCCGTCGATGAAGTCCGTGGTGCCGAGGACAGCGAGGAGGCTGGCCGCTGCTGCCCTGTTGTCCCGGCCGAAGAGCAGGTAGAGGAACACCGGCAGGCAGCAGAGCCGGAAGACCGAGATGACGTTCGGGATGGTGAGGATGCGGTCCTCGCCGCTCCCGCCCTCGGGTGGTGCCACGGCACGCACTCTACGATCCGCACCATGGACGGTTCGATCGCTGTCATCACCGGTGCGGGATCAGGGCTGGGCGCGGCCATCGCCCGAAGGCTCGCCAAGGACGGCGCTCACGTTGTCGTGAACGACATCAGCGCCGACGCCGCGGAAGCCGTCGCGTCAGAGGTCGGCGGCGAGACCGCAGTCTTCGACGTCGCCGACTCGCGGGCGGTGGACGACGCGATCGACAGCGTCGTCGAGCGCCACGGCCGGATCGACGTGCTCGTGAACAACGCGGGTGTCATCAACGTCCGTCCCGAGGTGGTCGAGCGCGGCATCGCCAACCAGATGGCGGCGATGTCCGGCGGCGAGGTCGAGCCGGTCAGAGCCACGTCGACGCTTACCGACGAGGACTGGGACCGCGTCATCAAGATCCACCTCTACGGCACGTTCCACGGCACGCGCGCGGCGCTCCGTCACATGGAGCCGGTCCGGTCGGGCGCGATCGTCAACCTCGCGTCCCTGTACGGCCTCCGCGGCCAGCCGGGAAACGCGGAGTACGCCTCGGCCAAGCACGCCATCGTCGGGTTCACCAGATCCGTCGGAGCGGAGATGGCGCCGTTTGGCATCCGCGTCAACGCGGTCGCCCCCGGCTACATCGACACGCCGCTGTTGGCCCCGCTCGAGGAGCTCAAGCCCTTCCTCCTCGCGCAGATCCCGTCCCGGCGCCTGGGCGAGGCCGAGGACGTCGCCGAGATCGTCCGGTTCCTCGCCGGCCCCGAGTCGGCCTACTGCATGGGAGACGTCCTGCCCTGCTCTGGGGGGTACGCGCTCTGATGCCGTCGATCTTCACCCGCATCATCGAGGGCGAGCTGCCGGGCCGGTTCGTCTGGCGCGACGCCGACGTCGTCGCCTTGCTCACCGTTGCGCCGCTCGCGCCCGGCCACACCCTCGTGGTCCCGATCCAAGAGGTCGACCACTGGATCGACGTCCCGCCCGAGCTGCATGCGCGCCTCTGGCAGGTCGCGCAGTCGATCGGCAAGGTGCTCCAGCGCGAGTTCGAGCCGACGAAGGTCGGCGTGCTCGTGGTCGGCGAGGAGGTCCCCCACGCTCACATCCACCTCGTGCCGTTCCGGGACCTCAGCCAGCTGAACTTCGCCAACGCCGACCAATCCCCTGATGGTGCCGCGCTCGACGACGAGGCCGAGAGGATCAGGGCCGGCCTCCGCGCCGACGGTCACGGCGCGACGGTCCCCGACTAGAAGAGGGTCTCTTCGGCCACCGGCTCGATGAGGTGGGCGCCGTCGTTCTTGACGTCGTTCACGTCGGTGCTCACTGGCCGCATGACGAGCAGCTCTGAGGGCGCGGGCATGAGCAGACCGGAGAGCTCGTCGACGTCGCCGAGCTCGCGGTCGAGCCAGCGGTCCCACACCAAAGGCGGGAGGATCACCGGCATCCGGTCGTGGACCTCGCCGACCCGATCGTTGGCGTCGGTGGTGATGATCGTGCAGGAGAACAGCGGGTCCTGGTCCCGGTTCGGCCCCCGCCAGACCTCCCAGAGCCCGGCGAACGCGAGCGGCTCACCGTCGACGCGGTGGAGATACATGGGCTGCTTGCGCTTGCCCGACAACTTCTTCCACTCGTAGAAGCCGTCAGCGGGGACGAGGCATCGTCGCTTGATGAAGGCCGTCTTGAACGCGCCCTTGTCGGCAAGCCCCTCGGCACGCGCGTTGATCATCTTCGACGCGATCTTGGGGTCCTTCGCCCACATCGGGACCAGTCCCCAGTGGAAGGCGTTCAGCCGGCGCTCTCCGTCCTTCTCGAAGACTGCGTACACGTCGTCGGTCGGCGCGACGTTGAAGGACGGCTCGATGACCGCCTCGGTCGGCATCGCGCCGAAGTACCGGGCGATCTCGTCTGGGGGTGCCGCGCTGACGAACCGGCCGCACATGAGACCCACAGTATCGGTGGACCCCCAGGTCGCTGGCGTTTGACGATGACGGCGCGAGTTCGTTCGAATCATCCGAAAGTTCTCAACTGCACGCGCCGATAGGACCGCTATGTCCGCTCTTGCCGGCGTCGTACCCCGGATCGCGGCCGCCATGCCCGGCGGCGTCGCGCTCGCGCCCGCTGTCTGGAAGAAGCGCCACACGTGGATCGTCCGGCTGCTGTGGTTCCACACCCTTCCTGTGGGGCTCGGGAGCCTGATCGGCGGCTACGGCGTGGTGCACACCCTCGTCGAGGTCTTCCCGCTGGTGATGCTGGCCTACCTCGCCTCGCAGCCGTGGAACAGCCAGCGGACGAGGTCGGCCCTCGCCGGGCTCGGCCTCATGACCTCGTCAGCTCTCCTCGTCCACCTGGGCGGAGGGATGATCGAGATGCACTTCCACTTCTTCGTCATGCTCGGTGTGATCAGCCTGTACCAGGACTGGCGCCCGTTCCTCCTGTCGATCGCCTTCGTCGCCGCCCACCACGCCATCGTCGGCGTGATCAGCCCCCACGACGTCTTCAACCACCCCTCCGGATGGTCCGCACCCCTGGCGTGGGCCGGCCTCCACGCCTTCTTCGTGCTGGCGATGTCAGCTGTCTGCGTCGCGTCGTGGCGGATCGTCGAGGACAGCAACCAGGAGGCCCGCGACGAGCTCGCGGCGAGCGAGCGCCGGTTCCGCGCGCTCATCGAGAACTCGACCGACGTCGTAACCGTCATCTCCCCCGCCGGGGTCGTGCTCTACGACAGCCCTTCGAGCCAGCGGGTCCTCGGCTACTCGCAGAACGACCGCGTCGGCTCGAACGGCCTCGAGCTGGTCCACCCCGACGACCGGGAGCACGCCCTCGCGATCCTCGGTCGCGTCGTGACCGAAGGTGGCACCGCCCACCACGTCGAGATGCGCATCCTGCACCGGCTCGGCCACTACGTCTGGACCGACGCCTCCGCGACCAACCTCCTCGACGACCCCGGTGTCGGCGCGATCGTCGTCAACTTCCGCGACATCACCGAGCGCAAGGCGCTGGAGGAGGAGCTGTCGCACCAAGCGTTCCACGACTCGCTCACCGGCCTGGCCAACCGAGCGCTGCTCCTCGACCGCGTCGAGCACGCCCGCGAGACCGCCCGCAACCGTCGGGGAGCGCGGCTCGCGCTCCTGTACCTCGACCTCGACGACTTCAAGACCGTCAACGACGGGCTCGGCCACGAGGCCGGCGACCTGATCCTGCGAGCGACCGCGGAGCGCATCGCCAGCGTGCTGCGTCCCGGTGACACCGCATCGCGCCTCGGTGGCGACGAGTTCGGCGTGCTGCTCGAGCAGCTGCCCGATCCCGCCATCGCCTACGAGGTCGGCGCCCGCCTGCTCGAAGCGGTGTGCACGCCCCTCGACGTCCACGGGACCCTGATCGCGGTGAACGCCAGCCTCGGCATCGTCGTGAGCGACGGCAGCGAGGACGCCAGCGCGCTCCTGCGCAACGCCGACCTCGCGATGTACCGCGCCAAGGGAGAGGGCAAGGGACGGTTCGAGATCTACGAGGCCGGCATGCACGCGGCCGTCGTCGAGCGGATGGCACTCAAGGCCGACCTGCGCAGAGCCGTCGCGAAAGGCGAGTTCGAGCCGTACTACCAACCAATCGTCGACCTGGACTCCGGCACCGTCGTAGGTGTCGAAGCGCTCGCCCGCTGGAACCATCCCGAGCGCGGCATGGTGACCCCCGACGACTTCATCCCGCTCGCGGAGGAGACCGGGGCGATCGTGTTGATCGGACGGGAGATCCTCCGGCGAGCGTGCGCCGATGCTGCCGCCTGGCTCGTCGAGCTCGGTGATCGCGCGCCGGCCTCGGTGTCGGTGAACCTGTCGCCGCGCCAGATCCAGCACCCCGACATCGTCGCCGACGTCCAGAGCGCTCTCACCGACTCCGGCCTCGCGCCGTCAATGCTGACGATGGAGATCACCGAGAGCGTGCTCCTGGAGGAGACCGATGTCGTCGCCAACACCCTCGCGGCGCTGAAGCGGTTGGGTGTGCGGATCGCGCTGGATGACTTCGGGACTGGGTACTCATCGCTGAGCTACCTCGATCGCTTCCCGGTCGACGTCGTCAAGATCGACAAGTCGTTCATCGACTCCCTCGGTGAGGGGTCTCCGCCGTCGCCGCTCGTGAGCGCGATCGTCAACCTCGGCGCCGTCCTCGGGCTGGGCGTGACCGCGGAGGGCATCGAGGACAGCCACCAGCTCGCCCGGCTGCGCAAGATGGGCTGCCAGCAGGGTCAGGGCTATTACTTCGCTCGGCCGATGACCGCCGGCCAGCTCCACCTGCTGCTCGCCGCACCGGCCAGCAGGTCGCTGGACGTCAACGCGGAGCAGTCCCTCTCGACCACCTGACCGCGTGGCCCCCAGGCCTGTACGATCGCTGGGCCACGGGCTGTGGCGCAGCTTGGTTAGCGCACCTGACTGGGGGTCAGGGGGTCGGAGGTTCAAATCCTCTCAGCCCGACGGACGCAG
>CAYSAC010000115.1:0-8755 GCA_964428815.1 uncultured Acidimicrobiaceae bacterium | reverse complement strand
CGGTCCGGCACCTCGTCGGGCGGCGGGGTGCGTCCATCCTCGGCGGGATCGCTTCAGCAGACAGACGGACGTCCTGTGATCCGCGTCCAAGGTTGGACAAGCTGGATCAGAGCGATTAGTAACTAAGTGTTCAGTTATCTAACTTGCCGGGGGGATCGTGCGGAGCACGCTGACGATGAGCAGCACCGACGGTCGTCTGGTGCGAGGCGAGGCAACCCGAGCCGCCCTCCTTGATGCTGCGGCAAGGTGCCTGGTTGAGGTCGGGTATGCAGCGACTACAACCGCGGAGATCGCTGTGCGGGCCGGCGTCAGCCCTGGCCTGTACGCGCGTTACTGGTCGTCGAAATCGGCCCTGCTGACCGAGGCCGCAGCGCGCGCGCAGCGTCGAGGGTTGGAGGCGTTTGGCGCTCGTTGGGCCGAGCACGACGATGCCGGACGACCCAGCGGTGAGCGGCTGATGCTGGCGTTGGGGTTCTTGCTCGAGCTGTACGACGAGCCCGACATGCGTTGTCTGTCGGAGCTCGCAGCGACCGCGCATGCGGACACGGAGCTTCGGAACGCCGTCCGAGACTCCCTCGACGAGGTCGAGGCGTTCATCCTCGGAGGTGCCCGGGCTCTAGCGCCGCCGGACCGGTTAGGCCCCGACTTCGACGCCCAGGTGCGAGTGGTTGTCGATGTGGCGCGGGGGATGGCGATGCGAACGGCAGCGATGCGACCGGCTGCGGCTGCCGTCGCGCGGCGGGAAGTGTTGACCGTCCTCGGCGACCTCTTGGGGCTCGACCAGTGACTCGTCGCACGGCCGGCACCGTGCATCGGGCGGGAACGGTCAGGACGCGCGCGCTGAGCCGCGTGGGGCTGGCGCTGGGCTGTTTGCTGTTGCTGGTGGCCGGTGGAAGTCCGGCGCGCGCATCTGCTGCGGACGAACAGCACCTTCATGTGGATTGCGGCGCACCGCCCGGCGGCGACGGATCCCTCGCCCAGCCCTGGAACAGCTTGGAAGAGGCCAACCAAGCGCAGCTGCTGCCCGGCGACGAGCTGCTTCTCCGTCGCGGCACCGTCTGCACGGGGATGTTGGCGCCGGCGGGGTCGGGGACTGCCGTTGATCCGGTCGTGATCGGCGCCTACGGAGACGGCCCGTTGCCGCGGATAGATGCGAATGGGGTGACGCCCGCCGCCGTTCATCTCGACGACGTGCCGCATGTCGTCGTGCAGGATCTCGAACTGACCAACAGCGGCGACGCGACCGACCGCCACCGTGGCGTCTACATCACCGCGACGAACTCAGCGGTCGGCGATGTCACGGTTCGTCGACTGTTCGTGCACCACGTGGACGGGCCTGTCGCGTTCACCCACCACGACAAGCTCGGGGGCGGGATCATCGTCGAGAACCTCGGCTCGGCGGCGGAAGCTCGCCTTGACGGTGTGCTGATCGAGGACAACCGCATCGAAGATGTCGCGCGCAGCGGCATCTTCATGGACGGGGGCCCGGGCACTCCGAGACCGAGGGCATCTGAGCCGTGGCCTGAGGCGGCGACCGGGATCGTCGTGCGCAACAACACCCTGACCCGACTCGCCGGGGACGGGATCGTTCCGGTCGGCACCGTTGGGGCAATCGTCGAAGACAACGTCGTCAGCGTCGGCAACCTGTCCGGCAAGAACTTCCTTGACCCAGTCAACCGGAACTGCAGTGCGGGCATCTGGACCTTCAACGCCAACCGGACGCTGATCCAGCGCAACGAGGTGTTCGCCATGCGCTTCGGTCAGAGCTCGAATGATGGCTGCGACGGCACCGGCTTCGACATTGACTACAACCAGGACGGCACGATCATCCAGTTCAACTACAGCCACGACAACGAGGGCGGCTTCGTCCTGCTGTGTAGCGACGACCAGCCGCGCACGGGCGAGGTGCGGTTCAACCTCAGTGTCGATGACGCGCACACCTTCAGCGCGGCTCCGTGCAAGGCCCCAGACATCGGCGGCTTCGACGGGCTGCGCTTCCACAACAACACCTTCGTTGCCCCGAACCCGAATGTGAGCGGAGAAAACCTGCAGCAGCCGCCCGTCCTGTACAACGCCGGAAGCTTCGAGTTCCGCAACAACATCGTGTACGCCACCGCGACCACCGTCTTGCCGCTGGCGTGTGGGGACCACTGCACGAACAATCTCTTCTTCAACATCACGCCGTCAGGGACGAACACGGTCACCGCCGATCCGCTGTTCGAGGATTCCGCGCGCCGCGGCGAAGACCGCTTGCAAGTAGGCCAGGGCTTCCGGCTGCTTCCTAGCTCGCCGGCAATCGGCGCTGGCACGCCCATCCCAGGAACGTCCCAAACCGACTACTTCGGCGCCGCGGTACCGATCGACCGGGCGCCTGCAATCGGATTCCACCAACCTCCCGTCCCTTCGGTCGAGACCGCACCCGGCGTCCTCACCGCGCCCTCCGCGGCCGAGGGCGTAGGAGGCGGGACTGGCTCCCAGCTTCCGGCCACGGGCATGACACCGGGTCGACTCTTGCTGTCGTTCGTGCTGGCGACGGCGGGTCTAGGGGGCCGAGTGATGCTTCTACAGCGGAGCCTCCGAGATCCATAGTGGCGGGTTAGCGACTCGATTCGCTTGTGTCAGGATCCGGCGTGGTGTTGAAGTCGTTGCCCCGCATCGAACGGTTGGATCTCGCGGTGATCACGCTTCCCGACTGGCATCCAGAGGTCACAAGCCAGCCCACCGCGCCCGTCTATGGATACGTCATCGTTCATCCTGACGGCCCGATCGTGTTCGACACCGGGGTCGGGTTCGGCAATGACTTCATCGACGAGGTGTACGAGCCCGAGTGCTTTCGGCTCGACGAGGCCCTGGGCGCCGTCGGAATCGATGCTTCGTCGATCGTCGGCGTCATCAACAGCCACCTGCACTTCGATCACTGTGGCCAGAATCCGCTTCTGTACGGCACGGATGTCCCGTTCTTCGTGCAGCGGCCCGAGGTCGATGAGGTCGAGCGCGACCGGTTCTACACCGACGAGGCGTGGGCGCTCCCGCCGGTCGCGCAGCGCCGGCTTCTCGATGGCGACTTCGAGATCGCTGAGGGCGTGACGATTCTGTCGACGCCGGGGCACACGCCCGGACATCAGTCGGTCCTGATCGACTCGGCGGCACGGCGCGTGGTGCTTGCTGGGCAGGCGGTCTGGGAGTTGGGAGAGTTCGTGGAGGAGCGGGCGACGGCGAGCAATGTCTTCTCCGATGCGTACCACGATGTCGCGATCGACTCGATTCGTCGGATCAAGGCCTTCGAGCCGGAGGCGGTGTTCTTCGCCCACTGCGCTGCGCAGCGCACCAATGATGCGCTTCGGACAGCGGAGCAGTAGTCGTCCGAGCTGGACCGCGTCGCTGTCTGCTCAATGACGATGGCGACGCCTCGGTGCGCCACCATCCGACCGCCGGCTGGGGCCCGAGAAAGGCCCGCGCGAACGCCGAGGCGCGCATCGCGGTCTCCGCTCCGACCTATGAGGTCATCATGGGCGAATGCCGCGCTCAAGACGTAGCCACAACCGCATTACCGACGACCTACTCACCGACGACATCGGCAATCAGTGGCACCGTGTGCGCAACGACCTGCCCCGCGCCGTCGTACTCCGGCTCCTGGCCGATCGAACGGTCCGTGTCGGTGTGCACTCCGAACACAGCTGCCGTTCCGTGGCACTCTTTGGCGTCGGCGCGGCAACCAGATGCTGGTGTTCGACGACTTCGACTGACTCGACTTCGACGCCTACTCCGGAGTTGTCCAGCGCCATCAGGAACGCGCAGCGAAGATGTGCCGTTCTCGCTCGGGCTCGGCGCGCCGCTGCTGCCACCCGACACCCCTCGGTATCGCTCGGCCGGGGTGCCCCAGAACGCCTAGTGCGCAACAGCCCTGTCTTTGCCGCCACGGCTGCGGCCGTGGAGCGCGATAACGCAAATGTGGCGTCCGGCGCGTTGATCATCACCTCCCAGACGTCGTCGTCCTCGAGCAGCGGCGCGAGCGGTCCGTAGCCCGCGAGAGGGTGGCAGCGATCCACGGTGGTGACGCGAACTGCTCGTGCGCGGCGAGAGTGCCTGCTCGAACCATGCCCTTGCTTCATCAGCTCGTCCGAGCGCCACGGCCAGCAGGCCGAGGTAGACGGCGCGGGCGGCGGGCTCGTGGCGGGCGCGGGCGGCGGTCTCCGCCCAAGCAACCAGGGCGATGGCGTATGTCGTGTCGTCGGAGAGGTCCCGAAAGCGGTTGGCGACGACGCCGTCGAGCAGAAGGCCTGCTTCGTCGAGTCGTCCCGCGTCGATCAGCGCCAAGCCGGCAAAGCCGTCGTACACACCCGGAGAGCCTGGCGGATCGACGGATGCAGCGCGACGAGCGCGACCGTCATCGCCCAGAACGGGGTGTAGTCCCCGAGGAGCGGGTGACGAGTTTCGGTCGCCAGGTCAAAGATGGTTTGCGTCGCGCTCCGCAACCATCCGCCGCCACTGCCGCTGCGAACCCGGGCCCGCTGCTGAACTCGGTGAAGATCTCGCGCGTCGGACAGGCGTCGAAGATGGTGATGGCGTCCTCCTCCACGACGCACAGGTGCAGGGATGTGGCAGCCGGCGGGAAGCCGGCCATGAGCCGGTCGTAGGCGGGGACGAGGTTGGCAGGGTCGCCGACCCACCCCACCCACGGTCGCGCCGGAGGTCGCAGGCGTCTCCTCTACGGCAAGTCGAGGGCGCCCCACCGTGCGCCCTCAGCGCGTGTTATGGGACGCGTGTTCTGGTCGGATCGCGAGTCTGAGAACGCGATCAGACTGCTGGTCCCCGCGTCGTACAGGCGATCCGGAACCGTCGATCTCTCGCTGCACTCGGGCGAGTGGAACACGCGCCTCGGATCGGCGCACGCGTCACCTGAACGGGCACACTGTGCGCGTGGACACGGCCCAGAAGATCCTCGTCGTCTACGGCACGCTCAGTCTTGGATACGGCTTCGCGCTGGGGATCCCGATTTCGCAGGCGCGGATGCGCTCGCCGGAAGCATCTCGGCACCTCGTCACTGCGCATCTCTCTGCGATCATCCAGGGTGCCGTACATCTCGGCCTTTCGATCGCCCTGGGCCTTTCGCAGCTCACTGCCTGGTTGGAGATCGCGAGCGCTCTCCTCCTGGTCACCGGCTCGGCGCTCTTCGTGGCTGGGGCGACGGCGAACTGGCTGCAGGGAGTCGGCGATCACTTCGCCGAACGCTCACTCGGCTGGAAGCTGCTTTCGGCAAGCAGCGTCGGGCACATCACAGGGATCATTGTCGTCATCGCCGGCGTGGCGATCGGGGTCTAGTGCAACCACGCGGAAGTCTCACGCACGTCTCGCCGGCTGGATGTCGCCGCTGGCTACCCAGACCGAGGTCCGCGAAGACAGCCGGGGGACCGTCCCTTGCCGCCGGCTCGGAGCGAGCCGCTGTTGTCCCGAGCGCCGTGGAACTTGGGTGGCGGTCCCTCCCACCGACACCCAGGCGAAGTCAACCGCAGGAACGGAGGCAGAGGCTTCTACTTCGTAGATCCTGACGGCCACAACATGGAGGTCTTCACGAAGGTCCGGCTGCCATAGCAGCTTCGGGTCTCAAAGCGGCGCCCGTTCGTTACGGCGCCCCCACTGCGGCCTTGATCTCGTTGACGGTGCTTTCGCTGACGGCGGCAGGGCCGCCGTACACGAACACGGCAGAGATGGCCACCTTGTTGGATTCGAGGTATGTCTTTGTCACGGCCGTGAGCGAGTTGGGGTTCGTGAGCAGCAGCGGCCCGCTCAACTTGGCGATGTGTGCACCGCCAGCCAGCGCGTCTGGGAAGTTGGCGCCTGAGGCGACGCCGACGTTCGTCGGGTTCACGAAGAACGCGTTCGCCACCTTGACTGCGGTGTCGAAGCGGTCGGTGCCCACAATGGGAATAGCGCTCGGGTCGGCTGCCGCGGCCGGACCACCGATGGCCGTGCGGACGGCGCCGGGATGTGCGGACAAGTAGCTGGCCGTCGCGGGTGCCTGCGTGGACCCGTTGGTCAGCAGCACCGCCGCGCTCGCCTCAGCCGCGGCGGCGCCCGCGGTGACCGCGTCGGCGGAGTCGAGCCCCGTCGCCTCGAGGATCGTCGATGGGTTCCCGAGGCCCTGATCGGCGATGTCTACGGCGGTCGCCGCGCGGTCAGGCCCGGACAGGCGGACCATCGTGTAGCCCGAGCTCGACAGCGCGGTTGCGACCGACGGAGCGAGGGCCGAGGTCCCGCCAAGTAGGTAAACGGTGCCGCGGCTGCCGAGCAACCGGTTGATTTCGGTCTGCGTGCGCGGATCGAGCATCGCCGATGCGGTTAGCAGCAGCGGGCCGTTCTTGGCGACGGCCAACGGCGTTCCCACGAGGGCATCAGCGAAGTCGTCGGCACGTGCCAGCACGACCGCATCCGCTTGGCTCGGGAAGCTGTCGCTGGAAACCTTGATCGCGGTCGCGATGCGGTCCGAGCCCCCAAGCTGGGTGACGGTCTTGGAAATGGCACCGCCGCCGCCGCCGCCACCGCCACCGCCGCCGCCACCGCCACCGCCACCGGCCGGAGCGGTGACGTTGATCGCGTTGCTGGTGCCGGTGATCGACGCCGTGTCGGTGGCGGTAACCGTCTGGCTGCCCACCGTGGTCAACGTCACCGAGAACGTGTGGGTCCCGTTGTCACTGGCGAGGAACGTGTAGTCCCCGGGGAGCGTGCCCGCGCTGGACGAGGTGAAGTGAACGGTGCCGGTGTAGCCCGACGCTGTCGCGTTCGACGCGTCCAGGGCCGTCACGGTCACGTTGAACGGTGTCCCGGCCGTCGCGGTCGCGGGCGCCGTCACGCTGAAGTGCGTCGCCGGGCCAGGATTGGTGATCGTCAGCAGCCCCGGCGTGGTCGTTTGTTGACCGTCCGGGTTCGTGATGGTGACCGACTGTGCGCCAGGGCTCGCGCCCACCGTCGAGATGTTCGCCGTCATGTGGGTCGAGTCGGTGAACGTCACGTTGTTCACGGTCACCCCGCCGCCGAACGCCGCTTGGAGGCGATTCGTGAACCCGGCGCCAGGATCGAAGAACCCGCTGCCCGCGCTCGACGTGCCCGTGATCGTCACGTCGGTCGAGGGCTGATCCGAAGGCACCGACGACGGGGAGACCGAAGCGGGCGTCGCCGGTGGTGGGGCCAAGAGCTTCGCGACCGAAACGCCGTACGTGTTGGTGGAGCTGGTGAACTCCTGGATGGTCCACATCGTCATGTCGTCGCCCGGATCGAGGGTGGTCGACGAGTAGTCACCCCACCGTCGCCCGCCGGGCCCGCCGGAATCGCCAGGCGGGTTGTAGTCGAACGTCGTGGCCGTGTAGTTCGTTGGCGGGGCCATGGCGCCTGTCGCGTCGGTCGCCAGTCGTCCGGTGGTGTACGCGTCCGGACGATGGCTCGTGCCGGCGACGGTTCCGCCCGTCGCGACGTGGCCCTGGCCCGACACCATGATCGAGCCCATGAAGTAGTTGAGCTGGGTGGTGTCGTTCGGGAGAGAGCTGTCGAACACCGTGCCCGACTGGTTCACCGCTGGCGTGTTGCCCGTCGGGATGCCCGTGAGGTCGTACCAGCGGGTGCCGTTGCGGTTCGGCGAAGAGGCAACGCCGGAGTTGTTGACACCGATGTTGTGGATCGTCCACAGGTGGCCATTGCGGAAGACCGCATTCATCAGCCGGTCGTCAAGCCCGTCGAGCTGCCCGTTCGTGCCACCGGTGTTCCCGAGGTGGTCGACGGTGAATGGGTTCAACTCCGCGGGCACGGTGAGCAAGATGTTGGCCGCGATGGTGGGCGTGCCGCCGGCGTCACTTACGCGGCGCAGCACGAGCCGGCCGAAAGCGAGGTTGGAGACGCCGATGAAGTAGCCCTCGGTGCTGGCGGCAGCAGGGTTGTCGACGCCTTGCGGCGTGAAAGGACCCTCGCTCGAGGGGTTCGCCACCAGACCCCGGAACGCGGTGACCACGATCGGGCCGCCTTCCTGGATCGAAGACTTACGCACGACGAAGCCGGCGGTGCTGTTGAAGATGAGCGAGTCGATGTTTGCGCCACAGAATTGGTTGACACCGATGTACAACGCCACGGCGTCGAGGCCCAACGTCGGGTAGTCAGCCAAGCAGGCGCTGTCACCCGCAGGGGCGACGAGGTCCTGCTGGAAGAAGAAGAAGGTCCAGACGGTCGCACCGGTGATCGTGCCCTCGCTGCTGACCGCGAAGAGCACGCGGTTCGGGAGCGCCACGTTGATGATGATCAGATACCACTTGGCGGTCGCGCGGTCGTAGCGGATGCGCGGATCGGCGGTGCGTGTCCCATTCGCGACGGTGGCAAAGAACGTGTTCATGGTCGCATTGATCACGTCGTCGGCAAGTCCCGTCGTCTTGTCGAACGACCGAAGGCGGCCGTTCACTGCGACGATGTACTGAGTCGGGCCGACCGCGCCCATGGAGTCGGGCGGGAAAGCACCGGTGTCATCGAGGGTTGCGCCGGTGAAGGTCGTGCTCACGGTTTGAGCGAGCGGACCGCGGGCCGCCACGGAAGCAGCAGCTCTGTCCGGCGCGGCCGGAGAACTGGGGTTTTGAGGAAGTCCTGTCCGGTCCGGCTGCTCGAGCTCGGGCCGCACGCGAGCCGTCCGTGGGCCGGCTGCGTCGACGGCCCGGGCACGAGCCATGATCGCCGCCGTCGTCTCGGGACTGCTCATCGGGAACCAGGGAAGGTTGCTGGC
>CAYSAC010000114.1:0-8759 GCA_964428815.1 uncultured Acidimicrobiaceae bacterium | reverse complement strand
CAACCACGAACCGAGACCCGGCTCTTGCGGTCCACGCGATGGCCTGCCACGACGCTCACATCGAACGGCCCGGCTGGCAACGAGCGCAGCGCGTCGGCCTCGAGCGCGAAGTGCTCCGCGATGGTGATGCGACGTTGCGCGATGAACCGGCCGTCGTCCTTCGCGGCGCCAGCGGCGAGGAGCGCGTTGAGCTCGAGCATCGAGTTCACCCGCGGGACCGGCACGAGGTGGCGGCGCCGGAACCGGCCGACTTCGCCCTCCACGCCGCCCTTCTCGTGGCTGCCCTTGATGCCGGGCTGGCAGAAGAAGCTGTCGAACCCGTAGTGCGAACGCAACGCGATGAACCGGTCCGACTCGATGCGGTCGCGGCCCTTCAACACCCGCTCGACCGCCGACTTCAAGTTGTCGTAGCGGATCCGGTTCGGGACACCGCCATAGTGCTCGAACGCGCGGACGTGGCCGTCGAGGAACACTTCCTGGGCCTCGTTGAGATAGGCCCGCGCGTAGCCCCGACCCGACGCCGAGAGCCGCATGATGAACATCGACACGTCGACCAACATCCCGGCCAGGTACACGCTCGCGGTCCCGAAGTCGACCTCGGCTTCCTCGCCCAACGGGTGCTGCTGAGGGACCATCACCTCGACCAACGCCACGTCCATGCGCCGACGCACCTCGGCCACGTAGCGGCGCACCGTCGACTCGCCCACCACCGCGCCGTGTTCCTCGCTCAGCCGCTGCCACACCCGCCGAGCGGTGTGGCGCTGCTTGCGCGGCGCCGTGCGGTCCGCTTCCAACCAGCCATCGATCATCGGCTTCCACCAATCCAGTGACGGCGCCGCGCGCGCAGGCCTCTTGCGTTCAGGCGGCACCGCCGAAGCCAACGCCTGACGCACATCCCGACGATGCACATGGAACCGCCGGGCCAGCTCGCGGACCGACAGCTGCTCGCGCTCGTGCGCCTTGCGGATCTGTTCGAACAACGTCACCTACGACCTCTTGGGCATCACCCACGGTCGACGGCCGAGCAGGCCCACCGGTGGACCCCAGGTGGGGCCAAATCAGATGAGCACTACCCGCCCAAGTGGGGCCAGATCAGGTGAGCACACCCACCGGTGCGAGAGCACTGGCCCTTCTGCATTCCGAGCAACTCGTCAAACGCTTGTCAAACACACTGTTGACAGAAGTTTGACAGGAAGCCTACCTTGACCCGGTGAGCCGCGACGAGGCTGCTGATGGGAACATGGTTGCCGACCTCATTGCACAGGCGGGCCGGCTCCTGGGCGTGTCGTCAGCCGGCCACACAGGCGCTCGGTCGGAGTTCTCGAGACTCGAGGCTGACCTGACACGCGTCGCGCGGATGACCGAGCCTGGCTCGTACGAACGTGGCCGGGTTGAGGGCGTTCTCGCGGTCGTGACCGCCGTCTCGCAGCGAGGCGAGCCTGTTGGGCTTGCGACGCAGACCGCCCCGATCGAGCCCGGTTCGTTGCCGGACCGACTGTTGCTCGAGATCAACAGGGGCGTGCATGGAGCGAACGCAGATCTCGCCGAGAGACTGGGCACGGATCAGTGGCAAGTCAGTCGCGCTGGGCGCCGCCTGCGTGATCTGGGTTTCGCGCAGCGGACTCGGGCTGGCCGGCTGAACGTATGGACGCTTACCGGAGCAGGCGAGCGACAGGCTCGCCAGCTCCGGCCTGGCCCCTAACGAGCTGCCCCGCCCCGCATGTCTTCCCCTGGGCGCCAGACGGGACCCGACTTCTCCTGTCGCGGTCGCGCTCGTCCTCACGTCGTGGGACGTGCCCCTCCTGCTTGCTCGACGGTTCCCGCCTGCCGCCGCCAAGGAACTGCTGACCGTTCTCCTGATCCTACCAGCCAGTTGGGGCTCGCCCGCCGCTAGTTCGAGCACCTCAGTCGCCTCTCGCGTCCTGATGCGCTCCGTCGTCACGACCTCCTCGGAGGACTCATTCATGAATACGACCTGGTCGCAGCATGACGACATACTTCTGACACCCCACAAGCCTCACCATGAACGGGATAGGAGCACGATGTCGATCGCTACCGAGTACGAAGACGTCCTCTACGAGGTGGAGGACGGGATCTCGTTGATCACGATCAACCGTCCCCGGCGCTACAACGCGTTCCGAGGTCGTACCGTCGACGAGCTGCTCGACGCCTTCCGGCGCGCGTGGGCGGACCAGCAGGTGTCGTGCGTCGTGCTGACCGGTGCCGGCGACAAGGCGTTCTCCACCGGCGGCGACACGAAGCAGCGGGCGGAGACGGGCGACTACGGCCCGACCGAGACGGGGCTGTTCGAGATCGACAACCTCCACCGGATCATCCGGGACATCCCGAAGCCGGTCATCGCCGCGGTGAACGGGTTCGCGATCGGTGGCGGCCACGTCCTGCACGTCCTGTGCGACATCACCATCGCCGCCGAGCACGCGATGTTCGGGCAGGTCGGTCCCCGCGTCGGCTCTTTCGACGCCGGGTTCGGGACGACGTACCTGGCTCGGGTCGTTGGTGAGAAGCGGGCCCGGGAGATCTGGTACTTCTGCCGGCAGTACGACGCCGCGACCGCGGAGCGGTGGGGCCTCGTCAACGCGGTCGTGCCAGGCGAGAAGCTGCTCGAGGAGGCCAAGCGCTGGGGCCGAGAGCTCGCGGAGAAGAGCCCCACGGCGCTCGAGTTCCTGAAGCGCTCCTTCAACGTTGATACCGAGCACCAGGCCGGTCTGGCCAACATGGCGGCGAGCGCGCTGGCCGTCTACCTCGGGACTACCGAGAGCAAGGAAGGGGCCGTGGCGTTCGTGGAGAAGCGGCCGCCGGACTTCTCGTCAGCCCGCGCCGCGCAACACGGCCAGTGAACACCTCGCCCTCGGAGCTCAAGCGCTCCTCTTGCCGCACCGGGGCGAGCGTACGTGGAAGCGCAGCCGGCCGCGATCTCCTCCATGACGGCGACGTAGGCATTCATGGAATGGGCGCTGCCGCCGAGCCCGGCTGGCACGAGCATGCCGGCGAGGTCGGCCCGGGCCAGGGCCTTGAAGCCTTCGGCCGGGAAGACCGGTGTGACGTCGACCGCCCGCGCGGCCGGTCGGATCGTGTCGGCCGCGATCTGGGGCACGGTGTCTCGGGCCAGACGATCGGCGGGCGAGAGGTAGCGGTCGGCCATCGGCTCGTCCTCCTCGGGGAGGAGAGCGCTGTCCATCTCGACCATCAGGTGCCCGATCGCCGGGAGTCGGCCAGCGTCTCGGCGACGAGCCGCTGCAGGCGCTGGTGATCCACCTTGCCGGCGGGGTCGCGATCGAGGTCGGGTTGCACGACGTAGTCCTTCGGCCGCTTGTAGGCGGCGAGGCGGTCGGCGCAGAAGCCGTTGAGCTCCTCCGGGCTCACCTCCGAGGTGAGCTGCACCACGGCAACCACTCGCTCGCCCCAGCGGTCGTCCGGTGTGCCCACCACCGCGCAATCGAACACCGCCGGGTGGCCTCGCAGCACGGCTTCGACCTCCTCGGCGAAGACCTTCTCGCCGCCGGTGTTGATGCAGCCCGACCCTCGACCGAGGAACGCGATGGTGCCGTCGGCTTGGACCGTCGCGAAGTCGCCCGCCACCGTGTAGCGCACGCCGTCGATGACCCGGAAGGTCTGCGCTGATCGCTCCGGGTCCTTGTGGTAGCCGATGGGTCCGGGACCGGCCTTGGCCAGCCGGCCCGTCCGGCCGGAGCCCGGCTCGACATCGAGACCGTCGTCGTCGAGCACCCGCATGGATTCGTTCATGCTGAAGGTGGCCCTCGGGATCTCCGCCTGGTCGCTGGTGGTTATGGAGCGAGTGATCGGCCCTTCCGACGCCCCGAGCGAGTCGATGAGCCTGACGTCGGGCAGGTGAGCGAGCAGCCGTTGCTTGGTCTCCGGGCTCCAGAGCACACCCGACGACACGATCGCCTTGAGTGACGGACACGGGAACTCGCCAGAACGGGCGTCCAGCACGCCGAGCAGGGGGCGGGCGAAGGCGTCGCCCACGATGCTCAGCAACTGGACCTCCTCTCGCTGCACCGTCTCCAGGGTCGCGATGGGGTCGAAACCCCGGCCGTCGAGCAGCACGACCGTTCCTGCACCCGCCAACGTCTGGAGGCAGATGAACAGGGCCGTGCCGTGTATCAAGGGCGAGGCTGGGAGCGCCGTCATCGCTCGCTTGCCGGCCGTCGCTTCGGCCGCCGGGTCGCGGGGCTCCTTGCCGGGCCGGGAGAGCTCCCACAGGGCAAGGTACAGGTCCTCGTGCCGCCACATCACACCCTTGGGCATGCCGGTGGTCCCGCCGGTGTAGAGGAAGATCAAGTCGTCGCCCAACGGGCGAGGCAGGATCGGACGATCCTCGTCCGCCCCGGCCAGCGCCGCCTCGTAGGAGACCGCCCACGGACCCGTCTCCGCCCCGCTCCCGTCCACCTGCAGCGCCAGGAGGGCGGGCCGGTCATCCAGTTGGCCGAGCGCGGCCTCGACGACGGGCGCGAAGTCGGCGTGGAACACGACCGCCCGTGCATCGGCGTTGTCCAGCACATAGGCCACCTCGTGGCCCGTATAGCGGTAGTTGACGTTGGTGGGAACGCAGCCCAGCTTCGCCGCGGCGAAGAAGGTCTCGACGTACTCAGGGGAGTTGTAGAGGTTGATCGCCACCCGGTCGCCGCGCCGAAGGCCGGCGCCGGCGAACACCGCAGCCAGGCGCTCGGCTCGCCGATCGAGCTCGGCGAAGGTGAGCCGGCGCTCTGCGCCGACGACGGCGACCCGGTCGGGGACGACGGACGCCAGATCCTCCCAAACGCGCGCGAAGTTCCAGCCGCCCGTCTCGTCCGCTGCACGGTCCGGTTCCATTCCGATCTCCAGCCCCATCGTGGCGGGCTGATCCTACCGGTGGATCACCCAGCTCGACTGGGCCCCGGACAGCTGGACCGCCCTCGACGCCCAGCGCATCGCGCCCAGCGAGGACGCCACCACGGCCCCACCACCCTGACCCCGCCCCCCGACAGGCGGGCACCGCGGGCGGGCCGCGCCGCCACGGCGCCCGCTTCGCCTTGTCCGACCCCGCCAGCCGGCCCGACCCCGACGTCGAGCTCGTGACACACGACGCGCGCTACGGCGCCGTGCGCGTGCAGGCCTGGCACGGACTGCACCCCCAAGCTTTCCGGCCGTGGACGCTGGGCGGGTGCCGACGCGGCGCCGATCGTGCGCGGCACGGTCATGTTGTGCGAATCAGAAGAGGAGGCGTCGCTCGTCATCGACGCGTGGACTGAGCTCGAAGGCGTCACGTGCGAGGTCGACGGCTTGTTCGCCGACATCCGTCCGGACGAGATCCTCGAACCACCTTTGACCACAGGTCCGGAAGAGGGCTACCGGTAACAAGGCCGCGCATCGCGCGCAACCCCGGCAAGCGCTGACGCGTCTGTTGATCGGAAGAGGTGACCTTTGGCCCTGGTGTCGCAGAGAACGGGCGAGGCAGAGTGCGAGGCAGAGTGCCTGCTAGTTTACGCGTTGAGGGAGAGGGAGCCGTGAAGCGTCTCGTCTGCGTGTTGGCGTCGCTCGTGCTAGTCGCCGCCGCGTGCGGTGGTGACGGCGACTCCGGCGGCGACGGGGCGGTCGCCGGCGGGGGAGCCAAGACCGCGAAGCTCACCTTCGGCGTCCTGGGGCCGACCTCGGGCGCGGCCGCGGCGTGGGGCATTGCTCTCGACCAGGCGGCGGAGCTGTTCGTGAAGACGACGAACGACGACGGCGGTCTCGAGGTGGGCGACACCACCTACACGCTCGACCACATCACCTACGACCACCGCTCCGAGGCGGGCGAGGCGGCCACGGCGACCGAGCGCCTCGTCTTCGAGGACGAGGTGGACTACATCGTGGGCAACGCCGTCGGCGCGACGTGCGAAGCGGCGCAGACGATCACCGAGCGCGAGGGCGTGCTGTTCACGTTCGTGTGCTGGGGGCGCTCGAACCTCTCCGCCGACAAGCCGCTCTCGTTCCGGACCCTCGGCGGGCCCGACGAGGCGTCGCCGCTGTTCTACAGCTGGATCGCGGACGAGCACGCCGACATCGACTCGGTCGCCCTCATCGCGCCGAACGACCAGAGCGGCGTGGACACGAACTCGGCGATCAAAGACGCGGCCGACGCCAACGGCATCGAGGTCGTCGCGTCGGAGACCTACGAGCGGGGGACGACGGAGTACTCGTCGGTGCTGACCCGCATCCTCGGCGCCGAGCCCGACATGATCGACCTGTCGGGCTCGGCGGCCGGCGACGGCGCCCTGATCCTGCGCCAGCTCCAGGAGCTGGGCTACGACGGGCAGCTGGCCTGGACGTCGATGCTCGACCCGCAGCCGGTGGTCGAAGCCGCGGGAGCGGAGGCGACCGAGGGGCTGTGGGCGATCCAGGGGTGGGACCTCAAGAGCGAGCAATCGCCCAAGCCGCTGCGCGACTTCGCGGCGCGCTACGAGGCGGCCTTCGGCGAGCCGGCGACCCTGGTCGCCGCGGCGCAGTACGCCTCGTTCGAGGTGATCACCGAAGCGATGAAGGCCGCCGGGACGACCGACCCCGAGAAGGTCGCGCGGCAAATCGCCGAGATCGGGACCTTCGAGGACACCGTGCTCGGGACGGTCACCATCACGGGCAAGAAGACCTACGGCATCAACCGCCAGTTCGCGTACACGCTCGTCGTCACCGAGATGCAGGGTGGCAAGCCGGTCGGGCAAGCGCAGGTGCATCCCTAGGTGGCTGGTGTCAAACAGGGTGCCCCTGCGATGACCAAAATCGTCCTCCTCACAGAATCGCTGGCGAGGCGGCCAGCGTTTCGGGTCCTTCTGGAGCGAATCTGGGCGTCGCCGCGAAAGACACCAGCCACCTAGGGGACCGTGTTCGGCGTCGACCTCGATCAGCTGGCGCAGGGCCTGGCCACCGGCCTTGTGCTCGCCGCGGTCTACGTGCTCATCGCCCTGGGCCTCGCGCTCGTGTTCAGCATCCTCAAGGTGATCAACTTCGCCCACGGGGACTTCGTGATGCTGGGGGCGGTGGCCACGTTCTTCCTGTACTCGGAGTGGGGGGTCCCGTTCGCGCTGACGGCGGTCCTGGTCGGCGTCGGCGGGTTGGCCGTCGGCGCCGCCTCCGAGCGCCTGATCTTCCGGCGCTTCGAGGGGAACCTCCTGGGGGCGTTCGTCGTCTCCCTCGGCCTCGCGTGGATACTGCAGATGGCGGCCACCGAGGTGTTCGGCCACCAGCCGCGCAGCGTGCCGTCCGTCGTCGACGGCGGCGTCTCGGTCGCCGGTGCCCGGATCACCTACGACCGGTTGCTCATCGTCGTGGTCGCCGTGGCCGTGGTCGCGGTCGTCTGGCTGCTCCTCGAGGGCTCGCAGACCGGTCGGGCGATGCGGGCGGTGTCACAGAACCGCGACGCGGCCACGATCCTCGGCATCGACGGCCACCGGACGATGATGCTCGGCTTCGCGGTCGCGTCGGCCCTCGCCGCGCTCGCCGGCGCGCTGATCGCCCCCGTGTTCAGCGTCTCCGTCGAGATGGGCATCCAGTTCAGCATCAAGGCGTTCATCATCGTCATCCTCGGTGGCATGGGGAGCCTCCCGGGGGCGGTGCTGGCGGGCGCCCTGCTCGGGCTCGCCGAGGGCCTCGGGGGCCTCTTCGTGTCGAACTCGGCGCTCACGTTGATCGAGTTCGTCCTCGTCATCGCCGTCCTCGTCCTGCGCCCCCGCGGTCTCATGGGGGTGGCGGATGAGTGAGCGTCTCCGCTGCGCACGGCTACCCGGCTGGTCGCGCGCGGTCGCCGCGGTCGTCGCCGTCGTCGTCGTCTTCGCCTATCCGTCGTTCGCCGCGAACAACTACCAGCTGACCGTCGGCTCCGACGTCATGCTCGCCGTCACGCTCGCCGTCAGCTTCTGGCCGCTCCTCGTCGCCGGCCAGCTGAACATGGCGCACGTCGCGCTCATGGCGATCGCCGCGTACGTCACCGGTGCGCTCGCCGTCGAGCTCGACTACAGCTGGTGGGCCGCCGTGCCGGCCGCCGTCCTCGCCGCGGTCGCCGTGAGCTTCGTGCTCGGCGTCGTCACGCTGCGGCTCAAGGGGGCGTACTTCTTCCTCGTGACGTTCGCGTTCCTCGTCGCCGTGCAGCTGTTCTTCGCCGGATACCTAGTCGGCGTCTTCGGCGGTCCCTCGGGCCTCGTCGGCGTCCCGCGGCTGCCCGACGTCTCCCTCGCCGGCGTCACGCTCGAGCTCGGAGGGCTCCGCGGCACCTATTACGTCGGCGCCGCGCTCGCCGTGGTCAGCGTCGCCCTCGTGCGACGCCTGATGGTGTCGAACACCGGCACCCTCCTGCGGGCCGTCGGCGAGACCGACTCGCTCGCCGAGTCGGTGGGCGTCGACGCGTTCCGCCTGCGCCTGATGACGCTGGTGCTCAGCGGGGCGATCGCCGGCCTGGCCGGCTCCTACTTCGCCTACCGCACCGGTGTGGTCCACGGCGGCGACTTCGGCCTCAGTCGAGCCGTGCTCGTCGTGGTCTACGTGGTCGTCGGCGGCATGTCCTCCATCTGGGGGCCCGTCATCGGCGCGGTGCTCATCACCGTGCTCGGCGAGTGGCTGCGGGAGCTGGAGACCCTTCGCCAGCTCGGCTACGGATTGCTCCTCGTCGTCACCATGATGTTCCTCCCGAACGGCATTACCTCCCTCGCGGCGCGCGCTCGTGCGGTGGCGCGGCGCGCCTGCGGCCGCCCGGCCGAGGCGCGGAG
>CAYSAC010000113.1:0-8850 GCA_964428815.1 uncultured Acidimicrobiaceae bacterium | reverse complement strand
CGTGGACGTTGTGGCGGCCGGCGGGGTCGATGCCGGCGGTGGGCTCGTCGAGGAACACGACGGACGGGCGACCGATGACCGCGAGCGCGAGCGACAGCCGCTGCTGCTCGCCACCCGACAGGCGGCGGCACGCGGTAGCGCGGCGCTCGGTCAGACCGAGCCGCTCGAGCAGCGCGTCAGGGTCGAGCGGCTGCGCGTAGAACGCGGCGTGCTGCCGCAGCACCTCGCCGGGCCGCAACCCGGGGTGGAGGCCGCGCTCCTGCAGCATGATGCCGACCCGCTCGGTGAGGGCCGCGTGGTCACGGACCGGATCGAGCCCGAGCACGCGCAGCGTGCCGGAGCTGGGCCGGCGGTAGCCCTCGAGCGCCTCGACCGTCGACGTCTTGCCGGCACCATTCGGCCCGAGCAGCGCCAGCACCTGGCCGGCGTCCACCGCGAAGGTCAGGTCGTCGACCGCGGTGAGCTCGCCGTAGCGGATGGTGAGGTCCTGCACCTCGACGGCGGCCACGGCCGCCGAACCTAGGACGTGACCTCTTTCCGAGCGAACTTGCGTCCCTCAGCGGTCACATAGGCCGCTGTGGGACGCAAGTTCGTTCTGTAGCGTTCCTTCATGCTCGACCTGCGGCGGATCCGGAACGACCTGGACGGCGTGCGCGCCGCCCTGGCCCGCCGGGGCGACGAGCTGTCCGCGCTCGACGAGGTCGCCGCGCTCGACCAGCGCCAGCGCCACGTCGCGGTCGAGCGCGACGCGCTGCGGCAGCAGGTGAGGGCGCTGTCGGCTGACGTCGGCCGGCTGCGGCGCGAGGGCTCGACCGCCGAGGCCGAGGCGCTCCAGGCCCAGAGCCGCGAGCTCGGCGATCAGGAGAGCGCGCTCGACAAGGAGGCGGATGCGCTCGGCGCCAAGCTGCGCGAGCTGCTCCTGCGCATCCCGAACATCCCGAGCGATGACTGCCCTGACGGCGCGGGCGAGGCCGACAACGTCATCCTGCGGACCGAGGGGTACGACGCAGGCGCGTACGCGGACCACCAGCGGGTCCCGCACTGGGACATCGGCGCGGAGCTCGGCATCCTCGACTTCGAGCGGGCCGCGAAGATCAGCGGCTCGATGTTCGCGATGTACCGGGGCTGGGGGGCGCGCCTCCTCCGGGCGATGATCCAGCTCGCGCTCGACCGCAACGCCGATGCCTACGAGGAGATCCGGCCGCCGACCCTCGTGCGCACCGACACGATGATCAGCACCGGCCACCTGCCCAAGTTCGAGGAGGAGGCGTACCACATCGAGCGGGACGACCTCTGGGCGATCCCGACCGCGGAGGTGCCGCTCACGTCGCTCGGGCGAGACGAGGTCTTCGCCGAAGCCGACCTGCCGATGCGCTTCATGGCCCACACGTCCTGCTACCGGCGCGAGGCCGGCGCCGCCGGGCGCGACACGCGCGGCCTGCTGCGCGTCCATGAGTTCGACAAGGTCGAGCTGCTGGCCTACGCCGCCGGTGCGGAGCAGGCGATCGCAGTGCAGGAGGACATCCTCGCCCGCTCGGAGGCCATCCTCCGCGACCTCGGCCTGGCCTACCGCGTGCTCGACTTGTGCGCCGGCGACCTCGGCGGCTCGGCCGCTCGTACCTGGGATCTCGAGGCGTACGCACCCGGGTGCGACCTCTGGCTCGAGGTGTCCTCGGTGTCGTGGTTCAGCGACTACCAGGCCCGGCGGGCCAACGTCCGCTACAAGCCGGCTGGCGGCAAGGGCACGGAGATCTGCCACACCGTGAACGGGTCGGCCATGGGTTGGCCGCGCACGTTCGCGTCCGTTGTCGAGACGCACCGCCAGCCAGATGGATCGGTGGCGATCCCGAAGGCGCTGCGCCCCTACCTCGGGGGCGCCGAGGTGATCCCGGCGTGACCGGGGTGGGCGCGGACGGAGGAGTCCACGCCTCGTCGATCCGCCTCCGCGGGCTCAGCAAGCGCTATCCCGGCTCGTCCCGGCCCGCGGTCGAGGCCCTCGATCTGGACATGCCGAGCGGCGAGCTCGTCGCGCTGGTCGGGCCGTCCGGGTGCGGCAAGACGACGACGCTGAAGATGATCAACCGGCTGATCGAGCCGACCGCAGGCACCGTCGAGATCGGTGGCGTCGACGCCCGCACTGTGCCGGTGCACGAGCTGCGGCGGGGCATCGGCTACGTCATTCAGCAGGCCGGCCTGTTTCCGCACAAGACGATCGCCGACAACATCGCGACCGTGCCTGCCCTGCTCGGTTGGGACAAGGCGCGGATCCGGGAGCGCGTCCACGAGCTTGCCGAGCTGGTCGGGCTCGACGAGGACATGCTCAGCCGCTACCCGGCGGCGCTGTCGGGTGGCCAGCAGCAGCGCGTCGGTGTGGCTCGCGCGCTTGCCGCTGACCCACCCGTCCTGTTGATGGACGAGCCGTACAGCGCGGTCGACCCGATCGTCCGGGCCCGGTTGCAGGATGAGCTGATCGACCTGCAGCGACGGCTGCACAAGACGATCGTGCTCGTCACCCACGACATCGACGAGGCCATCAAGCTCGCCGACCGCATCGCCGTGCTCGCTGTCGGCGGCGTTCTCGAACAGGTCGGTCCCCCCGAAGAGCTCCTGCGCGCGCCGGCGAACGAGCGCGTCGCCGACTTCCTCGGCGAGGACCGCGGGCTCAAGCGGCTCGCGCTGCTCACCGTCGACGACGTCGAGCTCGGGCAGGGGCCGATGATCGACGCCGCCGCGCCCATCGCCGAGGCGAAGGAGGTCATGGCCCGTTTCGGGGTGGATTGGGTCGGGGTCCGTGAAGGCGACGCCGTCCTCGGCTGGGCGTGGAGCACCGACCTCGAGCAGGTCGCCGTCGCCGGCGATGCCCCTCGGGAGCGGTTCCGCGCGTTCGTCCGCCACGGGACGAGCCTGCGCCGCGCCCTCGAGCTCGTCGTCACCTCTCGCACGCGCGTCGCGATCGTCCTCGACGACGACGACCGCTACCTTGGGATGCTCTCGATCGACGAGATCAGCGAGGGCATCCTTTGACGGGAGCGAGCGAGCCGCTGGTGCGGTGGGACTGGGTGGGCGACCACGTCGACGACATCCGCGCCCTCACCATCGAGCACCTCAAGCTCACCGCCGTGGCCGTGAGCGTTGGGTTCGTGATCGCTATGGGACTCGGGCTCGCGGCAGTCCGCTGGCGCAGGACGTACGGCCCGATGGCTGCGGCGACGGGCCTCCTCTACAGCATCCCGAGCCTCGCCCTGTTCGCCGCGCTGGTGCCGATCACCGGTCTCGGCTTCCGCACCGCGGAGATCGGGCTCGTGAGCTACACGCTGCTGATCCTGTTGCGGAACATCGTCGCCGGCATCGACGGTGTGCCCGCATCGGTGCGGGAGGCCGCCGATGCCATGGGGATGACGCCGTGGCGTCGCTTCCTCAGCGTGGACCTCCGGTTGGCGACGCCCACCATCGTCGCCGGGCTGCGAATCGCGACGGTGACGACCGTCGGTCTCGTGACCGTGACCGCGCTCGTCGGGAACGGCGGCTACGGCGACTTCATCAACGATGGGCTCCAGCGGAACTTTCCGACGCCGATCCTGCTCGGCTGCACACTGTCCATCGCCATGGCGATCGTGTTGGACGTCGCGTTCGTCGCGATCGAACGGGCGCTCACCCCGTGGCAACGGAGCCGGCGATGAGCGCGCTCGAGCAGCTGTGGCAGGAGCTGAGCCAATGGTCGAGCTGGCAAGGCGAGCGCGGCTTCCTCGCGCTCGGCATCGCACACCTGCGGCTGTCGCTGACGGCTTTGGTTGCCGCCTCGGTCATCGCGTTGCCTCCTGCCATCGTGCTGGGCCACCTGCGCCGCGGCGGCCTCGTGGCCGTCTCGATGGTGAACATCGGCCGCGCCCTGCCGACGTTCGGGATCGTCGCGCTCGCACTCCCTCTGTCGCTGCGGTGGGGGTACGGGCTCGGCTTCTGGCCGACCTTCTTCGCCCTCGTGCTGCTCGGCATCCCGCCGCTCTTCACCAACGCCTACACCGGCGTTCGCGAGGTCCCGCCAGACACCGTCGAAGCCGCGCGCGGCATGGGGATGAAGCCCAGCGAGGTGATCCGCAGCGTCGAGCTGCCCGCGGCCCTGCCCCTGATCGTGACCGGCCTCCGCGTGACGGCGGTGCAGGTCGTCGCAACCGCGACCCTGGGCGCATACGTCGGCTACCGCTGTCTTGGCACGCCGATCGTGCAGGGCTTTGCTGACCAGAACGACGGACGGCTGCTCGCAGGCGCAGTGCTCGTCGGCGCGCTGTCGATCGCGACCGAGCTCTCCTTCGGCGTGCTCCAGCGCCGACTCACCCCCTGGGTGCCGCGCCGCCGCCCCCGACATCGCACCAACCCAAGCCTGACCAACGAAAGGGAACCACTCACATGAAGAGACGCCTCCGCCTGCTGATCGCATTGCTCGTCGGCCTCTCGCTGCTCGCTGCGGCGTGCGGCGACGACGACACGAGCAGCCCTTCGGATGGGCCCGCCATCAGGATCGGCGCCCAGGACTTCGGTGAGAGCAAGATCCTCTCTGAGATCTACAAGCAGGCTCTCGAAGCCAAGGGATACGACGCGTCGGTCGTCGAGCTCGGCGGCTACCGCGACCTCTTGTTCGGCGCCTTTGAGAGCGGCGATGTGAACTTCGCGGCCGACTACGCCGCGTCCGGGCTGGAGTTCCTCAACTCCGAGAAAGGCGAGGCCACCGATGACGCAGCTGAGACCGTCGGGCTGCTCCAGGGCTACCTCGACGCGAAGGACATCGTCGCCCTCGAGCCCGCTCCCGGCGTGAACACGAACGCCTTCGTCATGACCAAGGCACGGGCCACGGAGCTGGGCGTTGCGTCTATCTCCGACCTGGCAAGCAAGGAGGCCGGCCTCAAGCTGGGGGCACCACAGGACTGCGAGACCAACCCCAACTGCCTCCCTGGGCTGAAGGAGACCTATGGCGTCGACCTCTCAGCCGGCTTCGTGGGGCTCGAGACCGGCCCTGCCATCGCCGCGGCGCTCGACGCCGGCGAGGTGGACGTCGCGGTGCTGTTCACGACCGATGGTGTGATCGCAGCCAAGGACTTCCAGGTGCTCGAGGATGACAAGAGCCTCTTCAAGGCCGACAACGTCACGCCGATCGCTGCGAAGGCTGTGGTCGACGCATATGGCGAAGACTTCGAGAGCCTCGTGAGCTCCATCAGCGAGAAGCTCACCACCGACGAGCTCGTCGCGCTGAACAAGCGGTTCGACATCGACAAGGAAGACGCCGACGCGATCGCCAAGAGCTGGCTGGAGGACAACGGTCTGCTCTAGCGCCGTACACTCGGCCGGAGCAATGAGCTCGGTCGTCGCACCCCACACCCTGCCCGCCGAGCGGAGCCACGCCGCCTCCCGCCTCGGAGTGCTCGAGCATCGCCAGGCCGTGTGGATGTTCACCGCAGCCGCGGTCTTCCAGCTCGCGTGGGGCGACGTCGCCCTCCGGCGGGACGGACCGATTACCGCCAGCATTGGCATTCTCGGCAACGGCGCGCTCTTCGCCGGTTGGCTGCTCGCCAAACGGAGCGGCGTCTCCTTCGTCGACGGCTTGGAGGATGCCGAGCCCGCGCAGCTCGCCGGCGAGGTGGCCGCAGTCGTGCCGCCGAAGGCGTACGACCCGACCAAGCCCATCGACCTCAGCGGCGTCGACGGCGTCACCCCCGACCAGCAGGCGCGCGCCGAGAACCTCCTCGCGGCCACGCTGCTGCGGCTCCCGCCGTTCAGCGATCAGGCGACCGCGGAGGCCGTGGGCTTCCGTTCGATCCACGACGAGGGCTCGACGCTCGAGACCGTCCCCGACGTCGGTGGCCCGCTCAGCCAGTGGCACATCCACGACGATCTCTGCTTTACCGATGACTCTGTCTCGCCGGTGGTCGTCGGCGTCACATCGGTCGGCGGGAGCTGCCCGCTCCCATCGCTCGAGGGCATCCCCGCTGGCCAGATCGCGCCGGGCGAGACGCGCCTTTGCGATCACGTCCACGGCGGCGCGTAGCACGAGACCTCTGGGGATGGACCTCGCCGACCTCCGCCACGAGTATCAGGCCCGAGGTCTCGACATCGGTGACGTCGACCCCGACCCGATCACCCAGTTCCGCAGCTGGTTCGCCCTCGTGCTCGAGCACGACCCCGACCCGAACGCCGTCGTCCTCGCGACCGCTGACGCCGACGGCAGGCCATCGGCGCGCACGGTCCTGCTGAAGGGCGTAGACGAGCGCGGGTTCACGTTCTTCACGAACTACGAGAGCCGCAAGGGCCGCGCCCTGGCCGCCAACCCGGTCGGCTGCCTGTTGTTCGCGTGGGTGCGGTTCGGTCGCCAGGTCGCGGTCACGGGCGCGGTCGATCGCCTCCCCGCGGCAGAGTCGGACACCTACTGGGCCGGGCGACCACGCGGCAGCCAGCTAGGTGCCCTGGCGTCAGCCCAGAGCAGCGTGCTGGTCGATCGGGCTCAGCTCGACGACCGCTACGCCGAACTCGACGCCCTGCACGTGGGACAGCCGATCCCGCGGCCCGAGCACTGGGGCGGCTTCCTTGTCGTTCCCGACGTGGTCGAGCTGTGGCAGGGCCGGCCCAACCGGCTGCACGATCGCATCTGCTACCGGCGGGACGGGACCGGCTGGGTCATCGAGCGGCTGGCGCCGTGAACGACGCCGCCGCGGACGCGAGCGCGCCGATCAGCGCCTCGGTGTGCGGCACGACGTCGGTCGCGGGGTGGTCCTGCCAGAACGGGCCCATCCCCCGCACCCGCGGCGGCAGCTCGAGCTGCACGCCCTCACCCCTGCCGAGGTTGACGGGGTTGTCAGGATGGACACCGCGCAGCCCGGCGGGGATCTCACCGACGTCGTCGATCACGCGGTAGTCGGGCAGCGCGGGGCGGAGGCACGCCGCCACGTGGGCCGCGAGCGCTCGGCCCCGTCCACCCAGGAGCAGCGCGGTCCAGTAGCCCTCGCGACCGAAGCCATGGATGGCGACGATGGCATCGACGTGGTCGAGGAACCGGCGCAGTGCCGGTGACTCCGACGGCCGGACGGAGGTCGACGGGATGTGCCAGCGCAGGTCGGCCGGCTGCACCACGGCATACAACGATGAGCCCGAGCGCTCCGCGGCCGCGAGCGCGATCTGGTCGGTGTGCTCCTCGAGGCTGCCGCCGTGGAAGGCCATGAACCCGAACCTGGACCCGAGCTCGCAGCGCTCCTCCACACCCGGGTGGTCGAGCAGGGTGCGGAACATCACCCGGCGCGGCGGGCTCGCACGCCGAACGCGACCAGCGCGACGGCGCCGAGGCCGAGCGCGAGCACGAGGCCGATCCGCACCGCTCCGGTGTCCTGCACCCACGAGGTGATGTCGCTCGACCAGCCGGTCACGACGTCGACCGGCCCGCTGCCGCCGGTGGCGCCGCGGAGGGTCCGCAGCTCGTACACGCCGTAGTACGCGATGTAGGTGCCGGCGACGACGAGCAGGCCTCCCGCGACGCGATTCACGTACCGTCCGGCGCGACGCAGGAAGCGGACGAGCGATTGGCGGGCCAGCGCCATGGTCACCGTGAGGGCCAGCAGCACGAGCGTCATGCCGAGGGAGTAGGCGACGAAGACCGCGATGCCGGAGGCGATGTTCTTGCGGTCGAGCGTGCCTGCAATTGCGCCGATGAACGTCGGCAGCGTGCAGCCGATCGACACCGTCGCGTACGACGCGCCGAACACGACCATCGACCGGACACCCTTGCCCCGCGTGCCCCTGGTCATCTTCGGGAGGTTGAGTGTCAGCTCGTAGCCGCGCAGCAGCGCGACCCCGAGGATGGCGAGCGCGACGCCGATGACGACCGACAGCCATGGCGTGTACTCGCCGACCGCGACGTTCAGCTGGTCGACGGCGATGCCGGCAGCGGCGAACACCGCGAAGAACCCCGCGGCCACCGACAGCGCCACGGCGAAAGCGCGCGTGATGCTCGCCCTCGTCGACCCTGCCTTCGCGTCCTCGATGCCGAGGAAGTACGACAGGTACGCGGGGAGCATGGCGAAGCCGCACGGGTTGACGACTGCCACCATCCCGGCGCCGAAGTACAGCGCAAGCGGCGCATCGATCACTCGACGCCGACCTTCTCGACGAGCAGCGCCCGCAGCTCGTCCTCGTCGAGCTCGCCGTCCTCGCGGTGCACGACGTTGCCGTCGGCGTCGAGGATGACGGTCGTCGGCATCTGGATGCCCTTGAAGTGCTCGAGCAGGGCTCCGTCGAGATCTCGGCCGACGCGATAGGTCACGCCGGTCGCCTCGACGGTCGCTTTCGCGTCCTCCGGCTGGTCGTTGTACGCGAGGCCGAGGAACGTGACCTCGTCGCCGAGGTCCTGGTGGACGGCCTCGAAGTCGGGCATCTCCGTGCGGCACGGCACGCACCACGAGGCGAAGAAGTTGATCACCACCGGCTTGCCCCGCAACTCGCTCAGGAGCACCTGCCGGTCCTCGAAGTCGACGAACCCGAGCTCGGGGGTCAGCTCGATGCCGCCGGAAGGGGTGTCCCCGTCGTCGAGCGCCACGTACGCGCTGACGGCGGCGACCAGCGCCACCACCGTGCTCAGGATGATCCAGCGGACGGGCAAGTCGCTCATGGCTGGAGCGACGGTAGTTGTATGGATGGACCGCGGGCAGGTCGGGGGTCGGGAGCAGACGTGAGGGGGAGCACGCCCTCCCGTCGCCCCGACCCGCCCCATGCGGTGATCTGTTGGGCCCGGTCCCTACGCGATGCGGATGAGCCCCGACTCGCGCAGGTGCTCCGGGATCGGGATGTCCGGCAGCTGGTCCTCGGGCCGCGGCA
>CAYSAC010000112.1:0-8903 GCA_964428815.1 uncultured Acidimicrobiaceae bacterium | reverse complement strand
GACGAGCGAGGGATCGTCGGCCGCGTCACCTACCGGTTCGCCGATGAGCGAGCCGGTCGGTGCTGAACCCGTAGGCGTACTCACGCTCGACCAGCTCCTGCACGATGTTGGTCATGACGCCACCTCCTGCTTGGCGCGGGCGAGGGTCTCCCCGGTCAGTTGCCGTCCGTGAACCTCGGCAACCCGGTTCGCCAGCTCCTTCACGCGGCTGGCGTTCGGTCCGACCCAGCCGAGATCGACCGTCTCCTCGAACAGGTCGAGCCACCGGTGGAAGTGGTCGAGCGTGAACGCCGCTTGGGCGTGGTTCCGTGGGGTGGGCCGCAGCTACCAGTACGTAGGTACCGGTTCCCTACTCGTGGCCATCGGGGTCGGGATCGTGCTTGCGTGGCCGCTGTCAGATGTGCATGGCACCCTGGCATCCGAGTTCATCCTGAGTGGTGCTCTCGTCGTTGTCTCGCTTGCCGGCATGGCGCAGGCGAAGCGGATGACGGTCCGACGCCGACGGGCGCTCGATCATCCTGATGACCCAAAGGCAGTGGCATCGGTGCGCCGTGGTGCTCGCCTTGCCGGGCTTTTGCGTGGGTTGATCGCCGGTGTGACGCTCGTGATGGTGTTTGTCGGCGCGCAGCTCCTCGGACGCTGACGCCCGGGTTACCGAAGGGTCGCGGCGGCTGGTCGGCCGCTGACGCGCAATACCCGGATGGCTGGCTACTCGCCGGGTGGATGTGCGGCGGGCGTCTCGCGGATCCGACGTCTCACACCATGCCTTCGAGCACATCACGTCGGCGCGTCCCCCCGATTGCCGTCACGTCGCGGTGAACCGCCCGGAGCTCATCCCATTCGTCGTCGTCGAATGCGAACATGGCTGCGGGGAAGAGCTCCATCTCCTCCTGTTCGATGTGCGCCGCGAGCGCGTAGTAGTCGCGCCGGTCGAAGGCACCGTCCATGAGCGAGGCGCGCAGGGTGCGGTGCTCGTCCTCGAGCGCGTCAGAGGCTTCGGCCGAGAGATCGCCCGCGGCGAGGAGCAGCGGGTACAGGCCGGTCTCCTCTTTGACGACGTGTGCGTCGAGGAGGGCGAGAAGCTCGTCGCCCACCGTTGGGTCGGTGTCGCCGCGACGGGGGGCTTCGGCCAGCAGCCAGGCGAGGGACAGGATCCTCTCGTGGTCTGCGGTCAGCTCGGCGATGGCCGGGAAGGCCCGACATCCGCAGTGGTCACACACGGTCGCCTCCACCTTGGCGGGTCTGGAGGCGGCAGCCGGCGCGCTTGGGGTTGCGGGCGATGAGGTCGGTGACCTCGACGTCGCCGCCGAGGGCGTGGGCCATGCCTTCGGCCAGGCCACGGTGCAGCTCGCACACCACCGCAGGATCCGCCGACGCGGCTGTCGCGTACGGGCAGTGCTGCAGGACGAGCTCGACGGCGCCACCTCGCTCGACTCGTCGCGGCTCGAAGCCCTGGCGGGCCACGAGCGCCTCGAGGTCATCGAGCTCGTCTGCGGCGGCCGGCGCCGAGTGGCGGCGGGCGAACCGGCGGCCGCCTTCGAAGCCGACCTGACGGGGCGAGCCGCCGGTCTGGAGCAGGTCGAGCAGCAGGACCGACAGCTGCTCGTAGGGGCTCTCGCCACCCCACGCCCCGGCGACCGCAGGAGCGGCGCGGTAGTGCAGTCGGCGGCGGCCCGGCCCGGCCGGCGGCGCGAGCTCCTCGATGAGCAGTCCGGCCTCGCACAGCTTGGCCAGATGTTGGCGGATGGCGTTGTGGTTCAACTCGAAGTGCTCGGTCAGCTCAGCCACGGTGACGGGTCCGACGGCGGCATCGACGTAGCGGAAGATGGCGTGGCGGGTCGGGTCGCCCAGCGCCCGCGCCTGACGCTGCAGCCCGCTGCCGTCACGACCCTGCTCGGTGATCACAGCACGAGTATTGCACGTCTGACCAGATTGATCTAGGATTTACTAGAAATAATAGGTCGCTTCAGGAGACCCATCATGCCGGTGCTCGATCTTCGCCCGCTGCCCCCGCCCGAACGCCACCGGCGCGTGCACGCGCAGCTCGACGGGCTAGCGCCGGGCGAGACGCTGAAGCTGGTCAACGACCATCGTCCCTCGCCGTTGCGTTACGAGCTGGAGGCGACCCGGCCCGGCCAGTACCGCTGGGAGGACGGCGACAACGGCCCCGACACCTGGACCGCGGCGATCACCTGCGTAGCCCGCATCGTGGACGCCCGCCCGATCCTGGCCCGGGGCGAGGAACCCTTCGACGAGATCATGGCCGCCGTCGGCGCCCTCGAGCCCGGCCAGCCCCTCGTTGTACTCGTCCCGTTCGAACCCGTCCCCCTCGAGGGCGTTCTGTCGGCCCAGGGCTTCACCTGGTCGGCCGAGACCCTCGACACCGGCGACTGGCGCGTCGTGTTCCAGGCCGGGGCATGACCGCGGTGCACACCCTTGTGGCCGTGCAGCCGACAGGTCCGGGCCGGGTGACGGCCGGGCCGCCGTCGGTGCCGCCCGCCGGTGTGCCCCTCGTGTTCCTGGGCGCGGCCGGTGTCGGTCTCGTCGGCTTCGGCGCCGCCCTGGCCCTCGTCGCGTCGACGGCAGTGGTCGCGCCCAGCACCCCCAAGGTCGTCGCTGCCATGCACCTCGGGATGCTGGCGTTTCTCTCCACCGCGGTGCTCGGCGCCATGCACCAGTTCGCCCCCGTCGTCGCCGCCCGGCCGTTGCGCTCGACGCGCGCCGCCTACGCCACCGCCGCCCTGTTCGTCCCGGCGGTGTGGACCCTCGCCCTCGGCTTCGCCACCGGCCACCCCGGGGTGGTCAGCGCCGGCGGCGCCACCGCGTTCTGCGGGATCGCGCTGGCGGTGTGGAACCTGTCCGGTCCGCTGTCGGCCCGGGGCAAAGGCACAACGGTGGTGGGCCTGCGCTTGGCCCTCGGGTTCCTGGTGCTCACCGCCGCCTTCGGGGTCACCTACGCCTTCGACCGTCAGGCGTTCTGGTTCGGCCTGCTTCCCCGCCGGGTCCTGGCCCATGCCCATCTCGGCCTGCTCGGCTGGCTCGGCCTGGCCTACGTGGCGGTGGCCGAGAAGCTGTGGCCCATGTTCCTGCTCGCCCACCGGCCCGGCGCCCGCACCGGCGACTGGGCGGTACGGCTCCTACCTGCCGGCGTGGTGGTGCTGGCCGCCGGGCTGCTCATCCCCAACCAGCCGCTCGCCGTGGCCGGCGGCCTGCTCGCCGGCGCCGGGCTGACCTCGCATCTCGCCTCCCTCGCCGGCGTCATCCGCCACCGCCGCCGGCCGCTCGAGTTGTTGCACGCCTTCGTGCTCGCCTCCGCCGCCAGCCTCGCCGCCGCCGCGGTGGCCGGTGCGCTCGCCGGGCTCGCGCCGGTCTCGATCGTGTGGCGCATCCGCCTCACCTCCGTCGAGGTGCTCGCCCTGGCCGGCTGGCTCACCCTCGCCATCATCGGTCACGCCCACAAGATCGTCCCGTTCATCGCCTGGTCGTCACTGCGGGCCCGCGGTGTCACCACCGGCCCCGACGGCACCCCGCTGCTGTTCGCTCACCTCTTCGACCACCCCACCGCCCGTCTCACCTTCCTTACCGCCGCCACCGGCGTCGCCGCCGCGCTCGCCGGCGCGGCCACCGGCACCGCCCTCCTCGTCCGCGTCGGGGGCGCCTGCCTCGCCGCCACCGGCGTCCTCGCCCTCGCCAACCTCGGCCTCGGCCCCCGCCGCGCCGCCGCCCACCAGCCCCAAGACGAAGGGAGCCAACCATGACCTTCGACCTGCCCCTCGACCACGAGGCTCTCCTCACCCTGGCCCGCAAGACCGAGGCCGCCGCCCACGACGGCGACCCCGACCGCCTCGAGACGGCGGCCCTGCACCTGTTCGAAGCGCTCGTCGACCATGTCGGCGCCGAACGCCTTGATCTGGCGCACGTCGCGCCCGGCGAGGGCCGCCTCCTCCTGCGCGGCCAGCAACGCGTCATGGACGTGCTCGTCGAGCTCGCCGTCGCCGCGCAAGCGCCCGGCCCATGCCACTGCGACAACCTGGCCCAGCAGCTGTTCGCCCAGCTCAGCCTGCAAGCCGGCGACGAACGCCTCGCCGGCATCGCCACCCAACGCGTGCCCTGAAGGAGAACCCTCATGACCGTCACCCAACCCCTCCGCGACGAGCACGCCGACCTGCTCCCCCACCTCGCCGAGCTCGACACCGTCGCCGCCGGCCTCGGCGGCTGGCCGGCCGACACCCCGGCCCGCCTCGACGGCATCGTCGAGTTCCTCCGCGGCCACCTCATCCCCCACGCCCAGGCCGAGGAAGCAGCCCTCTACCCCCGCGTCGAGCAGGCCATGAGCGCCCCGGGCGCCACCGACACCATGAAAGCGGACCACGTCGAGATCATCCGGCGCATCGACCTCCTCGCTGCACTCGTCGCCGCCATCGACGCCGGGCCAGCCTCCCCCGAGCAGACCGAGCAGCTGAAAGCCCAGCTCTACGGGCTCGCCGCCATCCTCACCCTGCACTTCCACAAAGAAGAAGACGTGCTGCTTCCCGTGCTGGACGCCAAGCTCTCCGCCGCCGACGCCGAGGCCATGTTCGCCGACATGAGAGCCGTCGCCCACCCCAAGGGGAGCGACGCAACATGACTGCCGCGACCACCGACGCCGAGCTCGACGCCGCCCTCGCCGCCCTCCGCGCCGTCTACGACCCCGAGCTCGCCCTCGACATCGTCTCGCTCGGCCTCGTCTACGACCTGCACGCCGAAGGCAACCGGGTCGTCGTCGACATGACCCTCACCACCCCAGGCTGCCCCGTCTCTGAAAGCCTTCCCGACCAAGCCGCGGCCGCCATCGCCGGCACCCTCGGCCCCGGCGGCAACGCCCGCGTCGAGCTGCACGTCGTGTGGGACCCGCCCTGGACCCCCGAACGCCTCAGCGCCGACGCCGCCAGCCGGCTCGGCCTGCGGCGATGAACCCGCCGGAGGCGCTGAGCCCGTCCACGCCAACGGCCATGACCGATCTGGCCGTTCTCCGACGTGACGAGATCCACCTGCGTTACGACTCAGCTCGCATCCAGGTTGCGCTCGACCGGCTGCTCTCGGCACCAGCCCGGCGGGTGTCGGTCAAGCCGTTGGTGATCGAGTCATGGCGACTCCGCAACAACCTCACCGTCGCGGACGCCCTGTACGTCGTCATCGGCCAACACCTCAGCGCGCCGCTCGTGACGACCGACCTGTAACTCTTCGGGGCTGCCCGTCGCGACGATCACGCCGTAAGCAGTGATCCTCGGACCCGTCGAAGGGCCGACCCTTGGTTTGCGGGTCATCCTGTTCCGTCTGTGTTCCGTCAGAGGACGGAACAGCACGGCTACTGACGGTCACTGCCGGACACCCGTTTCCCCAGGTCAGAGCCACTTTTCAGGCTCCCGACCAGGTCAGGGAATCGCCGCTTTCAGAACTACGACATCCGACCGGGGATCCCGCTGACCCTGGCGGGAGGCCCCTTCATCGTCGAGGGCCGGCGTGGTCGAGGTCGGGACAGCTGGCGGCGTGGTGGAGCGCCGGCCTCAATGAGACGGCGAGGAGCGGGTGACGTGTATCGGCGCGCCCCAGGAGTGGAGGGCGGCCATGTAGTTGGCCCGCTCGAAGGTGGCCGCGTCACCCGAGGTGATCTGCGTGGCGCTGCCGCGGAGCTGCACAACCGAGGTGTACTCGTGGGCCTCCATCCAGGCCACCAGCTCCTCGTGGATGGTGCGGAGGTGGCCCACGCCGTGCTGCAGGAGGGCGGAGGTGAGCATGGCGACGTCGGCGCCAACCATCAGGGCCTTGACCACGTCCGTTCCCGAGTGCACGCCCGAGGTGGCCGCCAGCGACACGTCGGAGCCGAGCTGGGGGCGCAGGATGGCGATCCAGCGCAGCGGGAGCCGCAGCTCCCACGGACGGCTCAGCTCGATGCGGTTGACGACGTCGAGGCCCTCGAGATCGATGTCGGGTTGGTAGAAGCGGTTGAACAGCACGAGCCCGTCGGCGCCGGCGTCGACCACCTGCTGGGCGAACGCCGCCATCGACGAGTAGTAGGGGCTGAGCTTCACAGCCAGCGGGATGCCGAGCGACGATCGCACGCTCTGCACGATCTCCAGGTCGATCGCCTCCACCTCGGTGCCCGTGCGGCGGGGGTCAGCGGCCACGTGGTAGAGGTTCAGCTCCAGGGCATCGGCCCCGGCGGACTCGAGCAGCGTGGCGTAGCTCGACCAGCTCCCCGTGCTCGACGCGTTGAGGCTGGCGATCACCGGCACGGACCCCTGCGCCTTGATGGCCTCGAGGCGGGCGAGGTAGCGGTCGCCCACACCCGCGAAGGAGTCGATGTTCGGGAAGTAGTCGAGCGCTTCGGCGACGTGCCCCGTGCCCGCCTCGAGGGCGCGGTTGAGCTCGATCTCCTCGTGGAGGATCTCCTCCTCGAACAGCGACGGCAGCACGAGCGCCGACGCGCCCGACTCCTCCACGAGGCGGGCCGTGGCGGGGTCCCCCGTGACCGGGGAGGCGGAGGCGACGATCGGCGAGGAGAGGTCGAGGCCGAGGTACCGCGTGCGCAGGTCGATCATCGTTCCTCCTCCTCCGCGTGGCGGAGCACCGGGTCAGGCACGTGCACGCTCGGGACCGTGCGGTGCATGGCCGCCAGCTGCTCGTAGTACCGCCACCGTTCGTCGGCGTCGCCCTGCAGGAGGTCGGCCAGCTCGGCGGCCCGCTCCGGGTCGGTGCGCTGGAGGATGGCGAAGCGCGCCTCGGTGGCCACAAAGTCGCGCACGGGGATGGTCGGCGTGTGCGAGTCGAGCTTGAAGGGCTGGCCGTCGTCGATCTCGCTCGGGTGGAACCGGTAGAGCGGCCAGTAGCCGCTCTTCACGGCGTCCTTCTGGTGCGACATGGACGTGGACATGTCGATGCCGTGGGCGATGCAGGTGCTGTACGCGATCACGAGCGAGGGCCCCGGCCAGGCGTCCGCCTCGAGGAGCGCCTTGGTGGCCTGCAGCTCGTTGGCCCCCATCGAGATCTGGGCGACGTACACGTTCCCGTAGGCGAGGGCGATGGCGCCCAGGTCCTTCTTGCCGGTGCCCTTTCCGGCCGCCGCGAACTTGGCCACAGCCCCACGGGGCGTGGCCTTCGAGGCCTGCCCACCGGTGTTCGAGTACACCTCGGTGTCGAGCACGAGGATGTTGAGGTTCCGGCCCGACGACAGCACGTGATCGAGTCCACCGAAGCCGATGTCGTAGGCCCAGCCGTCGCCGCCGATGAGCCAAACGCCTTGGCGCACGAGGTTGCCCGCCACGGTGGCGAGGCGATCTGCGTCATCGCCTCCCGCGGCGCCGAGGTCGCGCAGCGCCGCCTGGAGGCGCTCGACGTGCCGGCGCTGCTCGGCCACCTGCTCCTCGGTGTCCTGGGGGTTGTCGAGGAGGGCGCCCACGAGCTCGGCGCCGAGCTGCGGGGCCAGCCGGGTCAGCAAGGTGCGGGCGTGGCGGCCCTGGGCGTCGAGGCCCAGGCGCATGCCGAGGCCGAACTCGGCGTTGTCCTCGAACAGGGAGTTGCTCCACGCCGGGCCTCGCCCTTGCGCATTGCTGGTCCACGGTGTGGTGGGGAGGTTGGCGCCGTAGATGGACGAGCAGCCGGTGGCGTTGGCCACGAGCATGCGGTCGCCGAAGAGCTGCGTGGCGAGCTTGATGTAGGGCGTCTCGCCGCAGCCGGCGCAGGCGCCGGAGAACTCGAACAGCGGCTCGAGCACCTGGGAGCCCTTCACCGAGTCGTGCGGCAGCAACGAGCGGTCGAGCGGCGGGATGGCGAGGAACGCCTCCCAGCGCCGACGCTCGAGGTCGCGGTGCTCGGGGGCCGGCTCCATGTTGATGGCCTTGTGCCCGACCTCGGTCTTGCTCTTCGCCGGGCACACGTCGACGCAGACACCGCACCCGGTGCAGTCGTCGGGCGCCACCTGGATCGTGAGCCGGTGGCCCGTCAGGTCCTTGGAGCGGAAGTCCTTGCTGAGGAAGTCGTCCGGGGCCTCGACCAGCGCCTCGGGCGGGAAGACCTTCATGCGGATCGTGGCGTGTGGGCAGACGATGGCGCACTTCCCGCAGTCGATGCAGATGTCCGGATCCCAGATCGGGATCTCCCGGGCGATGGCGCGCTTCTCGTAGGTGGCGGTGCCGATCGGGAAGGTGCCGTCGACCGGTAGGGCGCTCACAGGGAGGAGGTCTCCATCGCCGGCCAGCAGCCGGGCCGTGACCCGCGTGACGAAGTCGGGCGCGTCATCGGGGAGGGTCATGGCCATGGACCGGTCGCCCCGCGCCTCGGTGGGGATCGCCACGTGGTGGAGCTCGGCGAGGGCGGCGTCGATGGCCGCGAAGTTTCGATCGACCACCGCACGGCCCCGCCGCCCGTAGGCAGCCTCGACGGAGGTCTTGATCCGGGCGATCGCCTCGCTCGCCGGGAGGACCCCGGAGAGCTGGAAGAAGCACGGCTGCATCACGGTGTTGATCCGGTTGCCCATCCCCACCGCCGCCGCCACCCGGTCGGCGTCGATCACCCAGAGGTCGATGCCCTTGTCGATCAGCTGCTGCTGTACCTCCCGCGGCAGCTGATCCCACACCTCCTCCGGCCCGAACGGGCTGTTGAGCAGGAACGTGGCGCCAGGGCGGGCTCGGTCGAGGACCCGCACCTTCTCGAGGAGGCCAAACTGGTGGCAGGCCACGAAGTCGGCGTCGTCGATCAGGTAGGTCGACCGGATCGGGTCGGGCCCGAAGCGCAGGTGGGACACCGTGACCGAGCCTGACTTCTTGGAGTCGTAGACGAAGTACCCCTGGGCGAAGAGGTCGGTGGACTCGCCGATGATCTTGATCGACCCCTTGTTGGCGCCCACGGTGCCGTCGGCGCCGAGG
>CAYSAC010000111.1:0-9136 GCA_964428815.1 uncultured Acidimicrobiaceae bacterium | reverse complement strand
CGCTCGAGGAGCCAGTCGAGCGCCTTGCGCTTCCTGATGTCGGAGCGTACCGCCCCGACCTGATCAGCGCGCTCGAACCGATCCCTTACGACGGCGAGGTCCTCACCCACGCGCTGAGCCACCTGAGCCAGCTCGTCCTCGAGGTCGCCGTCGGTGGACTCGATGCCCTCGGCGTCGGCCACGGCGCGCAGCGCAAGGTCGACCTTGACCGCTTGGGTCGCGGTCTCGCGGAGCTCCGCGGTGATCTCGTCAGGTCCCTTGCCGGACATCTGGAGCCACTGCTCGAGTCCGATGCCCTGGGCCTGCAACCGCAGCCCGAGGTCGTGCAGCCGCTGCTGCATCTCGCTCGTCACGAGCGCTTCTGGCAGCTCGGTGTCGACCAGCGCGGCGAGCGCGCTGGCGGCCTCTTCCCGCAACGCCATCTGCGCCTGCGCCTTGCGCACGGTGAGCATCCGCTCGGTGAGGCTGGCCCGCAGCTCGGCGACGGTGGCGAAGTCGGATGCGTCCGCCACCCACTCGTCGGTGACCTCCGGCAGGACCTTCTCCTTCACGTCCTTGACCAGGATGCGGAACGTGATCTCGTCCTCGTCGGGGTCGGGGTGCTCTGCGGTGAACTCGATGATGTCGCCGACCTTGGCGCCAACGAGCTGCTCGTCGAGCTCGGGGACAACCGTCCCCGACCCGAGCTCGTAGAGGTAGTCGTCCGCGGTCAGGCCGGACTGGGGCTCGCCGCCAACGGTGCCGGCGATGTCGATCGACACGCTGTCGCCCTCCCGGGCCGGCCGGTCGACCACCGCGAGCTCGCCGTCGACCTGGCGCATGCGGTCGATCTGCGCGTCGACCTCCTCGTCGGTCACCGCGGGCGGCTCGAGGGTCACTCGCAGGCTGCCGTAGCCAGGGACCTCGACCTGGGGACGCACCTCGACGACGGCGTCGAAGGCGACCGGCCCGTCCTCTGCACCTCCGGTGATGTCGATCTCCGGCGCGGCGATGACGTCGACCTCGTGCTCGCGCACGGCGTCGGCGTAGTAGGTCGGCAGCGCCTCGCGCAGCGCCTCGTCGCGAGCCATGCCGGAGCCGAGCCGAGCCTCGAGCAGCTTGCGTGGTGCCTTGCCGGGCCGGAAGCCCGGGATGCGGACCTCCTTGGCGATCCGCTTGAACGCAGCATCGACCGCCCGCTCGAACTCCTGCTCGTCGACCTCGACGCTGAGCTTGACCTTGTTCCCCTCGAGGGGTGCGACGGAGGACCTCATGCGGGTGCCGAGTGTAGTGGTGCCGGTCCGTTCCCCCGACCTGAGATGCAGACTGGTTGATCCCCGAAAGGGGCACCGGCGCCCCCTAGGATCGACGGGATGTCCGCCTCCCGCCGACCACAGCGCCTTAGCTCACTAGCGTGACCGCGTCCGGGGAGTGGCGCAGTGGTAGCGCACCTGCTTTGGGAGCAGGAGGTCGGGGGTTCAAATCCCCCCTCCCCGACCAGAAGCCATGTTGGGTGCAGCCGCTGGCGGCCGCTAGGTTCGCCGGGACTGCGGGTGTAGCTCAATGGCCAGAGCTCCTGCCTTCCAAGCAGGTGATGCGGGTTCGATTCCCGTCACCCGCTCCAGCCCCCTGACCGATGTGAGGACCCCCTGAACGCTCGAGAACGCCTGCTGCTGGCCGCCGCTGGCCTGCTGTTCGCCGTTGGCGCCGTGCTCGCGATCGCGCAGCCCGGCGACATCGGCGACGACGAGCAGGCCGGGACCGGCGGCGGTGCCAGCACGACGGCTACCGCGCCGTCGTCCACGACCTCCTCGACGGCCCCGGCCGCCGGCAGTTCGACGACGGCGACCAGCGCGCCTGGGGCGACGACGACCTCGGCGCCGAGCACCACCACCACGACGGCGCCCGGCGCCACGACCTCCACCTCCGCGGGCAGCGGCCTGGGCGCGGGCGGCGCGGGAGGGGCCGACGACGGGATCGCGGACACCGGCGGCGACTCGATGATCGGTGCCGGCATGGTCGTGCTGGCCGCTGGCCTCGCCCTGCGGCGGACCGGTCGCCACGCCGCCTGAGGCCCCGCCTGAGGCCCACATCGCCGAGCGGGCCCACGCCGAGGCCCTCGACGCGGTCGACCCGCTGGGTCACCGACCTCGACGGCAACTCGCTCGGCCGCCTACCCCGCCGGACCCGACAGCGCCTCCAAGCGGTGGGCGAGGACGAGTGGGGCCGGGGCCTCGTGCGGTCCTGGGAGGACTGGATCGACCTGCCCACCGGCGTCGGCGACGCCCTCGGGGAGGCGCTGCTCGGCGCCCGGTCGGGCGAGGTGGTCCTCGGGGACTCCACCACGATCGACCTCTACAAGGCGGCGGCCGCCGCGCTCGACTCCCGTGCCGACCGCCGCACCATCGTCACCGACGACGACAACTTTCCCACCGACCGCTACGCGCTCGAGGGCCTGCCCGCGCGACGGGGGCTCGAACTGCGGATCGTGGCCAGCGACCCGGTCGAGGGACCGTCATCCGACGCGGTCCGCGATGCGCTCGACGGCAGCGTCGCGCTGCTCTCGCTGTCCCAGGGCGACGTACTCCCGCCATCCGAGCACGTACAGGTCGCGGACCTCGCGCCGGAGCGCCGCGTCCTCGACGACGATCACGTGCCAGGGCTGGCGGTTGCCGCCGCTCGGCGCGAAGCGCGCCCGGTCGAGGATCCGATGGAGGACCTCCGGCGCGACCGGCGCGTCGGTGAAGTCACGGGTCGCTGGGGTCGTTCGCATCATCTGGTCGAGCTCCATGTCAGTCCTCCCCGAGGACGGGGTGGCCGATCACGTCGCAGGCGGCCGTCACCTCGAAGATGGCGGTCGCCACATCGGGCCCGACCCCGGTCGTGTTGTCCTTTCCGAGGTCGTCCGCTGCGACGAGCAGGCGCTGGCTGGCCTGCTGCAGGTCGGCCTCGCTCGCCTCGTCGGCCACCTGGCGGAACCCCTCGAGCGCGGCGCTCACCGTGGCCGGGTCGTCGGCGCCGGCGAGCCGGTCGAGCACCCCGCCCACGGCGCCGCACACCTGCTGATCGCCCGTGAGGTCGTCACCCGCCCCGCAGGCCAGCAGCCAGGCGGCGAGGATGCAGATCGCGACCCGTGCACGGGCGCGCACGACGCCCCGGCGTTCCGGGGCGTCGGACGATTCGGTTGAGGCCGGGATCAGATCGGGATGAAACTCCCGACAACGTCAGGGTTGACCTGCGTGACGAGGTCGGGCGTCGGCCCGATCTTGTTGAACTGCTGCAGCGTCAGCTCGCGCAGGGACCCGAGATCACGGATCTGCGGGCCCTCGTAGTGTGTCGCCATGGCCTTTCTCTCCCCAGGTTGGATGACCAATCCGATCAGAATAGTCCTATCCGACCGGACCGTCAACGGATTGGAACGCCCTGAGGTGGCCACGTGCCCGACAAGCAGTTGACCTGGGGGATGTACGGGCTCGAGATGACCGGCTTCGATGCGCCAAGCGAGATCTTGGTGCAGCTACCGGCAGGATCGCCTCGCGTCCGAGTCGTCCGGGAGATGATCCATGTCGACGATCCGGCCGGAAACGGCCACCGGCCAGGTGAGATGCGGTTCGACGATGGTGCGGCGGAGCTGTGGCTCACGGCCGAGGAGTCCGTTGAGCTGGTCCGCTCGACGATGACCGTGCGGGTAAGGACGCGAGAGCGGGTCGACGACGACGGGCTGGCCCACCCGTACCTCGGCCTTCCCTCCGCAGCCGCCAACCGTTGGCTCGGCCGCCAGGTGCTTCACGGCGGCGCGTTCCTCCGCGAGGGGGTGTGCTGGGGGGTGCTCGGCGCAAAGGAGGCGGGCAAGAGCTCGACCCTCGGCCTCGTGCACCGCGAGGGCGCTCAGGTCCTGTCGGATGACCTGCTGGTCCTCGACGGCCAGACGCTGTTCTCCGGTCCGAGGTGCGTCGATCTCCGGGACGACCCTGCCACGCTGCTCGGTGGCGAGGAGGTGCGCACCGTCGGCGGGCGGCGGCGCTGGCGGCTCCGCCCGGCGGCCGGACCTCCAGAGGTGCAGCTCGGTGGCCTCGTCCACCTGGCCTGGGGGACGAACGTCGCCGTCGAGCCGATGCGACCCGAGGACCGGCTGACAGCGCTCTTCGAGCACCTCGTCTTCCTGCCGGACACGACGGACGGGATCGCGCTCCTCGAGCTGGCCACCCTGCCGACCGTGCGCTTCACCAGGCCCCAGTCGTTGGAGGGCGCAAGTACAGCCGTCGCTCAGCTGCTCGCCGCGCTCTCCTGAGCTTGACCACCGTTGGCATCGAGCCACGCCGCCTGCAGGAGGAGGATCGTGACGAAGCTCGGCTCCGCGCGCAGCCACTCGGCCCGCAGCGCCGCGACGTCGACGTCGCGGGGATCGACGCCCTCGCCGCGCCAACCCGTCGCGAAGGCCCGGGTGGCCGGGCCCCAGACCGAGCCTCCGAAGGATGCCTTCGTGGGGCGGGTGAGCAGCGCGTGCGGCAACAGGTCACCGAACAGGTGCGCCATGGCCACGTCCCTGCTCAGGAAGCCTGTCGCCCCGCCGGCGCGTGCCAGCGCGGAGAGCACGCCCGTGTCGAGGAACGGGTTCACGACGTTGACGTCCCACTGGCCGGCCACCGTCGGCAGGCAGTCGCGCAGCGCCACGAACGCACGGCTCCGGTACCAGTGCCGCACGGCGGCCTCCCACCGGTTCGGCCAGCCTGCGTCCTCCCAGGCGAGCGCCTCCGTCACGACGCTCGCGCCGCGCGGCGTCAGCCAGCCGCTCGGCGGTGCCGCGCGTCGTCGCCGCCAGACACCGGCACGGAGCCGGCGAGGCGAGAGCGCGAATGCGGCCGAGACGAGATCCCGTGGCCGTGGGCGAACCTGCCGCCAGGCGGCCAGCACGAACCGGGACGCCTTGGTGTCGAGCAGCTCGTCGCCACCAGTTCCTGTGAGCAGCGACCCACCGCTCGCCACCTCGAAGATCGGGACGTGCATGTAGGCGTTGCCCGGCCAGCGCAGCCCATTCCGGCGCAGGATGTCGGTCGCGATTGGACCGAGCGCGTCGAGCTCATCGTGGAGCTCGATCACCTCGTGCTCCTGGATGCCGAGGTGCCCGAGCACGAGCTCCTGCCATGAGGACTCCTCAGCCCGCGGGGCGTCCGGGAACCGCATCGTCGCGGGGATCGGTGCCGCAAGCCCGTGCCGGCGAGCGACATCGACGGCCGTCGCGAGCACGGCGCTCGAATCTCGGCCTCCCGAGAAGCTGACGAAGCACGGAGGTCGGAGCAGCGCGGGCAGCATCGCCTGCTCCAGCGCCTGCCGAACGGGAGCGCCGTCGCCTCGTGGCAACCGCGGCGCCGCTCGAATGGGACCGAGCAGGAGGTTGGCGAGCACCTCGATCGGCGCCGGCGCCAACTCCGACGTCGGAGCGCCGGATGTGGTCATCGCTTCCGGACGACCGCGCACGCGTAGCGCGTCGTCCGGTCGACCTCGCCCGTCGTCCAGTACGACACCAGGTGGAGTCCAGCGGCCTCGACCTCGGCAGCCAGCTCCCCGCGTGTGAACACGTGGACGAAGTTGGGCGCGAAGGTGTCGCCCAGCTCGACCGCCTCGGCACGGCGCACCCGTCGCAGGCCGTTCGCGATCCTGCTCGTCCATCGCACCTCGCGATCGGCGACGGTGCGCTCGAAGAACGAGAGCAGCACCGGACCTCGCGCGGACAGATGTTCCGACGCATTCGACAGGAGCGCGACTCGTCGGTGCCGAGCTTGCATGAGCGAGTACGCCCCCCAACCGACGACCATCCCATCGCACGGACCCGCGTCGACCGGAAAGGCGTCCCGTGCCGACGGGTGCAGGCGACCGGGATGACCCCGGGTCTCGAGGAGGTCCTGGGCGAACCCGACGAGATCGGGGTGCGATTCGTAGCCGATGACGTCGAAGCCTTGTTGGAGCAGCGCTAGCACCTCTCGGCCGCCTCCTGCAGCGAGGACGACCACGCGTTCGCACTGAGCGAAGTGCTCGTCCACCAACCGCTGCTCCCACTCGAAGAGACCGCGCTCGTTCCACGCCGCCGTCCTGTACTGGCCCGCGTCCTCGTAGTAGCGCTGGTCGATCGCCGCGAGCTCCGCGTCGGAGAGGACGCCGAGCCACAGCCCGTTGAGGACGATTCGGCTGCCGGTCGCCAGCTTGGCGGGGAGCCGCATGGTGCGCAGCGCGGTGTCGACGAGACGCCTACGAGGTGCGGGCCGTGTCATGTCAGTCCAGGTACCGGCTGGCCTGAAGCGTGAACAGCTCCGCGTAGTACCCGTGTCTCGCCATCAGGTCCTCATGGTTACCTGATTCGACGACGCGGCCTTCGTGCAAGACGTAGATGCGGTCGGCACCCCGCACCGATCCGAAGCGATGGGAGATGAGCACGACGCCCCGGCCGGCGAACAGCTCGCGCATGCTCTCGTAGAGCGCGGCCTCGGCGCGCGGATCGAGAGCTGCGGTCGGCTCGTCGAGGATCACGATCGGGGCCTGGCGAAAGAACGCTCGGGCCAGCGCGACGCGCTGCCACTGGCCACCGGAGATGTCGCTGCCGCCGTAGAACTCGGGACCGAGCAGCGTCTCATAGCCGTGCTCGAGCGACGTGAGCGTCTCGTGGAGACCAGCGGCGCGCGCCGCCGTCACGATGGCATCCATGTCGTCGAAGCGCCGGTGGTCGCCCATGGCGATGTTCTCGCGCGCGCTCAGGTGGTAGCGGATGAAGTCCTGGAAGATCACTGCGACGCGCTCGCGGAAGCTCGACGGGTCGAATGAGGAGATGTCCGCGCCGTCCCACATGATCGAGCCGGAGGCTGGGGTGTAGAGCCCGGCAAGGAGCTTGGCGAAGGTCGTCTTCCCGGAGCCGTTCTCGCCCACGAGCGCGACCACCTCACCGGGCCGGACGACGAGCGACGCGTCGACGAGGCTCGGCTCCGACCGGCTCGGATAGACGAAGCTGACGTGATCAGCCCGCAGCTCGTTGAGCTCGAGCGGCACGACCCCGGTCGCCCGGTCGGCTTCGACCTTCGACGCGACCTCGACGAACGACGCGTAGTCGTCGAGGTAGAGCGAGCCCTCGTAGAGGCTGCTGGCGCTGCCGGCGAAGCCCCGGAGCCTGCCACTGAGCAGGATCATCGCCCCGGCGGCGGTGCCTGCCGCGGACAGCGACATGCGCCCGCTCGTGACGAACCAGACGAGCACGCCGACTGCGAGCGCGGTCAGGATCGCGGTCGCGAGCTGTCCGATGAGCGCCACCGTCATGCGCTTGCGGAGCAGGGTACGCAGGTTCTCGATGAAGGCCTCGAACAGCTCGTGGTGCCGGTGGCCGAGGAACCCGTTCAGCTCGAACGCTCGTACCTCCTGCGCCTCCTGCTTCCGCGTCAGGACGCCGAACAGGTACCACCGCCGGCGCTCGAGCTCGGTCTGCTCGACCGAGAAGCGGTAGGCCAGGCGACCCGCACGGTTGGTCGCGAGCCACGCGGGCACGAAGGCCACGAAGATGAGCAAGCAGAAGAGCGGCTGCACCAGGAGCAGCGCGACGGCGATCCCAGCGACGGCAAACAGCCCGCCTGCCATGCCGAGGAGCCCGTACGCGAGCTGCGTCGGCCGCGATCCGGCGCTGAGCTGGGCCCGCTGCAGCCGATCATGGAAGGTCGGTGACTCGTAGGTCACGAGGTCGACGCTCGTCGCGGTCCGGACGACCTGATCGGTCGTGTACATCGCCACGAGCTGCCCGAGCACCCGCTGCTGCGCGTCGAGCAGGACGTTGCTGACCGACATCGTGGCACTGACGATGGCGAGGACGATCATGTCCGGTAGCAGACTCGAGAAGTCGCTGCTGCCACCGCCGAGGAGGTGGCTGAGCAGATCGCGCATGACGACGAGCTGCACGGCGATCGCGCCGGCGCTGATGAGCTGGCATGCGATGGAGGCCGCTAGTTGCCGGGGCGCGGACCGCCACACGATCACGAACGCGGTTCGGATCAGCGAGGGCAGCTGGCGCAGTCGTCGTGGGGTTGGGTCGTTGAGGAACTCGTGGTAGGTGAACTTGTTCACCCTTGGCGCGTCCTCGGCCGCCGCGCCTGCCGCGCTGTCGTCGGGATCGATGATCATCTCGGCGCCTCCGGTAGGACTCGAACCTACGGCCCGCTGCTTAGAAGGCAGCCGCTCTATCCACCTGAGCTACGGAGGCTTGCCGTTGCGGCCCGTACGGTACAAGGGCCCTACCGTACGGGCGATGGACGCTGGTCCCGCGCTGCGGTCGGAGATCGCGAGCCGTCTGCGCGGCTTCACCCATGAGGAGCGCCGGGAGGACGCCGCGCTGCGCCGCGCCGCGGTCGCGATCGCGGTCGTCGATGGCGATGACGGGACCACGCCTTCGTTCCTCCTGACGCGCCGTGCGACCAGGCTGCGCTCCCACCCCGGCCAGTGGGCGCTGCCGGGCGGGCGCCTCGACGAGGACGAGACACCGGAGATCGCCGTGCTGCGCGAGCTCGACGAGGAGGTCGGCCTCCGACTCCCCCGATCGGAGGTCCTCGGCCGCCTGGACGACTACTGCACCCGGTCCGGCTACTGCATCACGCCTGTGGTCGTGTGGGGCGGTGCCGCCAGCGACCTGCAGCTCGACCCGGGCGAGGTCGCGGCCGTCTACCGCATCCCCTTGTCCGAGCTCGCTCGCGAGGACTCACCACGCTTTGTCGCGATCGAGGAGAGCGACCGGCCGGTGATCCAGGTTGCGATCGGCGACGACCTCATCCACGCGCCGACGGCGGCCGTGCTGCACCAGTTCGCCGAGGTTGCCCTGCACGGCAGGCAGACGCGCGTCGCGCACTACGAGCAGCCTGTGTGGGCGTGGAGCTAGGAACTCAGTCGTCCATCCAGATCTTGCTGCGCTTCCACAGCGCCCTCGTGATCGGCGTGCGGATGAGGCCCAGCTCGCGGCAGAGCACGCGGACCTTGCGCAGCGCGACGGCCGCGCCCTCCTGCCACTCGGGGTTGTCGTCGTAGGCCTCCGCGATCACGTGCTTCGGGATGCCGTAGGTGCGGATGATCTCCGCTGAGGGCTTCATCATGAGCCCGCCCATCTCACCGAGGATCAACGGCGCGCCGATGGCGA
>CAYSAC010000110.1:0-9142 GCA_964428815.1 uncultured Acidimicrobiaceae bacterium | reverse complement strand
AGCGGGGCTCCTCCAGCGTGAGCCAGTGGCGGTACGACCGCAGGCGCCACTCGAGGAGCCAGTCCGGCTCGTTCTTCTTGGCCGAGATCAGCCGGATGACGTCCTCGTTCAGCCCCCGGGGGGCGACGTCGGTCTCGAGGTCGGTGACGAAGCCGTACTGGTACTCCCGGGCGGCCAGCTCGCGGACGTCGCTCGATACGTCGGTCATCGCGCCCCCTCCGAGCTCGGGTACGCCTCCAGGACCTCGCCCATCGTGCTGTGCCTTGTGATCACGGTGGCGCTCATCAACGTCTCCTTGTCGGTCGGAGGCTACCCGCTCGTAGCGTCGTTCTACAAGTTCCAACTTGTCAATCTGGCTTTGAGCCTTACGGGCGGGTAAACTGAGGCCGTGGAGAACGCATCTGTGGCCATGACCGACCTGTCGTCGGCGCAGCGGCACGTCTTCGTCGCCCTCAAGAGGCGAGGGGAGGCGTCAGCAGACGAGCTGGCGGAGGCCCTGGGGATTACGCCGAGCGCTGTCCGCCAACACCTGGCCGCGCTCAAGTCGGCCGGCCTGGTCGCCTCCCGTCAGGAAAGGGGTCGGCCCGGGCGGCCCGCCGATCTCTACCACAGCACCGACCTGGGCGAGGCCCTGTTCTCCAGATCCTCCGGCGACCTCTCGGTCGAGCTGCTCGGCCACATCGAGGAGGAAGACCCCGAGCTCATCTCCCGCGTCTTCGAGCGGCGCCGACGGCGGCGTGTCGAGCAGGCCCGAGACCAGCTGGCCGGCAAGAGCCTCGACGAGCAGGTGGCGGTCCTGGCCAAGATCCTCGACGGCGAGGGGTATCTGGCCGACTTCGACAAGCTTGCCGACGGCAGCTACCGGATGACCCTGCACAGCTGCGCCATCTGGGCAGTGGCGTCCCGGTACGGTCAGGCCTGCGCCACGGAACTTGAGTTCCTCCGGGAAGTGCTCCCCGAGACGGAGATCGAACGGGTCGCGCACAAGATGGCGGGCGCCTACGTCTGCGGGTACGAGATCCGACCCCGTGCGGCCAAGGCTCGGGCCCCCAGCGAGCCCGACGCGACAGGACGTCGGCCTGACGGGCAGGAGAGTCCCGGGTCGTCTACGTAGACGGCGACGGTCGCCAGCCCGCGTCGCCGTCCCGCAGAACCACGAGCGGGTCAAGAGCGTCTGGGCAGAGGAGTCGACGGTCCGCTAGCGCTAGCGCGACAGATCAGACGGATCGCCGCCATGGTCGGTTCGTCCGTACAGAACGACGTGCGCAAGACGCCGATTGGGCGCACTCATGACGGCGCGCTGGGCGTCGGGAACCATCGCCGAGCGAACGGGGCGCGAGCGGCTCCCGGATGAAAGTCTTGGCCTCCTCGTCTGTTCCGTAACGGCCAGCTCCCGCCGCTCCGAGGCACGGCGCTCGAGCTCCAACCCGACGCACTCGTCCTGTACACGAGGGGGTCGATTCCGTTCTTCCGTACCTACCCCGGCATGTACGTGCCCTCGCCGCTGCTGCTCCGTCCGGTCTCGGCTGTCGACCTGCGTGGTGCCGGATCCGAAGTGCTGGCGCTATCGAAGATGAACTGGAACAACGCTCAGCTCGATGAGCGAGATCCGCTTACGTTGCGGACGGCTCAGAGGGTCGGGTCGATCCTGAAGCACGTTCCTCCAGGCGACGCCATCGCCACCCGGTACGCGTTCTACATGTAGGTCTCTTGCCAGCCATGCAGTCCCGTGTCGAGATGCGGCCAACGAAAATGGGGGTTCGATGGGAACCGGTCTTTCTGGGTCCGGCACCACCGGTTGGGGCTCCGGTCTGGGTTGGATGGGGGGCTCGGGGTCAGGTCCGAGCGGTTCGATCGGATCGGGTGGTCGAGGCGGGACGACTGTGGCTGTAGGCGTGGCGGTCACGTGTTGGGTTGCGCGGCGCAGATGTCGGCGAGCGCGGAGTCGCTGTCGCGTTCGATGGCGAGATCGCCGATGGAGACCACACCAACGGCTCGCCCGCCTTCGCAGATCGGCAGGCGCCGAAGCGCCTTGTCACGCATGAGCAGGATGGCGTCCTCGACGCTGTCGTCGGGCGCGAGCGTGGCCAGGTCACGGCTGCAGATGTCACCCAGGTGCACCTCGGTCGCGTTGTGGTCCTCGGCGACAGCTCGCACGACGATGTCGCGGTCGGTGACGATGCCGCAGAGTGCGCCGTCGCGTTCGACGAGCACGTCACCGATATCGGTGTCGCGCATCACCCGTGCGGCGTCGGCGACGCTGGTGGTCGCCGAATAGACGGTCGGGTTGGGGGTCATTACCTCGCGGATGCTCTGGGCCATAGCTGTCTCCTTCGTTGAGTTGGATCGTGGCTGTCAAGACTCCTGGCGGCGGCCTTGCCGCCTTGCGGCCGACTGCCTTGTGCTGGGCGGTGGTGCCGCTGTGCTTGGAGGCATCCGGGGAGCTCGCGATCTTGGCCACCCGCCCCTTGTACTGCTTCTTGTTACTAACGTCAGCTGGACATGTCGATGCGCTGCTCGATGTCGGCCCGCGGTGTGCGGGTCGGCCGGGCAAACTGGGCGGCGAGGCGAGCGAGGTGTCCCTCGCTGGCGGGGATGTTGTCGGGGATGGTTGCCCCGATCTTCGGTGTCGGCATGGCGGACCTCCAAGGTCGTGGTCGTGCCGATGTGGCCCGGATGGACCCGGACCGGCAGCCACCGCGCCGCACCTGGCGGGTAGGTGCGGGGTGGCTGCCGGCGCGGGAACGGCCGGACTAGAGGTTGCGGCGTGCGATCGTGTCGAGTAGCGCCTCGAAACGAACGCGCTGGACGACGACGGTGAACGCCCTTGTCCTCGAGGGCCTCGCGACTTCGACGACATGGTCCTCTCTCCCGTCGGGTCCCTAGTGGGGTCCGTCGGTGAGATCGATCACTGAGTCGTTGCCACCGAACTCGTTCGGGAGGTAGGCGTCGGCGGCCCAGTCGTTCTCCCAGCGCCGGCCGTCGACCAGATAGCGGAATCGATACGTCCGGCCGGTTTCGAGGGGGATGACGGTGACGAACCCGTTGTCGTCTCGTGACATCTTGTGCGACGAGGTCGACCAGCCGTTGAACTCGCCCGCCACGCACGCGCTCTCGGCCGTTACTTCGGGTGGGAGCCGGAATCTCACGAGTGCCGTGCCGGATCCGTGCTGCTGCTTTTCAACCACTGGCTTGTGTCACGTCCTTGGTGTCGTAGTGGGCGGGTCACGGCGCTCGTCGGTCATCGGGTTGTCGCGGGGGGTCCTCGACGGTGACGAGTCGGTCGAGGCCGCTGATTCCGAGGACCTTCCGCGCAGTCGGGCTAGGCGCCCGAAACACGACCGCTTCTCGCTTCTGCCCGAGATGGCGATAGGCCCGGACCAGGACCGCCAAGCCGCTGGAGTCGATGAAGGTGGTCTCGCTGAGATCGATCACGAGCCGGCGGCTGCGAGATGATGCCTCGTCGATGGCCCGCCACAGCCGCTGATCGGTGGACAGATCGATCTCGCCCCGTACCGCGACGACGATCTGGCCGTCGATGTCGGCGATACGGACATCGAAACCGGTGTCATCGGACGGAACCCCCAAGCCGTGAGTGCCTGGGATTCGTAATCGTTGGGACGTTCGACGCTGGCGCGTGACGAGCCCCTAAGGCTTGAGCGTCGCACTCCCTGATGGGTCAAGTCGAGCGATCCGCCCAAGGTAGCACCCTCGTCATCCTCGCCGCGTACGACTCGCTCATCCGGCACTCACCGAGCCACCTGCTGCGCGAACCAATGCCGACCGGATCGACGCTTCCGGGAGGCCTACAGATTTCTGAAGACACGCGAGGCCGCGTTTGGAAGCGCCAGCTCGGCGATCACCGCTGCGAGCCGTCGCTGGCGACGCTCATCTGGAACGACGATCGCGCCGTCATCTCCCGGTGACTCGCTCGTAGAGACCGCGATCTTCAGCACCCGCGCGCACGTGGTCGATGGCGTCCGCAGCTCGATCTGTTGCCTTCGCGCAAGGCGTCGGCGATCACGACGAGACCGCTCGAGTCGAGGAAGGTCACGGCGCGCATATCGATGACGATGTCGTCGCCGGCGCTGACCACCCGATCGTCGGCAGATCCCGGCCGCTGGTCGCGATGTCGAGCTCCCCAGCGGCGGCGATCGCCGGACCGGAAGACACGGTGACGACATCCACCGAGCCGGAGTTTCGCCCGTTTCGCTCTGCTCAGTCAGCACTCGACGCTGGCCTACCATCGGACTATGGCACCTGAGGCCGCCGACGATATCGTCACCGTCGCCGAGATGTTCGGGGATGTCGCCCGTTCCCTCGCGGCTCACGAGAACCTCGAAGCGATCTTGGGGAAAATCGTCAACCTGGCCGTTGAACACCTCGACGGTTGCGAATTCGCCGGCATCTCGCTGGTCGAGCGCCGGAAGATCACCTCGCCGGCGTCGAGCGGTGACGTGCCCCGCACCGTCGACGCGATCCAGTCCGAGGTCGACGAGGGACCGTGCCTGGACGCCATCAAAGATCACGAGATCTTCCAGACCGGTGACCTCGCAGCGGAGGCTCGCTGGCCGCAGTTCTCGACCAGGGCACACGGGGCGACAGGCGTCCTCAGCGTCCTGGCGCTTCGGCTCTTCGTCGAGGCGGACACGATGGGCGCCCTCAACCTCTACTCGACCAAGCGAGACGCCTTCGACGACACCGATGTCGCCCTGGCAGCCGTGTTCGCCGCTCACGCCGCTGTCGCGATGTCCGCCGCTCGACGGGAGGGGCAGCTCGAATCAAAGGTCGCGAGCCGCGACTTGATCGGCCAGGCCAAGGGCATCCTTATGGCCCGCTCGAACGTCGACGACGACAGAGCGTTCGACATCCTGCGTCGAGCCTCGCAGCGGCTCAACATCAAGCTCGTCTATGTCGCCGAACAAGTCGTGCACGGTGAAGAGGCCGAGGAGACCTCAGGCTCCTAACGCCAAGAGTGCTCACCGTGCAGCCGCACCCTCGGGCGACATCGTCAGCCTCGTAGCGCGCCGCACCGATCGGACAAAGTTAGGAGGGCTTCGTCACCGATCCCACCCACGGTGTCGCTCGTCGTGGAGCGGTTGATTGACGGAGAGGTCAGGGTAGGAGCCACGGGACGAGTCAAGCCGGATCACGGGGGTGTCGTTGCCTCAGGCGTGTGTGTTCACTCCGGTCCCGATGCTCACAGTGACGGTTGAGGAGGCCGACACCGGTACGGAGCTGCACCTCCACGCTGGCGGCCAGGGGTTCTGGATCGCCCGGCTCTTGGCCGAGCTGGGCGTCGACGTCACGCTGTGCGCGACGTTCGGCGGCGAGACCGGTCGGGTCGTCCGGTGTCTGCTCGCGGATGAGGAACCTCGAGGTTCACGAGGTCCTCTGTGCGTCGTCCAATGGTGGCTACGTGCACGACCGGTCAGGCACGCGTGAGGAATACGCGGCGATGGAACCCGGAACGCTGTCGCGCCACGAGCTCGATGAGCTCTATGGCGCGACGCTCACCGCGGCTCTCGATTCCGGTTTGTGCGTGCTCGGCGGCCCCGGCCGCGGTGAGGTTGTTCCCAGCGAGGTGTATCGGCGGCTGGCCGCCGACCTGGTCGCAAACCAGTGCACGGTCGTCGCCGATCTGTCCGGTGAGCTGCTCGCCGCGGTCATCGCGGGCGGTGCTTCGGTGATCAAGGTCAGCCACGAGGAACTGTTGTGTGACGGTCGGACGACCGCGGAATCACGGGAGGCGCTGCTGGACGCCATCGCCCAGATCGCGGGCGAGACCGGTGGGGCGGTCGTATGTTCAAGAGCGGGGCAGCCCGCCGTTGCAGTCGTGAACGGCCGCGCCCTGGAGGTGAGCTCGCCGCCGCTCGAGCCCGTCGAGAGTCGGGGTGCCGGTGATTCCTTCACCGCTGGGCTCGTGGCTGGCATAGCACGTGGCCTGTCGTTCGAGGTGGCGTTTGCGGCTGGCTTCGGCCGCTCCAGAAGCAGCCCTGTGATGGCGGCGTGAGCCTCGAGCGCCTTGCGGAGGGCGGGCAGGTGCATGAAGCCGTTGACCCGGCGGAACTGCTTGGACGCTACCCCGAGGTGAGCACCGAGCTTGCCGCCTGCTGACACTTCCCGGTGGCCGCCAACACCGGCTCACCTCGGCCCGTGCACGAGCTCGCGCCGCTCGGCGCTGGCACCAGGTCGGCCGGAGCGCGACCGACTGACGAGTCTGTGAGGCCGGTGCGGTTGGCGTCAGTGTCGTGAATGCTGCTCGCGCCGGTAGACGACGACGAACGTGGCGCCCGGCGGCGGACGATCGTCGTCAAGCTCGACGAGGTCGACGCGCGGCGATCGCCTGGGCAGCTGGCGCAGCAGCTTGGTCTGGGCGTAGCCGAGCGCGTCCGACATGGTCCGCGGTCGAGCGTCGTCGCGCTCGATCATCTCTTCCTACCGGCGGAGACACGCCTCATGCGGGTACCGCGGCTCGAGCCGCACGGCGAGATCAACGTCACCGGCAGGAGCGTCATCCGACCTCGCGAGGCTGCCGTACAGCACGATCTCGGTCACATAGTGGAGCCAGTCGCCGTTCTCGTTGACCTGCGACGCACGACCGACCGCACCGTCGAGAAGCGCTCGCGCCTTCCTGCGTGCCATGGGCGAGCCGATCTGAGCCTTCGCGAGGGCATTGCCCGCGATGGTCGGCACCCACACCGGCGGGAGACGCCGCGGAACGCTCTCGTCGGATGACGAGATACATGCGCCTGGCCCGCCGACGTCGACTGTTTTGCTCGCGCTCTCCAGGCGGTTTGCGGAATGCGAAGCTCTCGACTGATAGGCCGATACGAGTCGCCCTCTGCTGCAAGCGCGCCGATGGTGCGCGCGCCAGCCGGGGGGATAATCGTCGCGTGACCGTCGGTGGCCGAGGTGAAGGAGGGGCGAATGGAGGCCAGGGTCAGAGATCGCGTCATCGTCGAGAGCAACAAGGTCGGGGGAGGGCGACGCGACGGCGAGGTCGTTGAAGCCGTGAGCGGACCGAGTGGCCAGCACTACCGCGTCCGCTGGGACGATGGGCACGAGACGACCTTCTTCCCGAGTAGTGACGCCAGGGTCCAGCAGCACAGCTAACTGCGCTGAGGGCGAGTTGTCGCGCTCGTGCGATAATGACCGCGCGGCCGGGCCCGCCTACGAAGTGCCTCGCGTCGCGGGGTACCTACCTCCGCGATGGAGGGCAACTGTCGAGAGCCGCTGCGGGTATCAGCGACGCCTCATCGGATTCGATCGCGATGACGCGGCTGACGCCGCTCGTGTCCAGGTCGAACCCGCCGGCGACACAGAGGATGTCAGCAGTCGCTATCGGCCCCGCGGGCGGGCCCGCTGTGTCAGGCGTCCGGTTGGTCGGGAGGGTGGCCGGGGGTCGAGTCGTCGCCGTCGGGTTCGCCGGTCTCCGCCGGGGGCGGCTCAGGGACCGGGCCGGCGGCGAAGTCTGCCGGATCGAGGTTGTCGAGGAGCGAGCGGAACCGGGCGACCTGCTCGTCGATGGCCGCGTCGCCGGGCACTCCGATCAGCTGCGTGCCGGCCTCGTCGAGCACGGCGTCGCTCACATACAGCGGGGCGTCGACGCGAACGGCCAGCGCAATAGCGTCAGACGGCCGCGTGTCGAGCCGTCGTTCCCCGCCGGGACCGCTCACGGCCAGCTCGGCCACGAACGTCCCGTCGTGCAGGTCGGTCACCTCGACGCGCTCGACGCGAGCGTCGAGACTTTCAACTAGTGCGGCCATCACGTCGTGGGTGAGCGGCCGAGGCGGAGTCTGCCCGCTCACTGCTATGTAGATGGCAGCGGCCTCGGGCACGCCGATGAAGATGGGCAGGACGCGGTGCGGCGCGTCGTGCTCTCGAAGGAGGATCAGCGGCGCGCCGCTGATGGCTTCGAGGTTAAGTCCAACGATGTCGACAAGCTTCATTTCCTTCAGGCTATCGAGCCGGCGTAGCAACCCGGGTGCATCAGGACTGGTAGGCCGCCGACGGTCGGGCGTCGTCGGGCTCCCTACGCAAGCGAAGCATCCAGGGAGGTCCGGGCAGGGCGAGCGACGACCGCGAGCTGATATGGGGCTAGCTCAACGAGCCATCCAGCCGTGGCGAGCTGTCCCGTTGAGCCACCCCCGAGGCCGCTCCCGCCATCGCGGACAGGCAAGGCCTCGACGCGGTGAGCGTGCGGCGAATGGCGGCCGAGCTCGGGTCGGGCCGATGAGCCCGTACCGTCGTCGCAGGCAAGCAGCAGCGGAAGGTCCTGCTCATCGCGTCGGTCCCAGCGGACATCGAGTGCTCGGCGAACGTCTTGACCAGTCTCGGATCAGGTCGTTGCCGCCTTCACGGTCAGGTGTTTGCGCAGCGTTCATCTTGGAAGGGACTTCCACCGCATCTCCTCTCAGGATCGTCTTACGCAGGACTTCCCGAGGCCCTGGCGGCCTGACCGCCGGGCGCATTCTCGAAGGGCGAAGAGGTGCAAGCACCCGGTGGCCACCGCGGCGGCGGGGCCTTGTGTTACAGCGCTTGCCACGCGCCCTCGACGTCGTCGACGGCGAAGACGATACGCGTGTGGGTGGCGAGGTAGGCCGCCTCGATGTTGATGCCCGCGTCGGCGAGTCTCCGGGCCAGCTCGCCCAGGTAGCCCGGCCGGTTTTCGACGCCTGGGAGCACGACGGCCGCCCGCTCGGCCGCGACGGTGAACCCGGCGTCCTCGAGCGCCTGGTGTGCCGTACGCGGGTTCTCGACCAGTACGTGCAGGCAGCCCCTGCCGCCGATGGCGCAGAACCCCTCGATGTTGACGCCGACTTCGCCCAGCGCCTCGCCGATGGCCGCCAGATGGCCCGGGCTGTTCTCGATGTCGATCCGAAGGTCCGTCGCCGCGGGCATCACGCACCATCGCACGCCTTGTCCCCACACGCAATCGGACTCTGGCGAGTACGTCGAGTGTTGACTCGGTCTCCGACTGGCGGCAGGCCGCTCGGACGGCAGCGTCCGCTCGTGGGTGGAAGGTACGCACGGAGTCACGCCGGACGGAGCACGCGTGTGGGCCGCCCGAACCGACCGCGAGCTAGCCAAGAGGTGGGACGCTGGTCGCAATGAGCCGCTGTGAGCGGAGCCCGACGAC
>CAYSAC010000109.1:0-9240 GCA_964428815.1 uncultured Acidimicrobiaceae bacterium | reverse complement strand
GGCCTCGCGGCGGCGCTGCGCGCCGCGGGCCTCAAACCCAGGCCATCGCAGGCGCCGTGGCTGCTCGTGCGGGCGCCCGGTCTCCGCGCTCGGCTCGCGCCGTGCGGGGTCGTCGTGCGCGACTGCGAATCCTTCGGGCTCACCGACCACGTCCGGATCGCGGTTCCCGACCGCGCCGGGCTGGCACGACTGGAGGAGGCACTGTGCGGGGCGGGCTGATGGTGTGCGGGACGACGTCGGACTCCGGCAAGTCCCTCGTCGTGGCCGGGATCTGCCGGCTCCTGAACCGGCAAGGCGTGCGGGTCGCGCCGTTCAAGGCCCAGAACATGGCGCTCAACAGCTACGTGACCGCGTCAGGTCACGAGATAGGCAGGGCCCAGGGCATGCAGGCGCTGGCCGCCGGCGTCGAGGCAGACGTGGCCATGAACCCGATCCTGCTCAAGCCGACGAGCGATCGAACCAGCCAGGTCGTCGTGATGGGCAAGCCCATCGGCACCATGACCGCAGCCGAGTACCACGCCAAGAAGCCTGAGCTGCTCCCGACGGTGCTCGACGCGCTCGCCGACCTACGCAAGCGGTTCGATGTCGTCATCTGCGAGGGCGCGGGCAGCCCGGCCGAGATCAACCTGCTCGACCACGACATCGTGAACCTGCGCATCGCACACGAGGCGAAGCTGCCCGCGCTGCTCGTCGGCGACATCGACCGCGGCGGTGTCTTCGCCCAGCTGTACGGCACGCTCGCGCTCCTCCCCCACGAGTACCAACGACGCGTGCGCGCGTTCCTCATCAACAAGTTCCGCGGCGATCCCGCGCTGCTCGGTGACGCGACGGGCGAGCTGCAGCGCCGCACCGGCGTGACGACGATCGGCGTGCTGCCCTGGCTTGACGGACTCGGACTCGATGCGGAGGACTCCCTCGCGCTGCGCGCCGGCTTCCCGCAGGCGACACGCGCGCCGCTGGCCGACAGCCTCGACATCGCGGTCATCCGCTTCCCGTCCCTGTCGAACTTCACGGACCTCGACCCTGTCGCGATCGAACCGGGCGTCAGCGTCCGCTGGGTCAGCACCGCAGGCGAGCTCGGGAACCCCGACCTCGTCATCCTGCCTGGCACCAAATCGACGGTCGCCGACCTCAGCTGGCTGCGCGATCGCGGCCTCGACCGCGCCATCGCGGCGCGCACCGAGGTGCTCGTCCTCGGCATCTGCGGCGGGTACCAGATGCTCGGCCGCGCCATCCTCGATCCTCAGAAGGTCGAGTCGGATGAGACCGAGGTCCCCGGGCTTGGCTGGCTCGACGTCGTGACGACCTTCGAGCCGGACAAGGTCACCCTGCAGCGTCTCGGGGCGTGCATGGGGCAGCGGGTGAGCGGCTACCAGATCCACCATGGCCGCGTGCGGGCCGGTGAAGGCGCGGGCCAGTGGATCGCTCTCGACGACAGGTTCGGGGACGACCGCGATGGCGCCGTCGACCTCAGCGTTGCTCGGGTGATGGGCACGACGCTGCATGGTGTGTTCGAGGCCGACGGGTTCCGCGCCGCGTTCCTAGCGGAGGTCGGCCGGCGCGCCGGCAAGACGTTCGTGCCCTCTGGGCTCTTGTTCAACGGCGCCCGCCGCGCCCAGATGGACCTGATCGCCGACACCATCCAGGCGAACGTGAACATGGACGCGGTGCGCGCCCTCGTCGCCGAGGGAGCGCCGATCCCGTGATCCTCGTCCTGACCAACGCGGACACCGAGATCCTGGCGCTGCGCTCGATCGTCGACGCGCTGCCGCACGGGTTCCCAGCAGTGCGTGCTGCCAACCCGTCCAGCCTGCACGAGGCGCCCGCGCTCGACGGGGTCGAGGTGGTGATCGTCAGGCTGCTCGGCGGACGATCGGCCTGGGAGGCCCCGTTCGACGCCCTGCGCGCGAGCTGCATCGCGCTGGGCGTGCCGTTGCTCGCCTTCGGCGGCGAGGCCACCCCCGACGCCGAGCTGATGGCCCTGTCGACCGCACCCGCCGGCATCGTCGCCGACGGATGCGGCTACCTGGCGCGCGGGGGGCTGGCGAACCTGGAGCACCTGCTGCGCTTCGTGGCTGACACGGTGCTGCGCGCCGGCTTCGGCTTCGACCCCGCGGTCGAGGTGCCTGCTGTCGGCGTGTGGGGTGACCGCGAGCGCGATCCGGCGCGACCGACGATCGGCGTGGTCTTCTACCGCGCCCATCTCCTGGCCGGGAACACCCTGTTCGTCGACGACCTCTGCGCCGCCATCGAGCGCAAGGGCGCCAACGCTTTTTCCGTCTACGCCTACTCCCTGCGGCCCGACGCGAGCGGGCGCGTCGAGGCCCTCGATCTGCTTGAGCAGATCGGCGTCGATGCCGTCGTCACGACGGTGCTGGCCATGGGCGCATCGGACGGTGACGAGTGGGCCGTCCCCCGCCTGGCCCAGCTCGACGTGCCGGTCATCCAAGCGACGGCGGCGACCCGATCGGCGGCCTCGTGGCACGCCAGCAACCAGGGGCTCGCGCCAATCGATGTCGCGATGAGCGTCGCCATCCCCGAGTTCGACGGGCGCATCATCTCGGTGCCCTTCTCGTTCAAGGAGATCGTCGACGACGGCGACGATCTCGGCGGGCCGGTGTCGGCATACCGGACCGTGGGCGATCGCTGCGACCGCGTGGCCGGCATCGCGACGCGGCTCGCTCGGCTCCGGCACACGCCGAACGACGACAAGCGATTGGCGCTCGTTCTGTCCGCGTACCCCACCAAGCGGGCGCGACTCGGCAACGCCGTCGGGCTTGACACGCCGGCGTCGGTCATCGATCTGCTCCACGCGCTCCGTCGTGCCGGCTACCGCGTCGACCGCATTCCCGCCGACGGCGACACGCTGATGGCCGAGCTAGCGGACGCGTTCACCTACGACCTGGACACCCTCAGCGCCCAGCAGCGGGCGCGCGCGCTCGGCCACCTCGACGGCGACGCCTACCGGCGTTGGTTCGCCACGCTTCCGCACGACGCGCGCGAGGAGGTCGTGGCCCGCTGGGGCGACGCGCCCGGCACCGTGTACTCGGATGCGAACGGGCTCCTGTTCACGGGCATCGACCTCGGCGGCGTGCTCGTCGCGGTGCAGCCGCCACGCGGGTTCGGCGACGATCCCATCGCGACCTACCACGACCCCGTCCTGCCGCCCACCCACCACTACCTCGGGTTCTACCGATGGCTCGACCAGTCGTGGGGAGCTGACGCAATCGTGCACGTCGGCAAGCACGGCACGCTCGAGTGGCTGCCTGGCAAGGGTGTCGGGCTGTCGGCGTCGTGCTACCCCGATGCCGCGCTTGGCGACGTCCCGCTCTTCTACCCCTTCGTGGTCAACGACCCCGGCGAGGGCACGCAGGCCAAGCGCCGGGCTCACGCCGTTGTGATCGACCACCTGGTCCCGCCGATGACGCGCGCAGAGACCTACGACGATCTGGCCAAGCTCGAGTCGCTGCTCGACGAGCACGCGCGCGTCGCCGCGGTGGATCCGGCCAAGCTGCCCGCCATCCGCGCCCAGGTGTGGGACCTGCTCGTGCAAGCCGAGCTCCACCGCGACCTCGGTGTCGACGCGCCGCCCGACAGCGACGGCTTCGATGACCTCCTGCTGCACGTGGACGGCTACCTGTGCGAGCTCAAGGACGCGCAGATCAGGGGTGGTCTCCACACCCTCGGTCGCGTCCCGACCGGTGATGCGATCGTCGACCTCGTGCTGGCGCTGACCCGCCTCGCCAACGGCGAGGTCCCATCGCTGCGAGCGACGGTCGCGCGGGGCCTCGGGGTCGAGCTCGACGGCGACCGATCAGCCGTGGACCAGATCGAGGCGGCGTGCCGCGAGCGCGTCACCAGGCTGGCGGCCGCCGGCTGGCAGACCGACGGCGACGATCCGACCGAGAGGTGGATCTGCGCGCGCCTCGTCCCCGCGCTGCAGCGCACGGGCGACGAGGTCGGCAACCTGTTGCATGGCCTCGACGGCGGCTACGTGGCCGCCGGTCCCAGCGGCGCACCGACCAGGGGCATGGCCCACGTGCTGCCGACCGGCCGCAACTTCTACTCGGTCGATCCCAAGGCATTGCCCTCGCCGCTGTCCTACGAGGTCGGCACCGCGCTTGCCGACCGGTTGCTCGAGCGCCACCTCGCGGAGGAAGGCACCTACCCAACGACGGTGGGCGTCGTCCTCTGGGGCACCGCGGCGATGCGCACCATGGGTGACGACGTGGCCGAGGCGCTGGCGCTCCTCGGCGTGCGGCCGGTGTGGGCGGAGGAGTCGGGCCGCGTGACGGGGCTCGCGCTCATCCCCGACGACACGCTCGCCCGTCCTCGCATCGACGTCACCCTGCGCATCTCCGGGTTCTTCCGTGACGCCTTCCCGCACGTCGTCGAGCTCCTCGACGACGCGGTGCGCCTCGCGGGCTTCGGCGCCGACGGCGACCCGCGCATCTTCGGGCCGTCCCCCGGCGGCTACGGCAGTGGCATCCTCAACGTGATCGAGTCGCGGGACTGGCGCGACGACGCCGACCTCGCCGCGATCTACGAGGCATGGGGCGGGTTCGCCTACGGACGGGCCGGCTTCGGTGTGCCCGCGGTCGAACCCATGCGCCGCCGATTCGCCGCCATCTCGGTCGCGGTCAAGAACCAGGACAACCGCGAACACGACATCTTCGACAGTGACGACTACCTGCAGGACCACGGCGGCATGGTCGCCATGGTGCGCTCGCTCACGGGCGCCAACCCGAAGGCGTGGTTCGGTGACTCCTCCGACCCGTCCCGGCCGCGCATCCGGTCGCTGGCCGAGGAGGCAGCCCGCGTGGTGCGAACGCGGGTCGTGAACCCGAAGTGGATCAAGGCCATGCAGCGGCACGGCTACAAGGGCGCCTTCGAGATGGCCGCCACCGTCGACTACCTCTTCGGCTACGACGCCACGGCGCAGGTCGTCGAGGACTGGATGTACGAGCGGGTCACCGACGCCTACGTCGCCGACCCCGAGGTGCGGAAGTTCTTCGAGCGCTCCAACCCTTGGGCGCTCCGCTCGATCGCAGAGCGGCTGCTGGAGGCGGACGAGCGAGGCATGTGGGACGCGAGCGACGGCGCGCTGGCGACGTTACGGTCCGCCGTGCTCGAGGCAGAGGGCTGGGAGGAGTCGCGGTGATCGACGACTTCGAGCTGATGGTCGATCTCGTCGGCGCGCTCAGCGCGCAGCAGCAGCTGCTCCACGACCTCCAAGCACTCACCGACGATGAGGCCGGCCGGCCGTCGCTGCTTCCGGACTGGACAGTCGGTCATGTCCTCACCCACGTCGCCCGCAACGCCGACAGCCATGTCCGCATGCTCGACGCCGCCCGCCGCGGCGAGGTCACCGACCAGTACCCGGGCGGGTTCGAGCAGCGCGCCGCCGACATCGAGGCCGGTGCGACGCGTGCCGCGGCCGAGCTGGTCGAGGATGTGCGGGCGTCGGCGTTCCGGCTGCGCGACGCGTGGTTCGCGATGGACGAGATGGCGTGGCAGGGCACGGGACGTGTCGTCGAAGGCGACTGGCCCGTCGCCGACCTGCCCTTCCGACGCTGGCGCGAGGTCGAGGTCCACCACGCGGATCTCGGGCTCGGCTTCAGCTGGCGGGGCTGGTCAAAGCTCTACGTTCAGCGCGAACTGACGCGGGTCCTCGCGCACCTGCCGGAGCGCATCGTCGATGAACCGGTGTCAGTCGACTCGACGGGCATCGACGACGACAGGAGGAACCTTGCGTGGCTCCTCGGCCGGGCCGACCCGCCTGCCGGCTCGCCGGCCTTGCGTCCATGGCAGGCGACATCGAGGACCCGCACCCCATGAACGCGCCCCGCTTCCCGTTCTCCGCCGTCGTGGGTCACGACGACCTCAAGCTCGCCCTCGTCCTGGCCGCAATCGACCCCGGCATCGGAGGCGTGCTGCTGAGCGGCCAGAAGGGCTCGGCCAAGACGACCCTCGCGCGCGGGCTCGCGGCGCTGTTGCCAGGCGACGCTCCCTTCGCGGAGCTGCCGCTCGGCGCGACCGAGGACCGGCTTGTCGGCACGCTCGATCTCGCCCGCGCCCTCACGTCGGGCGAGCGGCGCTTCGAGCCCGGCCTGCTCGCGTCCGCCCACGGTGGTGTCCTCTACGTGGACGAGGTCAACCTGCTCGCCGACCACCTCGTCGACGTACTCCTCGATGTCGCCGTCTCCGGCATCAACCGGATCGAGCGCGAGGGCGTGAGCCACGAGCACCCTTCGCGCTTCGTGCTGATCGGCTCGATGAACCCGGAGGAGGGCGACCTGCGGCCGCAGCTGCTCGACAGGTTCGGCTTGGCTGTCGAGGTCGTGGCCAGCACTCAACCGGATGAACGGGCGGAGGCGGTCCGTCGCCGGCTCATGTTCGACGCCGATCCCGAGGGGTTCTCGGCGACGTGGATGGAGCGCGAGGACGTCCTCCGCGACCAGCTGCGCAACGCGCGCCTGGCGCGCTTGCCCGACGACCTGCTCGCCGCGGTCTCCGCGCTCTGCGCGTCCGTCGGAGCGGAAGGGCTGCGTGCCGACCTCGTCCTCTGCCGGGGCGCCGCCGCGCTTGCCGGCTGGGAGGGCCGGGCCGAAGCCACCGCGAACGACGTCCGCCGCGTTGCTCCCTTCGCCCTCGCCCACCGTCGCCGCCGCTCTCCGTTCGAGGACCCCGGCATCGCTCCTGACGAGCTCGACCAAGCGCTCGACAACGCGCTCGACGGCGACGTTCCTGCCCCAGATGTCGACGGTCTTCGTCGCGAGGTGCCCCAAGTTCGAGTGGATCCATCCGCGGTCATGCGATTGGAGGCAGCGCGCTCGAAGGGGGAGGGGACCGGCCGGCGGTCCACGGTGGAAGGACCGCGCGGGCGGTTGGTCGGCGACCGTCGGGTGGACGGCACGATGGGATCGGTCGCGGTGGGCGCGACCGCGCAAGCCGCCGCGCTGCGACGTGCCGGCGATCCGCACGCAGCGCCGCTCGAGCGCTCCGATCTGCGGGAGGCCGTGCGCGAGCAGCGTGCCGGCAACCTCCTCGTGCTCGCGGTCGACGCGTCAGGCTCGATGGGCGCCGAGTCCCGGATGGAGGCCGTGAAGGGCGCGGTGCTGGGCCTGCTCGTCGATGCCTATCAGCGGCGAGACCGCGTCGCGCTGATCACCTTCAGCGGCGAGGGCGCGGAAGTCATCCTGCGCCCGACCTCCAGCGTCGAGGTGGCCCGCGCCCGGCTGCAGTCGGTCGTGATCGGTGGCCGCACGCCGTTGGCTGCAGGGCTCGCAGCCGCGCTCGACCTTGCCACCGCCGCCACCGCGGGTGGGAGCGACCACCGCCCGCTCATCGTGCTCGTATCGGACGGGCGCGCGACCGCAGCGACCGACGGTGGCGATCCCGTCGAGGCCGCGCACCATGTGGCAGACGCCATCGCGCGCCGAGGCTTCGACGCGGTGGTCATCGACGCCGAGACCGGACCGGCCCGCCTCGGGTTGGCCGCGCAGCTCGCTGAGTCGATGGGCGCCCGCTGCCTGACCCTTGCCGAGCTGACCGCGGGCGCGCTCGAGCGCGCCTTGCGCTCGTTGTGACGATGCCAGCCAACCCGCTGCCCGAGACCTATTCGGCCGCGGCGGCGATGGTCGCGCCCCTCGACGCGGCGGCCATGGCCGCCGCCGTCCAGCACCAGCTCCGCTTGACCAAGCCGGCCGGTTCGCTCGGGATCGTCGAGGCGCTCGGCGCGCAGCTGGCGGGTATCGCCGGCGCCGTCCCGCCCCCGCTCCCTCGGCCGGCGGCGGTCGCCGTCTTCGCCGGTGACCACGGCGTGCACGCCGCAGGTGTCACGCCGTGGCCGCAGGAGGTCACCGCCCAGATGGTCGCCAACCTCCTCGGCGGCGGCGCCGCCATCAACGTCCTCGCGCGCCAAGCCGGCGCCGAGGTCGTCGTCGTGGACGTCGGCGTGGCCGCCGACCTCGAACCCCAGGATCGGCTCCTCGATCGCAAAGTCCGCTACGGCACCGCTGACCTCTCCCTGGGACCGGCGATGACGGTGGAGGAGGCGACGCGCGCGCTCGACGCCGGCGTCGAGGTCGCGGCGCGGCTCGTCGCTGAAGGAGCCCGCTGCCTCGTCACCGGGGACATGGGCATCGCCAACACGACGCCCTCGGCCGCCCTCATCGCAGTGCTCGCGGCGCAGCCAGCCCGAGAGGTCACCGGCCGCGGCACCGGCATCGACGACGCGACGCTCGACCGCAAGGCCGCGATCGTCGCTGCCGCCGCGCGCCGCGCCAGAGGCATGGCACCCCTCGATGCGCTCGCCGAGGTCGGCGGGCTCGAGCACGCCGCGCTCGCGGGGTTCATCACTGGCGCAGCGGCCGCGCGCGTGCCGGTGATCATCGACGGCGTGATCGCCTGCGCCGCGCTGCTGGTGGCATGCCGGTTGCAGCCCGCGGTGCTGCCCTACGTGATCGCCGGGCACCGCTCGGTCGAGCCTGGCGCCGCCGCGGTCATCGCCGCGCTCGGCCTGCGGCCGATCCTCGACCTCGACCTGCGCCTCGGCGAAGGCACGGGCGCGACGCTCGCGCTGCCGATCGTCGAGTCAGCGGCGAGGATCCTCGCCGAGATGGCGACGTTCGACAGCGCGGGCGTCACCGAGAAGTAGCGGCGTCCCGCCGACGTCAGAGCGCGGTGGCAGCCTCGAGGAGGGGCAGGTACTCCTCGAGCGGCATGGCCCGCTGCGTCTGCAGCTGGAACGCGCGCCGGGTGGCGATCGCGATCTGCGACTTGATGCTCGACTGCTCGTCGGGGTACTCGACGATGGTCAGCAGTGCGCCCTCGCTCATCAACACCCACTGGCCCTTGAGCTCACCACCGTGCTTGGCGACGATCTCGTACGCAGCGGTCTGCTCGGCGAGTCGCTGCTCCTCGCTCATGTCCAGATATGCCTCCGTGAACGTCACCTTCGTCGCTACGCAATGCGTCACGTGATCCTCCTCGTCCGCTCCGTCCGCCGGCACGTGGTTCGCCCGACCGGAGGAGCCCAACCTCGCGCCCGGGCCTGGCCACCGGCAATGGCCCCGACGGGCCATTGGACGTTGACACCCCTCGTGACCAGGCCGCCGATAAGATTCGGCCTCCCGTGAGCGATCGCCCCTCCCCCACCGCGGGCCGCGACCGGCGCAAGGTCTTCGTGGCCGCGCCGGGCACCGCCGCACCGCCCACCGCGCCAACGCCAGCGCGATC
>CAYSAC010000108.1:0-9276 GCA_964428815.1 uncultured Acidimicrobiaceae bacterium | reverse complement strand
CGCCATGCAGGTCGCCCATCCGATCCGAGAGATGCATGACGTGATTGCGATCCTCGGCCGGCACGCCCAGCATGGCGCTGATCACGAGCACCGGGAGCCGCCAGCCGAGGTGACCATGGAAGTTCACTGATTGTCCGGGGTTGGCCTCATACGCGGCCTGCATGTCGTCGAGGCACGAGTCGGTGAGCTCCTGGATCCAGTCGACCAGCAGCCGCATTCGCTTCGGGGTGAAGCCCGGAACAAGGAGCCTTCGCAGTCGGGCCATGTCGCGGTCGAACGCCTCGCCGCCCATCGGTGCCGAGTGCACCGCGGCATCCGACACCTTCGACGCGGTCTCAGGTTCGTGGTGGACGAAGTAGCCGAGCCGCCGATCAGCGAAGGCCGCCCTTGCCTCGTCGTAGGCGACGACGAGCCACCCTGGATCACCGGTTGGCGTGACCACCCGAACGACCGGGCCCTGATCGCGCAGCTCGCCGAACATCGGCGAGGTGTGCAGCGCATCGGGCCGGTCGAACGGCAGCTTCGGCGCGGAGCGGACACCAGATGTCGTGTCGGTCATTTCCTAGTCCTCCTCATCGATGTGCATCGCGGCGCACAGGCCCGCCAGAAGGTCGAACCCCTCGTCGACGGACGCCGCGAGATCACCTTCGCCGTTGGCGTCCATCCAGAGGTTGACCGCGTTGCTGAGCACGGTGAAGGCGGTGGCTGCGACCAGTCGACAGGACCGATCCGCTGCGTCCAACCCTCGCCTCCGGGCGAGCGCCTCACTCACGTCGGCCTGCCAACGCACGCCTAGATCGAGGCTGAGTCCTCGCAGGATCGGAGACGTTCTCGCGGCTCTCGTCTGTCGCACCGTCCGCTGTGGATCGACCGTCGGCAGCCACTGCTCTCTCATCGCTGACCGAACGGCGGTCACGACGTCCTCCGACGCGGGGCGCTCGACGATGGCTTGCTGCAGAGCCTGGTGCCGATCGTCGGGCCCACCGAAGATCACATCGCCCTTTGCCGCGAAGTAGCGGAAGAAGGTCGCCTTTGAGATCTCCGCGCGCGCGGCGATCTGCTCGACGGTCGTCTCCTCGTAGCCCTGCTCCGCGAAGAGGTCGAGCGCGGCGTCCTCGATCGCGACGCGGGTCCGCGCCTTCTTTCGAGCTCTGAGGCGGTCCGACCCCTGAGACTCCGACCGAGGTCGCAGTTGGGTGGCTGGCAGCACCCCCGAATGTTACCCGAGTCTCAGTTGAGACTCAAGTCTCACTCAGCAGCGGGCGAGGCGGCGGGAGCTCGTCGGCGTCCCGGGTGAGGATGACTCCTTCGGCCAGCGCGTCGTCGATCGCTCGGTTCATCTTCCACACGTAGTCGGCGTTGTTCGGATTGGACCGTCAGGAGCTTCACCGGGTCGAACGGAGTCGTCGATCCGTAGAGCTCGATACCTACGTTTCGAAGACGCTCGAAGACGGCCCAGGGACGTTCGACCTCGGGTGAACGTCGAGCCGAGGCACGCCGGTACCATCCGTCGCATGTCGCCTCGCAACCGGTTCCTGCTCGCCAGCGTGGCGAACGCCGCAATCACGACCAATGCTCTCCGGCCGCTCGGTCGGCGCGGACGCCGCTCGTTTCCTGCCTTCGCGCTCGCGACCGTGCCGTCAGAGCTGCCCCTGCAACACGGTGTCGCTCAGACCGCCATCGCCGCCCTTGCGGCCCGCGGCGGGGGCCATCGGGGCGCGCGGGGCCGCCTCGCCATCGCCGCCAACCTCGCCTCGGCCGCCGGGCTCCTGTACGTGCACCGAAGAGCTGCCAGGTCAGGCCCCGTGCTCGAGGCGGCCTTGGTCGACGAGCTCGGCGCCGGCTACCGCAGCCGAATCGCCGAGCCGTTCAGTCCGCGGCCCGAGGTGCCAGTTGCCCGCCGCAGCCTGGTCCTCCCCGACTTCGGCAGCCGCAAGCGCTACCGCCGATCAAGCGACATCTCCTACGGCGAGTTCGGCCGCCGCAACATCCTCGACGTATGGCGCCGGGCCGACTTGCCCGACGACGCCAAGGCCCCCGTGCTGTTCCAGGTCCACGGCGGGGGGTGGACAATGGGCAGGAAGGAGGGCCAGGCCGAGCCGCTCATGGGTCACCTCGCCGGGCGAGGATGGGTGTGCGTGTCGACCAACTACCGCCTCAGCCCAAGCGCGACCTGGCCCGACCACATTGTCGACGTGAAGCGGGCCCTCGCCTGGACCAAAGCCACCATCGCCGAGCACGGCGGCGACCCCGACTTCGTCGTCATCACTGGCGGGTCCGCGGGCGGCCACCTGTGCGCCCTGGTCGCCCTCACCGCCGGCGTCGATGCGTTCCAGCCCGGCTTCGAGGACGCCGACTTGTCCGTCGCCGCGGCCGTCCCGCTCTACGGGATCTACGACCTCACCAATCGCCACGGCACCACCCGACCAGACATCGCCCGCCTCGCTGCCGACAAGGTGTTCAAGACACAGCTCGCCGACGACCGCGAGCGGTGGGAACAGGCCTCCCCAATCACCCACGTCGGCCCCGACGCTCCACCGTTCTTCGTGCTCCACGGCACCAACGACTCGCTCGTCAACATCGAGCAGGCCCGGGCCTTCGTCGACGAGCTGCGCAAGACCTCCGCCCAGCCCGTCGTCTACGCCGAGCTGCCCGGCGCCCAACACGCGTTCGACAACTTCCCCTCGGTGCGCACCCACCACACGGTCCATGCCGTCGAGCGGTTCCTCGCCGTGATCCGTAGCGAACAGGGCGGCCCGGTCCCAGCCGAAGCCGTCGGTCATCCGACCTGAGCAGAGGGCGCGGCCGGAGGCGGACATCCGCGCAGGCTCGTCGCCGGCACACCAACACCCTTCGCGGTGAGCCGGCGACGAGATGCGAGTCGCGCGCGCTTGCGGGTCAGAGCACGATCCCCCAGCCGGACGACGGGCGCCACAGCGGGATGAGCGAGCGATTGACCTTGCGCATCATCTGGTCGCGGTCGACGGGGAGGATGATCCCCTCGGCCACGGCGGCGTCTGTCGCCGCCTTCATCTTCGCCACGTAGTTCTCGTGCGTCGGATACAGCTCGAGGAGCTGGGCCGGCGTCAGTGGCGTCGTCGAGCCCAGCAGGCTGCACGCCGTGGCGTTGTAGGTCGCCACCGGCACCCGCATCGGCGGGAGGCGCAGGCCGCCCTTGGCGTTGCCGAACTCGTCCTTCACGATGACGCCGTCGGCGTCGAACTCGGCCCGCGGTGGCTGCGGCAATGCCGGTCCACCCTGGAGCTGGTTGTGCAGGCCCTCGAGGGCGGCGTTCAGGGCGTAGCGGATCGGCATCTCCGTGCTGCCGAAGCAGGCGGTGGCGGAGCTGGGACCTTCCTCGCCGTAGTGCGAGTACTCCCAGTAATCGGCGTCGACCTGCCACGGGATCGGCACGCCCGCCGTCCAGGTCACCGGCAGCGTCGGCGCACCCGGGCTCTGCGTCTCCTCATTGCCGATGTGGGCCGAGCCCACGACCTCCCACAGCCGGTACAGCTCGAGGTTGGTGTCGGCATGGATCGGGGTGACCTCGATGCCGTCCTCGGTCTCGAAGTGGATCAGCGGGATCTGCAGGTCGGGGAACCGCTTCTTGGTGCCACCGTCCGCCTGGATGATCACGGCGTCCAGCACGCCAGCGTCGTTCCGCGGGATCGCGGTCAGGGCGACGGGGGCGGCGGCGGTCCCGGTCAACCCGCTCATGTAGGTGTTCAGCCGGCCGGCCGACTGCGACTGGCCGTAACCGACCACCCGCTCGACCTCGAGGTTGCCCATGGGCGCCACACCGGTCGGGTCCTTCAGGGCGTCGAGGGCCTGCGAGTAGATGTCGAACGAGTACACGTCGTTCGGGACGGTCAGGCCCTCGTAGCGGACCGGGTCCCACTTGGTGAGGAAGTCGGTGCCGACCTTCTGGGCGTTGATGGCGGCGAAGCCGTAGCCCCGGGGAATCCCGTAGTTGTGCATCCACACCCAGCCCGGCTCAGCCGGCATCTGGGCCGTGACGTTCTCCCACTCGGCCAGGACCGTGCCGTTGAACTTGGCCGGGTCGGTCGGCTTGGCCACGATCATCCGGGTCTTGAACGCCGCCGGCGCCTCGCCCTGGTACGACTTGGCCGTACCCGAGATCAGATACTCCTCGAGCGTGTAGCCCTGGTCGGCGAAGTCGTAGTAGCAGCACCCCAGACTGAACGGGAAGCCGTGCAGACCAGCCGGAGCCTCCTCCACCGTCGGGTGGGCGACGGCGGACGACGCCGTGCCGGCGGGCACCAACCAGGCGATCGCACCGAGCACGACCAGCAACGCACCCCGCCGTGAAAAGCGACGATTCATGAATCCCCCCAGATGCAGGCGAGCCGCCGGTCGCGTCTCGACAGTGCGTTGGGGTTCGCCACGGCCAAGAAGTATTCCTGCTTAGAAAGGAAGTTCAGAAGGAATTCGAGGTCCACCCCCCGAAACTCCTCCTCGGACGAGGCGCCTACGTCGAAGGGGGACGAATCGATGCGACGTTCGATCGTTGCGGCGCTGGCTGCGCTCGTACTGACGGTTGGGCTTGCCGCTGCACCGTTGGCCAAGGCCGACCATCTCGATGTGTTCGACTGCAGCGCCGATGTCGGGAAACCTGCGTCGGGCAGCTTGGCATGGGACCTCGCCGACCAGAACAACCGGTGGTGCTCGCGAGAAGGCCAGCGCACGGCGGCCAGCAACCCGGCCTGGTCCGCCGCCCATGGCGCCAACGCGGCGCAGGGCAGCGTGGGCCCGGGCGACCCATTCCGCGCGGTCGCGCGGTGGGCGGGGATCCGAGGTACCTACCAGGACGTCACCTGGACCGACGGTGACGGTGCAGCCCACGGCGGTGCGCTCCTCGGTCCGCTCGACGAGAACGCCGACCCGGCGCCGGGTGTGGTCGTCGTGTGCGACGTCTGCAGCGGTCAGTTCGGTGTGGCAGGTGTTGTCGCGTACCTGTGGGTGACCGAGGCGCTCGCCGAGCACGGGTACATCGTCTTCTTCCCCGATGTCGGACCTGACGGCGACCCCGGCAACATCCAGCGGACCATCGACGCGACCGATTGGTTCCTGTCAACGAACGACGCCCCGAACCCGCACAACCCCAACGAGGTCAACCCGTGGTCGGCGCGGCTCGATCCGAAGAAGCTCGGCATCAACGGGCATTCGAGCACCGGTCGCGTCGCCCTCAACGTCGGCAACATCGACAGCCGCTACGACGCGGTCGTCTCCTTCGACGCGGGGGCCAACATCGACGAGCTCGTGCCGCGAGTGCCGACCATGACCCAGCTCGCCGACTACGAGCAAACCCAGAGCGGTTTCACGGCGTCAGAACCGAGGCACACGCAACCGGTTCCGGCGCCGGGGTCGAAGTTCTTCCTCTTCGACAAGTTCCGCGATGCCGGTGTCGACACGATGCAGATCGTCTTCCGTGCCGGCACGCACGGCGAATGGTCGACGCCCGTGCACCCGGCGCAGACGTTGGGCGGCTCGCTCTACGGCGAAGCCATGGCGACCTACTACACGCTCGCCTGGTTCGACTACTACCTGCGGGGCTCGAAGGACGCCCTCGACTTGCTCACCACAACGTCGAGGTTCGACACGTTCGCCGATGGTTACTCGATCGGCGCCGGGCACTTTGACGCGCTGAAGGCGGAGCGGGCTGGCGACGTCGAGGCGGGCAACGTGCCGATCACCGTGGGCGGGCTCGAGGTCCGCAACCGGCTGTCGTGGTGGTACCTGAGCCGCTACTCGATCGACGGTGGCAAGCGCGCCTGCGAAGACATGCGCGCCGGCTGCCCGGGTGACTGAAGGGATGGAGGGACGCATGACCGGACGACGGTTCCTGCTTGGTTTTGTCACGCTGCTGGCGCTCGCCACCGGTGTGATCGGCATGCCACTGGCGAGAGCTGACCACACGGACGTCCTCGACTGTTACGAGGACGTCGGCGACCCCGCGCCCGGCTCACTGTCGTGGGATCTGGCCGACCAGAACAACCGCTGGTGCGCGTCGGCGCATCCCCGCACGAGCGCTACCAGCCCTGCCTACGCCGCTGCCGCGGCGGTGAACGCGGCGCAAGGCGCGCCGACGATCGGCGACCCGTTCCGGTCGTTTCGGCGATGGGCCGGAGTGCGGGGCGAGCAGCTCGACCTGACCTGGACCGACGGCGACGGAGTTGTCCGCAACGGGGCGCTCTTCGGACCGCTCGATGCCGACGCGGGCCCGTACCCGGGCGTCGTCGTGGTGTGTCACGTCTGTGAGCTCACCGGTCCGATCGGGCTCGAGGCCTACGCGTGGGCGCTCCAGACCCTCGCCGAGCACGGCTATGTCGTCTTCTTCCCCCACGTCGGGGACGCGACCGGGGCGACTGCCGCAACCGACTGGTTCGTGTCGGGTGACAACCCGTGGCTCACGCGGCTCGACGTGAGCCGACTCGGCATCGCGGGCCATTCAGGCGCCGCCGTCGTCGCCCTCACGGTCGGCAACGACGACGCTCGCTATGACGCAGTCGTCGGCTGGGACCGTGCCCGCAGCGCCGATGGTCTCTTCGAGACTCTCCCGCCCCGGATCCCGACCATGGTTCAGGTCGCCGACTACTTCCAGACACAGAGCGGCGTGTCGGCCTACGAGCCGCAGCACACCAAGCCCGTCCCGGCACCCGGTTCAAAGTTCACCGACTTCGATGCGTTCGAGGCCGCGGGGGTCGACAGCATGCAGGTCTCGATCCGAGCCAGCACGCACGGCGACTGGTCCGGAGGAGCCGGGGCGGTGCAACCCCTTGGCGGCTCGCTCTACGGGGAGGCCATCGCGACCTACTACACGCTCGCGTGGTTCGACCGGTACCTCTACGGCGCCACGGACAACGCCGTCGCGCGCGAGGCACTGCACCGCCTCACGACGGCGTCGAAGTTCGATCCGTTCTCGGACAAGCACCAGATCGGCGCCGGATTCTTCGACGCGCTCAAGGCGCAGCGCGCCGGTGACGTCGAAGGGGGCAACGTGCCGATCACGATCGGCGGCCTGAACGTCCGCAACCTCCTGTCGTGGTGGTACCCGAGCCGCTTCTCGTTCGACGTCGGCGAGCTCGCATGCGACGACGTGCGGGCGGGGTGCGGGGTCCTAGTGCCGTGAGGACGTCGAACATGCACCGACATCGCTGGCTGCTGCTCGTAGGGTCGCTCGCGTTCCTCGCGGGAGTGATCCCGATGGCACGCGCCGGCAACGAGGTTCCGGCCGAGCAGACCGGGCCGGGTTGCGATCCGTCTCGGCCCGCAGTCGCCCACTTCGCGGGCGGCGAGCTCGTCAATCCACAGCCCAAGACGGCGCCCGTCCCGTGCATGACGTTCACCGGCCAGCCGACGGACACGGCGCAGATCGGCGTAACCAATTCTGGCGTCGCCTTCTTTGGCCCGATCGCACAGCTGGACACGAGCCCCAGCGAGGCGTTGTCGAGCGCTCCGACGGTCCCGGGCGTGCCCGCGCCATCGGCCTTCGCAGCGCCCTTCCCGCCGACGATCGTCGCCCGGTCGACGAACCTCGGCGCGCACTGGGAGCGGGTCGTGCCCAGTCCTGCTCCGCCCGCATCCCTCCACGGGAGCGTCATCCCGTTACTGAGGGTCGATCCCGACACGTCACGGGTCTGGTACGCGACCCCGGTCCCATGTGGTCCGAGCCTCGGCGTCAGCATCTCGTTCAGCGACGACGACGGCGAGACCTGGAAGCAGGCCTTCGTCGGGTGCCCGACGCAGGGTGCGAACTCCCTACTCGAGGGCCCTGCACCAGAGGGCGGCGACCAGCCATCGGGCTACCCGAACGTCGTCTACTACTGCGCCAACCTCGCGGAGTGGCCGTTGTCGACGCGCAGCATCGTCATGTGCCACAAGTCGCTCGACGGTGGTCAGACGTTCACGCAGATCCCCGCCTCGCCGGACTCGGTTCCACCGAAGGCGGAGTGCGGCGGCACCGACAACTTCGCGGAGACCCGGGTCGGCACGGTCGGGCGTGATGGTGTCCTCTATTTCCTGCAGGACATCTGCCGTCGACACGACACGCTGGGCTTGGCGATCAGTCGTGACGAAGGGGCCACCTGGGAACACAGAGAGATCCTGCAGACGGAGCTCCAGGATCTCTACCCTCCGTCGATCGCCGCGGATGAGGACAACAACCTGTTCTTGGTCTGGAAGGGCGAAGGTGGGGTGCCGCATCTCATCGTCTCGCGGGATGCGGGCGAGACATGGAGCAGTCCGATCAAGGTTGGGGCGCCCGGCGTCAACACCGTTCGCCGCATCGCAGTCACGGCGCGCGAGACAGGTCACATCTCGATCTCCTACCTGGGCAGCACCGATGGCGGTGCCACGTACAACGGTTACATCACCGAGTCGCGCGACGCGCTGGCCAGTAACCCTGTCTTCTGGAGCGGTTCGGTGAACGATCCCGCTGCCCCCCTCGGCTCGGCCGACGAGCCGACCACCACCGGTGCCCGCATCCAAGCGCTGAACGGAATGATCGGGCCGGACGGGAACCCGTGGGCGGCGTTCCACTGCGCCCACACCGCACTCTGCCCTGGCGCCCGGGTTGGTGTCGCTGGCCGCCTCGTGTGGCCAACGACGGGATAGGGCGTTCGTTGCGCCTTCCATCGTGACGGCGGCGGTAACTTGACGGGCACCGGCGAGCGCCGTTGGTGACACGCACCGATCGACGTAGCCCGGAGTCCTTGATGCCGCAGAAGCCCCGCGATCTCACGTCCGAGATAGCTGCAGCGTTCCCCGAAGTCGACCCGTCCAGCGCGATGCTGCTCATGCGGACGGCTCGGCTAGGTCGGCTCGTGGACCTGTACCGCGGCCGCGTAGCGAACCAAGACGGTGGTCTCGACGCCACGAGTCATACGGTGCTCGGCGCGTTGCTCCTACTCGGGCCACCGCACCGGCTGTCGCCGACTTTCCTCAGCCGGTACGTCGTGCAGACGAGCGGCGGCATGACGAGAACACTTCGCCGGCTTGAAGACGACGGCCTGGTCACACGCGTGCCGGACGAAAGCGATGGTCGGGTCTCCTTCGTGCAACTCACGAAGGAGGGCAAGCACCTCGCCACGCAGTTTCAATCGGTGTTGTTCAAGGAATGGCAGGACACGCTCGAGCTCCGAGGCGTCGATGTGGACGACGCCATGGCGACCGTGACCAAGCTGCTCGAGACGCTCGAGACGCTCACGGGCTCTCGGCTCGGTCGCACCCTCGGCATCTGAGCATGACGATTGCAAA
>CAYSAC010000107.1:0-9319 GCA_964428815.1 uncultured Acidimicrobiaceae bacterium | reverse complement strand
ATTCACGGGTGTTGTTCGACGTGAGGAACACCAACGGAATCTGTTTGGCGGTCACCGTGCCGAGCTCGGGGATCGAGACCTGATAGTCGCTCAGGATCTCGAGCAGCAACGCCTCGGTCTCGACCTCGACGCGGTCGACCTCGTCGATCAGCAGCACGACGGGCTCTTCGGAGCGGATGGCCTCGAGCAGGGGGCGGGTCAGCAGGAACTCGTCGCTGAAGATGTCGGTCTCGAGCTCAGCCCAGGTGTTGCCGTCCTTGCGCTCGCTCTGGATGCGGAGGAGCTGCTTCTTGTAGTTCCACTCGTACAGCGCCTTGGACTCGTCGAGCCCCTCGTAGCACTGCAGGCGGATGAGCTTGGCGCCGGTCATCTCGGCGACGGACTTGGCGAGCTGGGTCTTGCCCACGCCCGCGGGGCCCTCGACGAGCACCGGCTTCTGGAGCCGCTCGGCGAGGTACACGATGCCGGCGATGCCCTCGTCGGCGAGGTAGTCGACCTTCTTCAGGCCTTCGCGGACGTCGGGGACGGACTCGAACTGGTAGCTCATCGGGCCAGGTTAGTGGCGCACTTGACCGGTGGGTCAAGACGGTTCGCGTAGCCTCACCGGATGCCGCTGCCCACCAAGGGGATGCCGAAGGACGAGATCGTCGCCGCCTTGGAGGCCAAGCGCAGCAAGGACGCGAGCTGGCGTGACGGGCGCACGTTCGGAATGGTCTACGACGGCGGTGCGTCGGTGCACGAGGTCGCCGAGGAGGTCGGCCGCATGTTCCTCCACGAGAACGCGCTGAACACCGCCGCGTTCCCGAGCCTCGGCGAGATCCAGAGCGAAGTCGTCGGCATCTTCACCGAGCTGTTCCACGGCGCGCCGGACGCCGCCGGCTTCATGACCTCGGGTGGCACCGAGAGCATCCTCGTGTCGGTCAAGGCCGCCCGCGATCGGGGAAAGGCCGAGCGCGGCATCAGCGAGCCGGAGATGGTGCTGGCCGACAGCGCCCACGCCGCGTTCCACAAGGCGGCGCACTACTTCGGCCTGACAGTGCGGAAGGTGCCGGTCGCGGCCGACTACCGAGCCGACGTCGACGCCATGGCTGCTGCGGTCAACGAGAACACCGTCCTGGTCGTCGGGTCCGCGCCCCAGTACCCCCAAGGCGTCATGGACCCGATCCCCGAGCTCTCGGCGCTGGCCGCGGAGGTCGGGGCGAGCTTCCACACTGATGCATGCATGGGCGGGCTGGTCCTGCCCTTCATGGAGAAGCTGGGCCACGACATCCCGCCGTGGGACTTCCGGGTGCCAGGGGTGACATCGATCTCGGCCGACCTGCACAAGCTCGGCTACGCGCCGAAGGGCGCCTCGGTGATCCTGCACCGCACGAAGGAGCTGCGGCGGTACCAGACGTTCGTGTTCGACGGCTGGCTTGGCGGGCTGTACGGGTCACCCGCCATGCAAGGCACCCGCCAGGGCATGCCGATGGCATGCGCGTGGGCGGTGCTGCACCACCTCGGCGAGGAGGGCTACCTGCGGCTCACGGAGACGACCATCGACGCGACGCGGCGCATGGTCGACGGCGTACGAGCGATGCCAGGGCTGCAGGTGCTCGGTGAGCCCATCGCGCAGTGCGTCGCCACCGCGATCGCCTCGGGCTGGGAGGACCGGCTCGACGCGTTCGCCATCGGCGACGCGCTGCTCGCCCGGGGCTGGTACCTCGACCGCCAGAAGCCGCCCGACTCGCTGCACGCAACGGTGAGCGCCGGCAACGCCCCGGTGATGGACGACTTCCTCGCCGACCTCCGCGGTGCGGTCGACGAGGTCGGCGAGGCAAGAGCCGCCGACCGCGGAACGAGCTACGCGACGATCGAATGATCCAACTGGCGTCCGCCAGCGCTCACAGTGATCGCTGAGAGACGCCGGTTCGGGTCAGGTGCCTCTCGTCTGGCCGTCGCCGTAGACGACGAACTTCTCGGTCGTCAGCTGGCGGAGGCCCATCGGGCCGCGCGCGTGGAGCTTCTGGGTCGAGATGCCGATCTCGGCGCCGAAGCCGAACTCCTCGCCGTCGACGAACCGGGTCGACGCGTTCACGAGCACAGCGGCGGCGTCGACCTCGCGGGTGAACCGCTCGGCTGCCGCTAGGTCGCGCGTGATGATGGCCTCGCTGTGGCCGGAGCCGAACCGGGTGATGTGGGCGATGGCGTCCTCCAGCGACGCCACGACCCGCACCGACAGCTTGAGGTCGAGGAACTCCGTCGCGTAGTCCTCGTCCGAAGCCTCCCCCATCGGGACGATCGCCCTCGCCGCGTCGTCGCCGACCAGCTCGACACCTTCGAGCGCGGGCACCAGCCGCGGCAGCAGCTCGGCCGCGACGGACTGGTGAACGACGAGCGACTCGGCCGCGTTGCACACCGAGGGCCGCTGGGTCTTGGCGTTCACGATGATGTCGACCGCCATGTCGAGGTCAGCTGACGCATCGACGTACACGTGGCAGTTGCCGTCGCCGTCGATCACGTAGGGGACAGTCGCGTTCTCGAGGATGGATCGAATGAGCGACGGACCGCCGCGCGGGATGAGGCAGTCGATCGAGTCGCGCAGGCGCATGAACTCGACCGCGGCCTCGCGGCTTGTGTCCTCCACGAGGATGAGCGCGTCCTCCGGCAGACCCGCCTTCGCGATCCCCTCGCGCAGCACCCTGGCGATCGCGGTGTTCGACGCGATCGCACCTGACGACCCACGCAGGAACGCGACGTTGCCGGACTTCAGGCACAGGCCGAAGGCGTCGCTCGTCACGTTGGGCCGGTTCTCGTAGATGATCGCCACCACGCCGAGGGGCACGCGGACGCGGTGGATGCGCAACCCGTTCGGTCGGGTCCACCCGTCGGTGATCTCCCCCACCGGGTCCGGCAGCGACACGACCTGGCGGAGGCCGGCGGCCATCGCCTGCACGCGCGCCTCGCTCAAGCGCAACCGGTCGATGACCGTCGCGGAAATGCCGGCCGCTGTCTCCCGATCGATGTCGACGGCGTTGGCGTCGAGGATCTCCGCCTGGCGCTCGACGAGGAGGTCGGCCGCGGCCTGGAGGGCGGCGTCCTTTGCCTCGGTGGAGGCGGTGGCCACGGCGCGGCTGGCGGCCTTCGCCCGGCGCCCGAGATCGGCGATGGAGTCCTTGGGCACGTGTCGAGTGTAGGGACAGGGCAGACTTGGCGGCCATGGTGACCGCACGACTGGCAGCCCCAACGGACGTCGACGGGATGGTCGACGCGCTCGCGGGTGCCTTCCACGACGACCCGGTGATGCATTGGCTCTTCAGCACCGACCCGGCAAAGAGCCGGCAGGGCATGCGGGCGTTCTTCAAGGCCGACGGGCACCGCCACGTGACGGGCGGCCACGTGTACACCGCCGACGAGCACCCCGGCGCGGCCTACTGGGACCGCCCAGGGCATTGGAAGACGCCCTTCATGCACCTCGTGAAGACGATGCCGCAGTCGATCCGGAACATGGGCCCACGCCTGCCTCGCGCGCTGCAGGGGCTCTCGCTGATCGAGAAGGCCCACGGAAAGGTGCCCGAGCACTACTACCTCGCGGTGCTCGGCACCCACCCCGACCACCAGGGCAAGGGCGTCGGCGGTGAGCTGATGCGCCCGGTGCTCGAGCTCGCGGACCGCGAGGGCACCGGCTGCTACCTGGAGTCCTCCAAGGAGCAGAACATCCCGTTCTACGAGCGTTACGGCTTCATGGTGCGCGAAGAGATCCAGCTGCCGAAGGGGCCGCCGATCTGGCCCATGTGGCGCGATCCGCAGGCGTGAGGACCCAGCCCCTCGAAGATGCGGTCGCGGCGTTCATCGACGACCTGACACCGCCCCTGCTCGCGCTGGCTCGCACGGTCGAGGGCGTGCAGGCCGACCGGTTGGAGGGCGACATCGTCGTCGAGGCGTTCAACCTCGCCACCGCGTTCATCGACAGCGACGGGCTCCACACCGACGACGAGCTGTGGGCGCTCGTCGCCGCCTTCGGGCACCGGATGGAGGGTGAGATCGGCCGCAGCGCACCGGAGAACCTCCGCCGCTCCGGTGTCGTCGCTGGCAAGCGCGAGTTCCTGAACGCGCCGTCGGTGCTGTTCGACATCCTCGCCAAGGCCGACGCGCGGTCGGGTGGTCGCGAGTCGAAGCGGTACGCGGACCGCGCGGTGCGCATCGGCCACGCCGTCGCGGCCACCGATCTCCACACCTCCGAGACCGAGCTCGGCGCCATCGAGAAGTTCCGCGGGTCGCTGCTGAAGGCGATCGACGCGGTGCCGCCGGCACCGGCGCCAGCACCGGCTACCTCGGCGCCGTCCGCCGCGCCGAAGGTGCCGCCGCCCGAGGAGGACCCGCCGGCACGACCGCTCGACGAGCTCATGGCCGAGCTGGACGACCTCGTCGGCCTCGAGCCCGTCAAGGCAGAGGTGAAGCTGGTCGCCAACCTCATCCAGGTGCAGAACCTCCGCAAGGAGCGGGACCTGCCCGTGCTCGAGCAGAGCCGCCACCTCGTGTTCACCGGCAACCCAGGCACCGGCAAGACGACGGTCGCACGCCTCCTCGCGCAGATCTATCGGACCCTCGGGGTCGTCGACCGAGGGCACCTCGTCGAGACCGACCGCTCGCAGCTCGTCGCCGGCTTCGTCGGGCAGACGGCGATCCAGGTCCGCCAGGTGTTCGACGCCGCCGATCAGGGCGTGCTGCTCATCGACGAGGCGTACGCGCTCGTCCGCGGCGGTGAGCGCGACTTCGGCCGCGAGGCGATCGACACGATCGTCAAGCTCGTGGAGGACCGGCGCGAGTCTGTCGTCGTGATCGTTGCCGGGTACCCCGACGAGATGTCGGAGTTCGTCGACGCGAACCCCGGCCTGCGCTCCCGGTTCCCGAAGACGATCTTCTTCCCGGACTACACGACCGACGAGCTCTTGGGCATCCTCCACAGCCTCGGGAAGAAGGGCCGGTACCACCTCGACGACGACGCCCGCGCCAAGGTCCGCGCCGTGCTCGAGGCGCAACCGCGTGAGAAGGGCTTTGGCAACGGCCGGTTCGTGCGAAACCTGTTCGAGGCCGCGGTCGCCCGCCAGGCGACGCGCATCGTCGAAGGCGCGTCACCGAGCGACGAACAGCTGATGACCCTGACGGTCGGTGACATCCCCGACGGTGCAGCAGGCGAGGCGGGAGCCGCCAGTAGCGTTGCGTCGGCATGAAGCGGGTGCTGGCCGTCGCGGCCGCGCTGGGGATGATCGGCCTCTCGCTGTTCGCGCGCGGACGGCTCGATGACGACGGGTCGAGCGCGCCCGACTCCGATCCGCCGTCGAGCGAGGACGTCCTGATCTGCGACATCGCGCTCGAGCCAGCGTGCAACGACCTCGGCGTCACGGTCTGGTACGAGGAGGCGGCCGGGGCGGCGAGCGCGCTGGAGGACGGCACCGCGCGCTGGTGGCTGACGACGTCAGCGGCAGCGGAGGTCGCACGATCGGATGTCGGCCTGGGTCCATCGTCGAACGTGATCGCGCGCAGCCCTGTAGTGATGGTGATCTGGAACGAAGACGTCGTCGACGGATGCGAATGGAAGTGCCTCGTCGAGCGAGACCTTCCCCTCGGCGTCCCTCGACCGGACGTGCTCCAAGGCACGCCCGTGGTGGGCGGTGGAGCCGCCGACTTCTTCGACGACGGCACGTTCGCCCGCAACGACTTCGACCTCGTCGACGGGTTCGACCTCTTCCTCGGTGCGCTCGTGCCGGAGCGAGACCCCCTCGCCAGCATGCTCCAGCTCGGTCGCGGTCGTTTCGTGGCTGTGGGCCTCACCGAAGCCGAGGCCGTGGCGAGGCTGCGCACGGCTGCAAAGAGAGGTGAGGTCCGGCTCATCTACCCTTCGCCCATGGTGACCGCCGACCTCGTGCTCGTCGCTGGCTCCGGCTCGCCACCGGAGGACCTCGCCGACGACTCCGCCCTGCTCGCAGGCCTGGCCGCGCTGGGGTGGCGGGTTGAGGGCCAGCAGCTCGCGGAGGGACTGGACACCGGGCTCGTGCTGCCCGCCGTCGACGACGGTCCCTCCCCCGGCGCGCTGGCTGCGCTGCGCGAGCGGTACGAGGCCGCGCAATGAGGCGCGTCGCCGTCGCGCTCGCTGCCGCGCTGCTGGCCGTCGCGTGCACCACCGCGGAGGACGGCTCGCTGGATGACGTCCTCGACGGGAACGTCGACCAGGACCCCGGCGACTGCATCGTCGTCGACATGTCGGTCTCGCCGGAGAAGGTCGAGCTGCTGACCGACCTCGCCGGCAGCTTCAACGGCAGCGACAGGGCAAAGGTGGACGGCAAGTGCGTGTTCGTCCGGGTGCAGCGCAAGTCCTCCGGCGGCGCGGCGCAGCTGCTGGACGACGGATGGGACGAGAGCGTCGAGGGCCCGCGCCCGGTGGTGTGGTCCCCCGCGGCCAGCTCGTGGGGAGCCGTCCTCAACCAGCGGCTCACCGACGACGGCCGGCCCGAGATGGTCGGCGAAGCGACCCCGTTCATGCTCACGCCGCTCGTCATCGCCATGCCGGAGCCGATGGCCAGGGCGCTCGGTCACCCGCAGACACCTCTGGGCTTTGCTGATGTCCTCCAGCTGGCAAAGAACCAAGAGGGATGGGGCGCGTACGGCCACCCGGAGTGGGGGCCGTTCAAGCTCGGCAAGACGAACCCGAACTTCTCCACGAGCGGCCTCTCCGCGCTGATCGCGCAGGCGTACGCAGCCACCGGCAAGACCGAAGGCCTCTCGCTCGAAGACCTCGCCCAGCAGACCACGATCGACTTCGCACGGGGGGTCGAGTCGGCGGTCGTGCACTACGGCGACACGACGCTGACGTTCCTCAACAACTGGTACCGAGCGGATCAGCGCGGCAACCCGTTCGCGTACGTGTCCGCGGTGGCCGTCGAGGAGAAGTCGGTCATCGATTACAACCGGGGCAACCCCGACGGCATCCTCGACCAGGGTGAGGAGCCGCGCCCACCGCGCGAGAAGCTCGTCGCGATCTACCCGGAGGAGGGCACGCTCTTCAGCGACAACCCGTTCCTCATCCTCGGCGCCGAGTGGGTGGACGAGCAGGAGACAGCGGGAGCCGAGCTCTTCCAGGACTACGTGCTCGAGCCGGACAACCAGCGGCGCGTCCTCGAGTACGGGTTCCGGCCGGCGAACGTCGACGTGCCGGTCGGCGCGCCCATCGTCGCCGCCAACGGCGTCGACGCAGACCAGCCCCAGACGCTGCTCGAGGTACCCGAACCGCAGGTGCTGGCCGAGCTCATCGACGACTGGGAGGACCAGCGCAAGCCGGCGCGGGTACTCATCACGCTCGACATCTCCGGCTCGATGGGTGAGGAGGGCGATCCCGAGACCGGCGAGAACAAGCTCGACCTGGCCAAGCGGGCTGCCATCGACGCCCTCGACGAGTTCAACGACAACGACGAGGTCGGCCTGTCGGTGTTCTCGACCGACCTCGGCGACGCAGGCGATCAGGAGCTCATCGAGCTGGTACCGATCAGCCGCGTCGGAGACGTGCGGGAGTCGCTCAAGAACCGGATCGCCGACCAGCTGCCGACCAACCTCACGCCGCTCTACACCGCAACGCGCAAGAGCTACGAGACCGTGCTCGCGGGGTACGCGCCGGACCGCATCAACGCCGTCGTCCTGTTGACCGACGGTCGCAACGACGACGGCGAGCAGAGCGACGACCAGGACCAGCTCGACGAGCTCATCAACGTGCTGCGGGCCGCGAGCGAGGGCCAGCAGACCCGGCCGGTGCGGGTCTTCACCATCGCCTATGGCGCCGACGCCGACCTCGGCGTGCTGCGCCGCATCGCCGAGGCCAGCAGCGCGGCGGTGTACGACTCCAGCGACCCCCGCAGCATCACCAAGGTCTTCCAAGCGGTCGTAAGCAACTTTTAGATGGCGCGACGCAGCTTCCGGGACCGGTTCTTCACGCCGCCGGTGGCGAGGGCAATGGTGTCGCCTTCCGGCATCGTGCTGGCGGGCGCGGGCGCGAGCGCTGCGATCCTCGCCGGTCTCGGCCCCCTCGGCCCCCTCGCCCTCCTCGCCGCGGGCGCGGCGTGGGCCGCACGCGTCGCGTTCGCCATCCCGCGCGACCCGAGGGGCGAGCGCATCGACCCGTTCACCCTCGGGGAGCCGTGGCGGAAGTTCGTCCAAGAGGCGCTGCAGGCCCAGGTTCGCTTCGGCCGCGCGGTCGACGAGGCCGACGCCGGTCCGTTGCGAGACCGCCTCCGGGAGATCGCCGAGCGGATGGACACCGGGGTCAAGGAGAGCTGGAGGATCGCCAAGCGGGGCGAGCAGCTCGTCGGTGTGAGCGAGCAGATCGACGTGGCAGAGATCCAGCGCCAGCTCCTCCAGGTGCAGCGCGACATGGGTGAGAAGTGGGCCGACGCCACGTCGCTCCAGCGCGCTCAGGAGTCACTCGAAGCCCAGCTCGCCACTGCCGACCGCGTGCAGCAGGTCATCGGCGACGCGTACAGCCGCCTGCGGCTGCTCGACGCCCGCATGGACGAGGCAGTCGCCCGCGGTCTCGAGCTCGCGGTCAGGGCCAGTGACGTCGACGAGCTCAGCGGCCTCGGCGCGGACGTCGACGGCCTCGTCACCGAGATGGAGTCCCTTCGCCAGGCCCTCGAGGAGACCAGCGGCGGGACGGCCGCCGCGACCGCCACGTGAGCGACAGGTGAGCGACCAGGAGGATCCGACACCGGAGTCGCCGTCCACGGGCGACGACGCGACGCGCCGCTCCTCCTTCCTCGTCGCCGGCGGGATCCTGCTCTCCCGGATCGCGGGGCTGATCCGCGAGGTCGCCATCGGCGGCTTCCTCGGCGTCGGCGTCGCTGCGGACGCGTTCAAGGCCGCGCTGCGCATCCCGAACCTTCTGCAGAACCTCTTGGGCGAGGGGGTCTTGTCCGCATCGTTCATCCCGGTCTACGCCCGGCTCGTCGACGAGGACGAGGAGGAGGCCGGCCGCTTGGCTGGCACGGTCGCGGGCCTGCTCGCCGCCCTCGCCGGGGTGCTCGTCCTGCTCGGCGTCGTGTTCGCGGAGCCCATCACCATGCTGCTCACACCGGGCTTCAGCGGCGAGCGCCTCGACCTCACCGTCGACCTCGTCCGGATCATGTTCCCGGGGATCGGCTTCCTCGTCCTGTCCGCGTGGTGCCTCGGCATCCTGAACAGCCACCGCCGGTTCTTCCTCTCCTACGTCGCGCCGGTCCTGTGGAACGTGGCCCAGATCGCGGCCGTAGTGGCCGTAGCCGTCGGCGGCGCCAACCCGCGCAACCTGGCCACC
>CAYSAC010000106.1:0-9326 GCA_964428815.1 uncultured Acidimicrobiaceae bacterium | reverse complement strand
TGCGCGAGCGCCTCGGCCACCGGCTCGAGCACAGCCGGGCGGTGCGGGGGCGGCAGGTACACGATGCCGAGGTCGAGTCCCGCCTCGGCGTAGGCCTCGGCCTGGCCAACGAGAGCACCGACATCGCCGTCCTCGCCGAGGCGGAGGTGCGTGGAGGTCATGATCTCCGACGGGTCACGACCCATCGCCTCGCAGTGCTCGTGGAGCACGTCGAGCTTGCGGTGGAACTCGGCGGGCGGACCGCCGGGATAGTTCCAGTGCTGCGCGTAGCGCGCGACCGCTCGAAGCGTGCGCCGCTCACCGCCGCCGCCGATGCAGATCGGCGGGTGCGGTCGCTGCACCGGCTTGGGCTCGCAACGAGCGGCGCGCAGCTGGTAGTGCCGGCCGTCGAAGTCGGTCGTCTCGTTGCTGAGCAGCCCGACGAGGACCTCGCACGCCTCGTCGAAGCGGTCGAAGCGCTCCTTGAGCGCCGGAAGTTCGATGCCGTAGGCGTCGCACTCCTCCTGGTTCCAGCCCGCGCCGATGCCGAGGTCGAGACGGCCACCGGAGATCACATCGAGCGTCGCGGCCATGTTCGCCAGCACGGCAGGGTGGCGGTACACGTTGCCGGTCACGAGGACGCCGACACGTAGCCTGCTCGTCGCCTGCGCCAGCGCGGTGGTCGCGACCCAGCCTTCGAGGCAAGGACCGGTCGGGTCAGAGAAGATCGGATAGAAGTGATCGAAGGTCCAGCCGCCCTCGAACAGCTCGATCTCGTCGGCCGCCCGCCAGACGGCGAGCATGTCCTCCCACCTGGTGTTCTGCGGCGCGGTCTTGAAGGCGAAGCGCATCGCGGGGAGGCTACGGCTTGCTGACGGTTCCGTCAGCACTGGGAGGAATCGGCCTTCGACGTGACGAATGTCTCACCGGGAGAACCGGGGAGCCGCCTCGGTAGTGGGGGTGTGCGAGATGCGCAAGTCGTCGGTCAAGCTGTATGCGCCGTTCATCGCACTGGCGATGCTGCAGGCGGTCTTCATCGCCGTCGCGCCGTCGAAGGCGCCCGACCGCTCAGCGGTGAGCGCGGCGCTCGGTCCCGTGGGAACGAACGGCTCGTTTGACAGCGAGGGCAACGCCATCGACCCGGCAACCGGCCAGGTCATCGACCCTGCGACCGGCCAGGTCATCGACCCGGCCACGGGCGAACAGGTGGCGAGCGACGGGAGCGGCGGAGGCGCCACGTCAGGTGGGCCGGGCACCGCGGGAGGCGAGGCCGCGGCCACGGGCGACACCAGCCACTGCAAGGGTGACCGCCAGTTCGACCTCCTTCTGAACAACCCGACCTGCGTGGCCAAGTTCACCGGCGACAACGGCGGCGCGACGTACCAGGGCGTGACGGACAAGGAGATCAAGGTCGTGGTCTTCGAGGCGGCGCCGAACGCGGCGGTCGACGCGGCACTCGCCTCGCAGGGCCTTGGGCAGACCGAGGCAGAGACCGCGGCCATGTACGACGCCCTCGACCGCTTCGTGCAGAAGCATTACGAATTCTACGGACGCAAGATCAAGCTGATCCGCTTCCAAGGCGGGTGCCCGACGTCACCGCCGCAGCCGGAGTTCTGCAAGGAGAAGGCGCGCGAGGTCATCAAGATGAAGCCGGCGCTGGTCGTCTGGGGAACCCCGCTCTACGCCGAGGTCTTCGACGAGTGGGCGCGCGCCGGCATCCCGAGCATCGGTGGCTGGCACTTCGACGAGAGCTACTTCACCCAGCGACGCCCCTACCGCTACGACGTGTTCATGGACGGCACCCAGTCGGTGAAGCTCGTCGGCGAGTACTACTGCAAGAAGATGGCCGGCAAGCCCGCCGACCACGCTGGAATCCAGATCCACCCGACGATCGGCGACCGCGACACCCCCCGGAAGGTCGGCATCCTGACGCCGGAGATCGATGCCAACGTCAGGACCGCGCAGGACCTGAGGGACATCATCGCCCAATGCGACGGCGGCAAGCAGGCACTGATCATCCCCTACGAGTCGAACATCGAGCGGGCCAACGAGCAGACCGAGGCGACGGTCAGCAAGATGATCGCCGAGAAGATCACAACCGCCATCTGTTTGTGCGACCCGATCGCCCCCGTGTTCTTCACCACCTACATGACCAAGCAGGGCTACTTCCCCGAGCACCTCATGTCCGGAACCGGGTTGCTCGACTACGACGCCGTCGGGCGGCTCTACGACAAGGCGCAGTGGGACCACGCCTTCGGGCCGAGCCACCTACAAGAGCCGATCGCGTTCGAAGAGCAGGACCAGTCGAGGATCTGGCGGGATGTGAACGGCAACAACGGTCAACCGTGCAAGAGCTGCGGCTTGCAGACGGCCTACTACCTTCTCCTCGCCTCGATGATCCAGGGGGCGGGTCCGAACCTGAACCCGCTTACCATCGAGCAGGCGGTCCTCAACTCCAAGCCCTATGGTGGCGACCGGCCGGGCACGGTGCTGATCAAGTTCGGCCCAGGCGACTACACGGCGATCTCCGACGCACGCGAGGTGTACTGGGACGCGAGGCGCATCTCGGCGATCGACGGCCAGCCCGGCTCGTACCAGGCGATGGACGGGTCACGCCGCTATGAGATCGGCGAGTGGACCAAGGCCTTCACGATCCCCGTCAAGGCGAAGTGAGCGACACACTTATCGCTCCTGCTCCGGAGGTGAGCGCGCCGCCTCCGCCCCGCCGCCGCGTCACGCGGCCGGGTGTCAGCGCGGTCACCGACCCTGTCCGGCGAGCCTTCGCCATCCCGTACGTCGGCCCCGTGCTCAAGGTGCTCGTCGCCTACGTGCTCCTCATAGAGGGTCTGCTGCAGGTCGTCTTCGGCCGGATCGACGTGCCGTTCGTCAGCATCGGGCTGATCGAACGGGGGCTCGGCCCCTACCCGCTGCCTCGGGAGATCTTCATCGGCGGTGCGGTGATCGGCTGCCTCTACGCCCTCGTCGGGATGGGGCTGATCCTCGTCTACCGGGCCAACCGGATCATCAACTTCGCCCAAGCACAGCTCGGCGCGGTGCCGGCGGTCACCGGGCTGCTGCTCATCGCCCTCAAGGGATGGAGCTACTACCTCGTCATCCCGATCGTCATCGGGCTCGCCATCATGCTCGGCGCCGTCGTCGAGATCGGACCGGTCCGCCGGCTGAGCAACGCGCCCAGGCTCATCCTCACGGTCGCCACGATCGGCATCGGCTTCGTGCTGCTGGTCGCCGAGTTCCTCGTCAAGCTCGGGCTGTCCGACGAGCTGCTCGACACCGCCCGCACCGAGTTCCCGACGCCGTTCGACGGCTTCACCTTCACCATCGGAATCCAGAAGTTCAACGGCAACCACATCGTGACCGTGGTCGTCGTCGCCGCCATCGTCGTCGCCCTGAGCGCGTTCTTCCGGTTCACCGACATGGGCATTGCCGTGCGGGCATCTGCCGAGAACGGCGAGCGGGCCTCGCTGCTGGGTATCCCGGTCAAGCGGGTGTCCACCGTCGTGTGGATCATCGCCACGCTGATGTCGGCAGTGGGCGTCTTCTTGCGGGCGCCGCTCGTCGGCATCCCGCTGAGCGGGTTCACGGGCGAGACGATCCTGCTGCTCGGCCTGGCCACCGCGGTCATCGCCCGGATGGACAGCCTCCCGACCGCCCTGCTCGCCGGCATGTTCATCGGGTGCGTCGACCGCTCTGCGGTCTTCCGCACCAACAGCCCGGCGCTTGCGTACGCGTCGATGACTGTGGTCATCCTGGCCGCGCTGCTACTCCAGAAGGGCGTCGCCGCCCGTGCGTTCGATGCTGGCGCCTCGTCGTGGCAGGCCGTGAAGGAGATCCGGCCAACACCGCTCGAGCTGCGCGGCCTGCCGGAGGTGCTGCGGGCAAAGGCGATCGTGCTCGCCGTCGCCGGTGGGTTGATCGTGTCCGCGCCGTTCCTCCTCGGTGACGTGCGCACCGGCTTGGCGACGCAGATGGTGTGCTACGCGATGGTCGGCGTCTCGCTCGTGATCCTCACCGGATGGGCGGGACAGATCTCGCTCGGCCAGTGGGCGATCTCTGGCATCGGCGCGATGGTCGCCGGCGGGCTGGCTGCCAACCACCACTGGGACTTCTTCGCGACGCTGTTCGTCGCTGGGATCGTCGGGGCGGGCGTCGCCATCTGCGTCGGCCTCCCTGCGCTCCGGATTCAGGGCCTGTTCCTCGCGGTCACGACGCTCGCGTTCGCGTTCACGGTGGAGAACTTCTTCCTGAGCGAGCGGTACTTCGGCGCGCTGCTGCCGAAGGACAACACGTTCGTCGAACGACCGATCCTCTACGGCACGCTCGACGTCGACACCGACTCCAAGCTCGGCTTCCTCACCATCAAGGCCGACGCCAAGTACTACTACCTGACCCTCGTGTTCCTCGGGCTGGCAATGGCCGTCGCTCGGTCGCTGCGGCGGAACCGATCTGGACGCATCTTCATCGGCGTCCGCGACAACGGCAAGGTGATGCAGGCGTTCGGCGTGAACCTGGCCCGGACCCGCCTCGCCGCCTTCGCCATGTCCGGTTTCATCGCAGCGGTGGCCGGGGCGCTCTTCGCGTACCAGCAGCGAACGGTCGACGCCCAGACGTACTCGCCGAGGACATCGATCCTCATCTTCACGATGACGATCATCGGCGGCGCCGGCTCGCTGGCCGGGGCGGTCATCGGCGCTGTCTACGTGCTCGGCATCCCCCTGCTGCCCGGCCTTCGCGAGATCGACAACATCGACCTGCTGTCGAGCGGTGTGGGGTTGCTCGTGCTGCTGCTGTTCCTGCCGGGCGGCTTGGCTGAGGGCTTCTACCGAGCCCGCGACTCGTTCCTCCGCAGGGTCGCGGCCAAGCACAAGATCCATGTCCCGAGCCTCATCGCCGACTCGCTCGTCACTGAGGATGCCGGCGAGGAGATCGCTGCTGGCGCGGACCTCACGGCGGAGCCGGTGCAGGACGAGAAGGAGATCCTCGTTGCCAAGGTCGCCGCGCTCGAGGACAGGCTGGCCGAACTCGAGGACGTCACCGTTCAGAGCAACGGCAACGGTCGATCGCAGTCGACACGCAGCAAGGGAGGTGGCTCGTGAGCGAGGAGTCCCGCGACCGGCGGCTCATGGCCGTCACGGGCGGCGCGAGCGCCGTCCCGCTCATCGTGCTGTTCGCGCTCAACATGGTCGACGAGCTCGACCAAGTGACCTTCGGCGTGGTGGCGCCGAACATCCGAGACACCTTCGGCACGAGCGAGCAGACGATCACCGCGATCGCCGGCATCACCGGCGCCATCGTGATCATGCTGGCCGTGCCGATCGGCGTGCTCGCCGATCGCTTCAACCGCGTCAAGATGGCGGGCATCGCCGCGCTGGCCTGGGGCGTCATGGGCGCCTTCACCGGCATCTCTGGCTTCATCGGCGCCATCGGGCTGCTCGTGCTCGCCAGGTTCGGCGCTGGCATCGGGCGCCTGATGAACGAACCGGTCCACGTCGGCCTGCTCGCCGACTACTACGACCCCATCCAGCACGGAAAGATCTTCAGCGTCCACCGCATGGCGAACCCCATCGGTGGTCTCTTCGTCCTCCTCGGCGGCGTGCTCGCCGACATCTTCGGCTGGCGCTTCGGCTTCATGTTGATGGCGGTGCCGACCGTGATCGCCGTCATGTTCCTCTCCCGCCTCAAGGAGCCAGTGCGCGGGGCATCGCTCGACATGAGCGTGGCCCAGTCCGCCGACGCTCAGGCGGTGAACATCCCGATCAGCGAGGGCTACCGACGGCTAAAGGCGATCCCGACGCTGAAGCGTGCCTGGTGGGCCGGCGCGCTCATCGGCGCCAGCGTCGTCCCGATCGCCACGTTCTTCAACTTCTTCTTCGAGAACGTCTACAACGTCACCAGCATCACTGCTCGCGCCGCGATCACGATGCTGTACTCGGCCGGCCAGATCTTCGCCTTCATCTGGGGCTACCGGAAGTCGACCGAGCTCCTGATGGGGGGCGAGACGCCCCAGCTCGCCGAGTACGCAGGCCGCCTGCTCATGCTCTCCGGCCTGGCGCTCGTCGGGCTCGCCTCAGCGCCTTGGATCGGCGTATCGATCTTCTTCGTGTTCGTCGTCGGCCTGTTCGGCGCGTTCAACAGCTTCGCCCTGCCGTTGCTGGTCGCCATCGCGCCTCCCCGGCTGCGGTCACAAGCGCTCGGCTACTTCGTGTTCTTCGTCGGCCTTGGCGGGATCACCGGTGCGATCATCATCGGCGGCATCGGCGAGAACCAGGGCTACCGCTACGCCATCAACATCCTGTCGGTCCTCCTCGTGCTCTCGGGCTTGATCTACCGGAGCACCAAGAAGTTCGTGCGGCGCGACGCCGAGCAGGCGTTCAAGACGCTGATGATGGAGGCGGGGATCCGCAGCGAGCGGGACAAGGGCACCGAGGGAGCCCTGCTCACCTGCAAGGACGTCGAGGTCGCCTACGACCAGGTGCAGGTGCTGTTCGGTGTGAACATGGACGTCTACCCGGGCGAGTGCGTCGCGCTGCTCGGCACCAACGGTGCCGGCAAGTCGACGCTGCTCAAGGCCATCAGCGGCGTGGTCGACCCCATCGGTGGCGCCATCTTCTTCGACGGCGACGACGTGACCCACACCGATGGTGTCGGCACCGCCAAAGCCGGCATCGTGCAGGTCCCAGGCGGCAAGGCAGTCTTCCCGACGCTGTCCGTCGCCGAGCACCTTCGCGTCGCGGGCTGGCTCTACCGGGATGACCCTGCCTACCTGAAGCAAGCAAACGAAGAGGTCCTCGACCTCTTCCCACGCCTGCGTGAGCGCATCGACCAGCTGGCCGGCAACCTCTCTGGTGGCGAGCAGCAGATGCTGGCGCTCGGCATGGCGTTCATCGCCAAGCCGAAGCTGCTGATGATCGACGAGCTCTCGCTCGGCCTCGCTCCCACCATCATCGAGCAGCTCCTGGAGATCGTCCGCAAGATCCAGGCGACCGGCACGGCGATCATCCTCGTCGAGCAGTCGATCAACATCGCGTTGACCGTCGCTGACCGCGCCTACTTCCTCGAGAAGGGGGAGGTGCGCTTCGAAGGATCGACCGCGGAGCTCCTGGAGCGGGACGACATCGTCCGTTCGGTGTTCCTCCAAGGCGCGTCGAAGGCGACAGCGACGGCGGCCACGAAGGCCGCCGCGCACGTGTCGCGGGAGGCGCCACGCGACCTCGTCCCGCTGCTCGAGCTGCGGGGCGTGACCAAGCGCTTCGGTGGCATCCGTGCCGTCGACGACACCAGCTTCACGCTGCACGAGGGCGAGATCCTCGGGCTCATCGGACCGAACGGCGCAGGCAAGACGACGATCTTCGACCTCATCTCGGGGTTCCTGATCCCCGACGGCGGGCGCATCATCCTCGACGGCGAGGACATCACCGAGACCGCGCCCCACGATCGGGCCTGGCTCGGCCTCGGTCGTTCGTTCCAGGATGCCCGACTCGTGCCGTCGCTCACCGTCGCGGAGAACGTCGCCATCGGTCTCGAGCGGCACCTCGACGTGCGCGACCACGTCGCTTCCGCCCTCGGCCTGCCGGGGGTGATCCGCCTCGAGGAGGACGTGGCCTGGACGGTCGACGACCTCGTCGAACTGATGAACCTCGGCGCCTTCCGCGACAAGTTCGTCCGCGAGCTGTCGACCGGATCGCGCCGGATCGTGGACCTCGCGATGTGCATCGCCCACGACCCGCGCGTGCTCCTGCTGGACGAGCCCAGCTCTGGCATCGCCCAAGCCGAGACCGAGGCCCTCGGTCCGCTGCTCGAGCAGATCCAGACCGAGACAGCATGCGCCCTGCTCGTGATCGAGCACGACATGCCGCTCATCACCTCCGTCTCTGATCGGATGATCGCGCTCGAGCTCGGTCATCCCATCGTCGAAGGCACCCCGGAAGAGGTGACCACCAACCCGCGGGTCGTCTCCTCCTACCTTGGTGGCGACCTGTCGGTCATCAACCGGTCGGGCCGTCCGGCAGCCAAGAAGCCAGCGGTTCGCCGCCGTACACCTCTGAGGGCGGACGACCTCGTGTCGTCGCGGGGCGACGTATGACCCGACGCCACCTGGCAGCGTTCGCGTGCGCGCTGCTTGCGCTGCTCGGTGGCTTCGTGGCGGCCGGGCTCCCTGCGCTGGCCGCGCCGGCGGCATCCATCGACGACGCCGGCTGGTGGTGGAAGGCCAAGCAGGGTCCGCTGGGCGCCGTGCCTGGAAGCCCGCCGAACGTGCAGCCGGGCCAGCTGTTCGTCCAGGGAGCCCCAGACGAGGCGGCCGCCCTCGCGGCGATCCGGGCGACGTTGGCCGACGACCAGGCCAACCCGGTGCTCACGCTCGAGGTCGCGGCCAACGGCGACCAGGGCGGCGACTCCGCCATCCTCCTGGCCTGCCAGACCGGCTCGTCGTGGTCCGGCGGCGACGCTCAGCCCTGGGACAGCAAGCCGGTGCCCGACTGCACGGTGTCGGTGCAGGGTCAGCGCGCGCCAGACGCGTTGACGTGGACCTTCCCGCTCGGTGCGCTCCAGTTCGGCAACCAGGTCAACGTGATCCTGGTGTCCGGCACCGACCCGGCGCTGCCAGCGGGGGCGAACGGCTCGGTGTTCTCGCTCACCTTCGAGAAGCCGACACCTGACTCCATTCAGACGACCGGCGGCCAAGCGCCTTCGTCCTCTTCCGCCGTCGTGGCCGACGACTTCGGCGGCGCGAGTGACTTCACCGAGCCGAACGTCGACACCGGCACGTTCGCCCCTACCAGCGGCTCCGGCACCTTCGCGGTGTCGCCCGTACAGCCCGCGCTGCCGGCGGAAGACCAGGGTCTGACCGCGACGGCTCCGGTCATCCAAGCCAAGACACCCGCCCCGGTCCTCCAGCCGGTGAGGTCGCTGAAGTCCGGTGGCGCCAGGGCGCTCGGCGCGCTGATCCTGGTGCTCGGCGCCGCCGGCACCTGGTGGTTCGGGCAGCAGGCGCCCCCCATGGCGCGCAAGCTCGGTCGCTTCGCGGGCGCAGGGACGCCGGCGGTGGTCACGGAGGTCGGCGGCCTCGGCCGCTTCGCCCGAGCGCGCACAGGCGAACCGCGTCGCCTCAGCTGAGCCCGCCGCGACGGCGCCTCACCCCCGAACGTGTTCTTGCGCCAGGACGCTGGGGTCGTCGCTGTGCCCGCCTCATGCGCGGCCAAAGCCGTCGATCTCGCGCTCGGCTAGCGCGCCCCGGTCCGGATGGCGGCCGGTCAGCTCGCGCCACATCGCGGCCACTGCCACGGGTCCCGGCCGGACCGCGAGCACGCGCCGCGCCGCGTTGGCGCGCT
>CAYSAC010000105.1:0-9406 GCA_964428815.1 uncultured Acidimicrobiaceae bacterium | reverse complement strand
AGAGCATCTGACTACGGATCAGAAGGTTGGGGGTTCGAGTCCCTCCGAGCGCGCTGCATAAGTCCTGGTAGAAGGCCATCCTTGTCGGTCCGGCGGTAGTGAGCGTCCATCAGGGATCCATCGGCGCGCACTCTTCATCATCGGGACGGGCACCGAGACGCCGCTCGGTGCGCTGCGATGGCATGAAGTCGTGGTCGCGAAGACGACCCTGATGGTCGCATCGTGGTCGCTACGGAGACAGAGCATCTGACCTTTCTCAGCTGCTCTGGCCATCGCAGTCGAGGGCTCCCCGGGGCACCCTCGACGCTCGAGGCTCTGTCGGGTTGCGCAGTCCTGGCGCTTTCAGCCGCCCGATACGACCTCGACGCGGATGCCGCTGCATGTCCCGTTGATGGGCGGGTCGTCCATCGAACACGCGGTGACCACGACGATCACGTTCATCGCTGCGCGCAAGGTGACAGCGTCTCCGGGCTTGGTCAGCGGGGAGGCTGCCCCCGCTAATGGCCGCCGTCGGCCGCGCGCTCGCGCCAGTCCCAGGACCTTGGCGATCGCGCCGTAGGAGTGGCTGGTCCGTCGCATGTCGAGGCCCCGGTCGTGGGTGAGCGTTGCTCAACCACGGACATCCTCCTGCCCATAATATGACAAGATCATTAATAAGTAATAGCGTGAGAGTATCACTCATGCAGAGGGGGAGCCATGCCCGCAACCCGTGTCGAGATCGCGGACTCCATCGCCGACGCGTTCGCCGAGGGCCCGATGACCCGCGAGGACCTCCTTGCCGCGGCGAAGCGCGCAGGAGCACGACCCCAGGTCCTCCGCGCTCTGGAGCGACTGCCGCATGGTCCGTTCCAGGAGATGCGCTACCTGTGGGCGTCGATCCCCGACGTTCCGATCGAGAATCCGACTGGGCCCTCGTCGTGACCGCGGACCTCTCGACGGCGACGTCCTCCCACCAGTTCAGGAGCGCGTCCGAGCGTGCTGCGTTCAGGTTCTTCGTCGACATCGACGGCGATGGGCTCGCCTACGAGCGGGTTGTGTTCGATCTTGCCGCGAAGGGCATCGCTGTTCGGTCGCGTGGCGATTCGGTCGCCGGGCGGTGGCAGCTGCTTGCCGTGGTCGCCGACGAGACGGCGATGCCTGACGCCGTGGCACGCCTCGGCGCCTACTTCGGGCCCCGCTTCCTCGGTTGTGACGATGAGGTGATGGCGGTGCACGGTGGGGGCAAGCTGCGGGCGATGAAGCTCGCCGCCGCGACCGCACTTGCCGACCTCGCCACGCCCGACCTGACAGCCACCCAGATCCTGCCCGACGTGCTCGATCCCCGCGTCGTACCGGCCGTGGCCAAAGCGGTCGCGGGCGCATCGGCCAACCGAACTGGCACGCACTGAGGCTGACCAACCGACATGACAAGCGCCCTGAAGGAGATGATCGACGATCGGACGGCCTCGTTGTTTCGCGCCGTCAGTCATCCGTCGCGTGTGGGCGCGCTCGTCGCGCTCGCCGATGGGGAACGCCCTGTCGGGGACCTGAGCCGCGATCTCGGCATCGAGGCGTCGGCCATGTCCTACCAGCTCGCAGTGCTACGCCGCGCCGGGCTCGTGCGCTCTCGCCGGGACGGATCGGTGATCCTCTACCGGCTCAGTGGGCCCGACGTCGCGGTGCTGCTCGAGTGGTCGAAGGTGATCTTGACCGGGTCGCTGGCCCGCTCCGAGCGGCTTCTCGTCGCGCTTCGGGGCGAGCCCACGCCGTCAGACCGAGCCGCCCGTGCTCGATGAGCCAACGACGCCGGCTCGTGCAGTGAGCATGACTTGATAATCTGCCATATTCATCAGTTCGCTCCCGCGAGCGACCCCTCGTCCCGGCCCGGGTGCGCATGAGCCTCCTCCGCAAGATCCTCACAACGGGACGGGTCACCGAACCGGCTGCCGACAGCGCCCCGATCGACCAGCCGGCACCCCCGGCCGCGGCACGGCTGCGGGGCTCGCTCCAGATCCGTCACGTCGATGCCGGCTCCTGCAACGGTTGCGAGCTCGAGGTGGCCTCCACGTTCGGCCCTGTCTATGACGGTGAACGCTTCGGCGTGAGGCTGGTGGCCTCGCCTCGGCACGCCGACGCGCTCTTGGTGACCGGTCCGGTCACCAAGAACATGGCGGTGCCGCTGGCCAAGACCTTCGAGGCGACACCGTCGCCGAAACTGGTCATCGCCCTCGGGGATTGTGCGCGCAACTGTGGCGCCTTCGCCGGCGGCTACGGCGTCGAGGGGGCGGTCCGGGATGTCGTACCAGTCGATGTAGAAGTTCCGGGCTGCCCTCCCGACCCCACCACGATCCTGCGGGCGCTGCGAGGGATCGTCGGTCGGTGACGGCAACCGGAGCGGGGTTGGCTGCCGCCAACCTGGCGGCGGGGCTGGCGATCGTCGTCGCCGTCATCGCGCCACGACGGCGGCGGGTCGCGTTGGTTGGCGGCCTGACGGCCCTGTCGGCCGGCGCCGCGCTGGTCGCCGCGCTTGCGGTGCTCACCGGCAGCGGGACCTTTGTCGCGACGCTGCCCGACCTGTTGCCGCTCGCGGGAGTCCGCCTCGAACTTGACGCGCTGGGGGCGGTGTTCGTGGTGGCGGCGGCGGTCGTCGCGGTCCCGGCGTCGCTGTACAGCATCGGCTACTGCGCTCACGGGTTGTCGGGGCGATCCGTGCAGGCGACCTTCCCGTTGTTTGTGTGGAGCCTGCTGATGGTGCCCGTCGCGGGGAGCGCGTCGACGTTCCTGGTGCTGTGGGAGCTCATGGCGCTGTCCTCGTTGCTCTTGGTCCTCGCCGAGCACCGCCGCAACCCAGCCGTGCGCACTGCGGCGCACTGGTACGCGGCGATGACGCATCTCGGGTTGGTGGCGATCCTGCTGGCGCTGGTGGTCCTCGCCGGCCGGGCTGGCGGTGACTCCTTCGCATCGATGCGCCAAGGCGCAGCCGGAGTAGGGCCGGGGGCCGCGTCGGTGGTGTTCCTGCTCGCCCTGGTCGGGTTCGGCTCCAAAGCCGGTGTCGTGCCGTTGCACGTGTGGTTGCCACGCGCTCATCCGGAGGCGCCCAGCCACGTCTCGGCGCTCATGTCAGGGGCGATGGTCAAGCTGGGCGTGTACGGGATCCTCCGCGTCGGATGGGACCTGCTCGGTGGAGGCCCACGCTGGTGGGGGGTGACGGTCCTCGTCGTCGGCGCCGTCTCGGCACTGTTCGGGATCCTGCACGCGTTGGTGGCGACCGACCTGAAGCGTCTGCTGGCCTACTCGACGACCGAGAACATCGGCCTCATCCTGATCGGGGTCGGCGCCGCCGGCCTGTTCGCGGCGAGCGGCAACCGGCCGTTGGCATCGGTTGCCCTCGCGGCCGCGCTGTTGCACGTCGTGAACCACGCCGCGTTCAAGGGACTGCTGTTCCTCGGGGCCGGGTCGGTGCTGCACGCCACCGGCACCCGCGACCTTGACCGGCTGGGCGGCCTGGCCCGCCGCATGCCGGTAACCGGGGCGACCTTCGCCATCGGGGCGCTGGCGATCGCCGCGCTCCCTCCACTCAACGGGTTCGTAAGCGAGTGGCTGCTGCTGCAAGCCCTCGTCCACAGCCTGCCGTCATCAACCGCGGCTGTCGCGGTGACCATGCCCGTCGCGGTCGCAGTGGTCGCCCTCACCGGCGGGTTGGCAGCGGCCACCTTCGTCAAGGCGTTCGGCACCGGCTTCCTGGCCATGCCGCGATCGTTCGAGGCGGACGCCGCCCACGAGTCGCCCCGGACCATGCAGGCCGGTCTCTGCCTCCTCGCTGGCGTGTGCGTCGTACTCGGCCTTGCCCCGACCGCCCTCGGGCGGCCTCTGGCCCGCGCCGTTGCCGTGCTCGGCCCGCTCGCCGATGGCCGGCCCCTCCGATCCGACGATCTCCACCTCGAGCTCTCCGGCATCCAGGCGACCCTGTCGCCCCTGCTGCTCGCCGTCGGGCTCGTCGCCGCGGTGATCGCCACGTTCGTGGTTGTGCGCGCCGTTCACTCCGGTCCGATCAGGCGGGGAGTCGAGACGTGGGGTTGCGGTCGCAGCGTGCAGACGGCCCGCATGGAGTACACCGCTACCTCGTTCGCTGAGCCGTTGCAGCGGGTGTTCGACGACGTCCTGCGACCAGACCTGGATGTGGGCGTCGACCACCGTGCCGAGTCTCGCTACTACGTCGAGGCCGTGCGCTACCGCCAAGGGATCCGCGACGCGGTTGAGCACCGGCTCTACACGCCGGTGCTACGTGCCGCCGGCTGGTGGGGCATCGCGGCGCGGCGTCTCCAGAACGGCAGCATCCACCGCTACCTGGCCTACGCCCTGGTCGCGCTGATCGTCGTGTTGGTGGTGGCCAGGTGAGCGTGGCAGGACTGGCGGCCGCGGTGTGCCAGACCGTGCTCGTCGTCGCAGTGGCGCCGCTGGTTGTGGGGCTCATGCGAAGAGTCCGGGCCCGGCTCGAAGGGCGTGCCGGTCCGCCCATCACCCAACCGTGGCGGGACATTCGCAAGCAGATGGCCAAGGAGCGGATCGTCCCGGCCAACACGAGCTGGGTCTTCGCGCTGGCGCCGCTCGTCCTCGTTGCCACCGCCGTCGTCGCCACCGGCATCGTGCCGTTCCTGACGACCCGTTCGGGGCTCGACCAGATCGGTGATCTGTTCGCCCTCGTCTACGTGCTGCTGCTGGGAACCGTGTTCCTCGCCCTGGCCGGCCTCGACCCCGGTACCGCCTTCGGTGGGATGGGATCGAGTCGGGAGATGACCGTCGCCGCCGTGGCCGAGCCGACGATCCTGGTGGCGATCTTCGCCCTGTCGGTCACCGCCGGGTCCTCGAACCTGGCGGCGATCGTCACCAGCACGCTCGACCACCCCAGCGCGGTCGCCTCACCAGAGAGCGTGCTCGCCTTCGCCGCGCTGGCGGTGGTGACCCTCGCCGAGACCGGCCGTCTGCCCGTCGACAACCCGAGCACCCACCTCGAGCTGACCATGATCCACGAGGCGATGATCCTCGAGTACGCCGGACCCGATCTCGCCCTCGTCGAGCTCGCCGCCCACATGCGGTTGGTCGTCTTCTTGGGTCTGCTCGCCAATCTGTTCGCTCCCTGGGGCATCGCCACCACCACCCGACCACTCGAGCTGCTCGCCGCCGCGGGCGCAGTCTCGGCCAAGGTCGCTGCCCTGGGCGTCGCCATCGCCGTCTTCGAGGTGTTCGTCGCCAAGCTGCGCCTCTTCCGCGTGCCCGAGCTGCTCGCCGCCTCGTTCGTGCTCGCCTTCCTGGCGGTCACCGCGTCGTTCTTCCTGGCATGAGCGACACCCTGTTCATCCAACTCCTCGACCTCGCTGTCGCTCTCGTGCTGGTGTGCGCCTTCGTCGTGTTGTGGCGCCGGGGACTCGCCGCCATCGTGCGGGCCCTCACCGTGCAGGGCGGCGCCCTCGCCGTGGTTGCCTTCCTGCTCGGCCTGCATGAGCACGACGCCGAGCTTGTCGTCGTCGCCGCGCTGGTGCTCGGGCTGAAGGCAGTGGTGCTGCCCCGCGTGCTGCTGCGGATCGTGCGGGCCAGCGACGAGACCCGAGAGGTCGAGCCGCTCGTGAACGTTCCCGCGTCGCTACTCGCCGCCGCCGGCCTCACCCTGCTCGCCTACGCCACGACTCGCGACGTCGTGGCGTTGGACCCCAGCGCCGAGACGAAGGCGATCCCGATCGGTGTCGCCGTGACGCTCATCGGGTTCTTCGTGATGGTCACCCGGCGCAAGGCGGTCACCCAGATCGTCGGCTTCCTGCTGCTCGACAACGGCATCGCCCTTGTCGCGTTCCTGGCCACCGCGGGAGTTCCGCTCGTCGTCGAGCTCGGGGTGGCGCTCGACGTGCTGCTGGCGGTGCTCATCCTCCAGGTCCTCACCAACCGCATGCGCGCCAAGTTCGGCGTCATGGACCTCGATCAGCTCCAGGAGCTGCACGACTGATGCGCGCCCTCGTTGTGCTCGTGCCCCTGTTCCCCCTCGCAGCTGGGGTGGCCGTCGCCGCTGCCGGTTGGCGCACCCTGACCGCTTGGGCAGGCCCGCTCGCCGCGGCGGCGGTGACCGGCGCCGGCGTCGCGCTCGCCGTCGGGGTCCTCGATGACGGCCCGGTCAGCGCCCTGGACCGGCTCCTGCGGGTCGACGCGCTCAGCGCGTTCATGGTCATCGTCATCGGCATCGTCGCCCTCATCGCCACGTCCTACGGCGTCGGCTACGTCCGGGCCGAGCTCGACCACGGCCACACCACCGCCACCGACGCGCGCACCTACGGCTTGCTGGTGCAAGTGTTCGTTGCCGCCATGCTGACCGCGGTCCTGGCCGACAACCTCGGGGTGCTGTGGGTCGCGGTGGAGGCCACCACCATCGCCACCGCGTTCCTCGTCGGGCACCGCCGCACCCGCGCGTCGCTGGAGGCCTCGTGGAAGTACGTGGTCATCGGCTCGGTCGGCGTCGCGCTGGCCTTCCTGGGCACGGTGCTCGTCTACTTCGCGTCCCGCCACGCCGGCGGACACGCCGACGCCGCGCTGAACTGGTCGACCCTCGTGGAGATCGCTCCCCGCCTCGATCCCGGAGTCCTGCGCCTCGCGCTCGGCCTCCTGGTTCTCGGCTACGGCACCAAGATGGGCCTCGCGCCGATGCACACCTGGCTGCCCGACGCGCACAGCCAGGCGCCGGCCCCAGTGTCTGCGTTGATGTCGGGCGTGCTGTTGTCGGTGGCGTTCTATGCGTTGCTGCGCTACAAGGTCATCGCCGACGCTGCCCTCGGTGCGGGCTACATGCGCGGCCTCCTCGTCGCCGGCGCTCTGCTGTCCCTGGCCGTTGCCGCCTCCCTGCTCCTGGCGCAACGCGACTACAAGCGGCTCCTGGCCTACTCGAGCATCGAGCACATGGGTCTCGTTGCGCTCGGCGCCGCCATCGGCACCCCGCTCGCGGTGGCGGCGGCGCTGCTGCACATCCTGGGCCACGGGATAGGCAAGGCGGTCTTGTTCTGCAGCTCCGGTGAGATTCTCCTCACCGACGGCACGACCGACATCGCCGGTGTGCGTGGCCTGCTCACCCGCCGACCCTTGCTCGGGGGCATCTTCGGACTCGGGCTGCTCGCCGTGCTGGGGCTCCCCCCGTTCAGCCTCTTCGCCAGCGAGCTCGCCATCGCCCGGGCCGGCGTCGCCCACGGACTCGGCTGGGCGGTCGCAACCGCGCTGGTCCTCGTGTTCGTGATCTTCGCCGCCATCGTCGGTCACGCCCAGCAGATGCTGTTGGGCGAGGCCGGTGCCAACGTCGAAGAACACCGGACCTCCACGATCTCGGCCGTGCCACTGGTCGCCGGCCTCGTAGCGGTCGCCGTCCTGGGCGTATCGCTCTGGCCCATCGAACGACTCATCCAGGCTGCGGCAAAGGTAGTGACCGGATGACGGCGAGCATCGAGCCGGCCGGAGGCCGAACCGTCATGGACACCTCAGTCGGCGAACTGCGCCACGCTTACAGCCGGTTCGCGACCGACGGCTACCGCCTCGCCCTCGTCGCCGCTCATCACGATCCCCCGACCGCGATGCGAGACGCAACCATGCGCGTCGTCTACCTCCTGGTGGCCGGCCCGCCCGACGCCCGCGTCGAGCTCCACGTCCGGCTCCCCGCCACCAACGCGAGGCTGCCGAGCCTTGCCGACCTGTCATTCTCGGCGAGCCGCTTCGAGCGGGAGATGCAGGACCTGTTCGGCATCGAAATCACCGGCCACCCCCAGCCGGCGCGCCTCGTCCTGCACCAGCACTGGCCGGAGGGCTGGCACCCCATGCGTATCGACGCCGGACCGGCCCCGGCATTCGGGGACCAGTCGACCGCCTACCCGTTCCTCAGCGTCGAGGGCACAGGGGTCTATGAGATCCCGGTCGGACCCGTGCACGCCGGTGTCATCGAACCCGGACACTTCCGGTTCTCTGTCGTCGGCGAGACCATCCTCAACATGAAGGCGCGCCTCTGGTTCGTCCACAAAGGCATCGAACGCCTCTTCCAAGGACGGGACCTCTCCGGGGGCGTCGAGCTCGCCGAGCGGATCTCCGGCGACACTGCCGTCGGCCACACCCTCGCCTACTGCCTGGCCGTCGAAGAGGCTTGCGGCTGCGTCGTGCCCCGCCCCGCCCAGGTGCTGCGCGGCGTGCTCCTGGAGCTCGAGCGGCTGTACAACCACGTCGCCGACATCGGGGCGCTGTGCAACGACGTCGGCTTCGGCGTCGTCTATGCCCACGCGCTGCGCATCCGCGAACGGCTGCTGCGCCTCAACGCCGACACCACCGGTCACCGACTGCTACGCGGCGGGGTTTTCCCCGGCGGTGCCACGGTGCGGCGCCTACCCGCCGTCGGCACGCTCGAGGAGATCCAGGCCGATGTCCACGACATCGTCGCCATCGCTCTCGCGAACAGCACCGTCGTCGATCGGTTCACCGGCACCGCGATCTTGACGGCCGACCAGGCCTCGGAGGTCGGTGTCCTCGGCTATGTGGCCCGCGCCTCGGGGCTCGGGCTCGACGCCCGTCATGCCCATCCCTTCGCCGACCTCTACGCCGACCTCGAGATCCCCGTCCGTCACACCGGTGACGTCCTCGCCCGGTTCTCGATCCGCGTCGCCGAGTTCGACGCTTCCATCGCCCTCCTGCGCCAACTCCTCACCGATGCGACCAGCGATGGACGACTCTCGACGCCGATCGACGCTGCCGCACCGCCCGGTCACGGCGTCGGCTTGGTCGAAGGTTGGCGGGGGACTATCGCCCATCGGGTTGAGCTGCGCCCCGACGGCACCCTGGCCCGGGTGAAGGTCGTCGATCCATCGTTTTTCAACTGGCCGGCGCTGCCCGTTGCGCTGGCGGACACGATCGTCCCCGACTTCCCGCTCGTCAATAAGAGCTTCAATCTCTCCTATGCCGGCAACGACCTGTGACCGATCCCATCAAGTCGCGCACCCGGTCCCTTCACGATCGTGCTCCGGGCGCCAGTGCGGCGCGGTGCCGCCGGCCGCCAGGCCCGGATACGACCTACGGGATCCCGGTCACCCGGTTCGACGTCACCGAGTTCGTCGGCGATCTCTTCGCCGCCCCGGCGACGCGAGCCGCGCTCGTGGCCGCGGCCCGCCGCCGCGGCGCCCTCCCGGTCTTGCCGACTCCTATGACCCGTGGGAGGACTCGAGTGACGGAGGGGTCCGGCCGGCTCGTTCTGGACCGCCGGTTCCACACCCGCCGCGTGGAGCGCCTGCGCGAGGAGGTCGACTACGCCCGGTTCCCGCCCGTCCATGAAGGGTCGATCCCCAGTTACGGCGCGGTGCTGACCAGCAGCCGAGTGCGGGCTGACGAGCTCGGCGGCCACTCGTACCGGGCGTCGCCCACC
>CAYSAC010000104.1:4818-9493 GCA_964428815.1 uncultured Acidimicrobiaceae bacterium | reverse complement strand
GTCGGGTCGACGCTTGTCGCCGCGCTCCCCACGATCACCGCGCTCGCGCTCCGGGCGGTCGGGCCGTTCGCCCCGCTCGGGTCGGTCACCGCGATCGCGGCGCGGGCCGCGCGCGCTGTCGTCGCGCGCCTTCGGCGCGAGCGTGCTCGTCACGAGGGGCTCGTCCTTTGCCGGCGCGCCGATGATCTCGAGCCGCTCGGGCTCGGACCGACCCTCCTTGGGCGGCAGCACCGCGGTGATCTCGATCCCGTCGATGAAGAAGTCCGCGTCAACGCGCAGGACGTCGCCCACCTTCGCGCCCGACGGCAGGAGATCCGCGGGCAGCGCGCCGCGCGGCTCACGGGCGCCGGCGGCCCGCCAGGTCCAGCTGCCGTCGTCGCGCGAGCTGGTCAGCTCGATCTCGATCCTGCGGGACATAGGCCTGCAAACCTACTCGCGGCGCTGCAACGGCTCACCAGCCACCTAGGTGACTGGTGTCGAACGCATGGCGCACCGTCTCGTCGGCCAGGAATGCCGTTCGCTGTGTTCTCGTCCTAGCGGCTGGGCAAGACAGGCGCGTCGTCCTGCGTCCTTGCGAACGGCGCTCCTGACTCGACGATCCGGCAACCGACGCTCAACACCAGCCACCTAGCGTCGGGACCAGGCTTGGGGGTCGTCGGTGAGCGCCGCCACAGCGTCGGGGAGCGACCCGGCAGCAAGGTCGGCCAGGCTCACGTTCTCGAGGACGGCGCGGAGGTTCGCCCGCGTCGCGATCCATACCTGCTGCAGCGGCGCCGCCGCGCCCGCGTAGTCGAGGTCCTCCGGCGGCGCACCGCGAACGTCGGCCAGGGGACCCTCCACCGCGCGGATGATGTCGGCCACGCTCACGCTCGCGGGCTCGCGGGCGAGCCAGTAGCCACCCTCCGCTCCGCGCTGGCTGGCCACGATGCCGGCTCGGCGAAGCTCGGCGAGGATGTTCTCCAGAAACTTGACCGGGATGGACTGGAGCTCGGCGAGCCGGTCGCCCTTGGTCGGCCCCCCGCCGGAGCGCTGCGCCAACTCGATCGCGGCACGGACGGCGTAGTCGACCTTGGCCGTTATCCGCACGGGCCGGACCGGATCAGGCGGTCGCGCAGACCGCAGCGCGGCTCGAGAGGCCCGCGCCACGACGTTGCTGCCGGAGGAGGTGCTGGTCGATGCCGTTGGTCACGTAGCCGAAGGAGAGACCGGTCTCTGGATCGCCCCAGGCGATCTGGCCGGCAGCGCCGTTGTGGCCGAAGGCTCGGGGCGAGACCGTGTGCCCCATGCCGCGGTAGACCGACTTGCCGTCGTCAGACGCGATGAGCAGCCCTCGGCTGCGGCTCGCGGGCTGGCCGGTCATCGGGTCCGGGAATGTGTTGCGCACCGTCCCGGTCACGTCGGCAAGGACGGCCGGGTCCCACAGGCCGCCCTGGTTGTGCATGACGCCCTGGTAGTAGAGCGCCAGGTCGGCAGCGGTCCCGATGCCACCCGCTCCCGGGACACCGATGACGCGCGCCTCGGGCGTGTTGAACCCCATGAGCGCCTCGTCGGTCGCCTCACCGACGTCGATGCCACGGACGCCGATGGCCTCGAAGAACTCCTCCTCGGTCGCAGGCTCGCCGCGCAGCTCGAGCTCGAGGATGTCGCCCTGCTCCTCCAGCGGCACGCCGAGTGCGAAGTGGGGGAGGCCCAGCGGCTCGACGATCCGCTCGCGCAGCAGCTGGCGGTAGTCACCGCCAGTAGCGCGGTCGATGAGCTCGGCGAGCACCCAATGGGCGGACGTCGGGTGGTACTCGTAGCGCGACCCGGGATCCCAGTTCAGGCGCCACCGGGCGAAGGCCTCGAGCCGCCCGTCGCGCGTGGACCAGTCGCGCGGCCCGAGCGGCGCACGCGGGAAGCCCGACGTGTGCAGCAGCACCTGGTCCAGGGTGATGACGTCCTTGCCGTTGGTCCCGAACTCGGGGATGAGCTCCGCGATCTTCATCGACGGATCGAGGGCGCCTTCACCCATGAGCAGCCAGACCAAGCCGGCGACGAAACCCTTCGTCGCGGAGAACACGACGTAGCGGCTGTCGCGGGTCGCGGCGCCGAAGGCCTCGAACGCAACGATCTCGCCGTCCTTGGCCAGCGCGACCTGGCAGGACGGGAGCAGGCCGTCATCGACCTCGCGCCTTGCCCGTGCCAGCAGCTCGTCCACCTTGGCCTGATCGATGCCTCGCATGCCCGGACAGTACTGGTGTCACCTCCGGGATGCCGCCGTTCTCTGACGGTGTGTCATATTCTTCAGCGATGGCCCTCACCGTGGAGCCCGAGGCTCCCGAGTCCGCACCCGCACCGCCCCTGCCCCTCGGCCGCCGCGTCGAGCTTCCCGGACGGGGAGTCACCTTCTTCCGGGAGGTGGAGGGCCCGCCGGGCGCGCCGACGGTGCTGCTGCTGCACGGCTGGATCGCAAGCGGTGGGCTCAACTGGTTCCGTGCGTTCGAGCCCCTGGGCGAGCACTACCGGGTGATCGCACCCGACATGCGGGGCCACGGACGTGGCATGCGGAGCCGCCGGCGCTTCCGCCTGTCCGACTGCGCCGACGACGCCGCCGCGCTGCTCGAGGAGCTGGGCACCGGACCGGTCATCGTCGTCGGCTACTCGATGGGTGGACCAGTCGCGCAGCTGCTCTGGCGCCGGCACCCCCATCTCGTCGATGGGCTCGTGTTCTGCGCGACGTCGTACCGGTTCGTGCCCGGCGCACGCGAGCGCCTGATCTTCGTCTCTGCGATGGCGGCGCTGGCGGGCACGACCCGCTTCGGGACCGCCATCGCACGCGTTCCTCTCATCCCCATCCAGCGTCTCGTCCCGGCAGCACGCCCCACTCGACCGAGCAACATGCAGAAGTGGGCGCGGGCCGAGATGCGACGCCACGACGTGCGCACGCTCCTCGAGGCAGGCCAAGCGGTCGGCAACTACAACGCCCGGAAGTGGATCCGTGACATCGACGTGCCCACGACCGTCATGGTGACGACGCTCGACCGCGGCATTCGCCCGCTGGACCAGATCCGCCTCGCGCTGGCGATCAAGGGTGCCGAGATCCAGCGGATGGAGGACGGGCACGTCGTGTGCTCCCGTCCTGCCTTCGGTCCTGCACTCGCGACGGCCGTCGGCTCGGTCGTTCGCCGGCTGCAACCGGCGCGCGCGTGAGCCATCCGCGCGACGAGGTCGAGGCCGCGTTCGAGGCCTACCTCGCGGCGCAGCGCGCTAGCGACTGGGACGCGTTCTGCGACCTGTTCACCGAGGACGCCACCTACGTCGAGCACGAGTTCGGTACCTTCCGCGGTCGGGAGGAGATCCGCGCCTGGCTCGTCCCGACGATGGCACCGCTGGCCGACTGGACGTTCCCGACGGAGTGGGTCGCGATCGACGGCGACCGCCTGGTGTTCTGCTGGCACAACCGCATGCCCAACCCCGACGGGCGCGCCGAGCACTACCAGTTCGCGGGCGTGACGCACCTCGTCTTCGCTGGTGACGGCCGGTGGTCGCTCGAGGAGGACTTCTACAACATGAAGGAGTGCGAGAAGGTCATGGCCGAGTGGGCCGAGGCCTCCGCACGCGCAGGCCAGTAGGCCGCGATGGGGCCGCTCGCCGGCGTGCGCGTCGTCGAGATCGCAGGGATCGGTCCGGGTCCGTTCTGCGCGATGGTGCTGGCCGACCTGGGAGCTGAGGTGCTCCGCGTCGACCGCGCGAGCGCCGCCGGCGGTGACCCAGAAGCCGCCCGCTTCGACGTGCTCAACCGGGGCCGCCGCTCGATCGGCGTGGACCTCAAGCACCCAGACGGGGTTGTCACCATCCTGCGGCTCGTGGAGCGGGCCGACGCGCTCATCGAGGGCTTCCGGCCCGGCGTCGCCGAGCGGCTGGGCGTGGGACCGGACGCGTGCCTCGCCCGCAACCCGAAGCTCGTCTACGGACGGATGACGGGTTGGGGCCAAGACGGGCCGCGCGCGCAGGAGGCGGGCCACGACATCACCTACGCGTCGGTCGCCGGCGCGCTCGCCCACATCGGTAGGGCCGGCGCGCCGCCCACGCCGCCGCTCAACCTCGTCGCCGACTTCGGCGGCGGCGGGATGCTCCTCGCTGTTGGCATCACCAGCGCGCTGCTCGCAGCGCAGCGCGGCGCACCCGGCCAGGTGGTGGACGCGGCGATGGTGGATGGCGTCGCGCTGCTCATGGCGCCGTTCTTCGGCGCCAACGCGTTCGGCTTCTGGTCAGAGGAGAGGGGCACCAACCTGCTCGACTCCGGCGCGCCGTTCTACGACGCCTACGTGTGCGCCGATGGCGCGTATCTCGCCGTGGGTGCGATCGAGCCGCAGTTCTACGCGGCGTTGATCGCCGGACTCGGGCTCGACGGCGAAGATCTCCCCGCCCAACACGACCGGTCGGCGTGGCCAGAGCTGAAGGCCCGGATCGCGGAGGTGATCGCCAGCCGGGACCGGGACAAGTGGCTCGCGGTGTTCGCCGGCAGCGACGCATGCGTGGCGCCGGTGCTCACCATGTCCGAGGCGGCGCGTGATCCGCACCTCGTCGCCCGCGGCACCATCGTCGAGGTGGAGGGCGTGCCGCAGCCCGCTGCGGCGCCCCGGTTCAGCGCCACGCCCTGTGACCTTCCCACCTCACCACCAGCAGCGGCAGC
>CAYSAC010000104.1:0-4718 GCA_964428815.1 uncultured Acidimicrobiaceae bacterium | reverse complement strand
AGGGATCGCAGAGCTTGCAGGCCACGAGGCCGTCCTCGGGCGTGACGGAGCGCAGGTTGGGTTTGCCCGCGACGATGACGCAGTCGGGCCGGTGGGCCATGGATCCCCGCGCCGTCGCGACGAGGACGGCGGTCGAGGTGGTCGATGACGAACCGTTGGAGGATGCGGCCGTGGCGCGGTCCGCTCCGGCCTGGAAGCCGAGCTCGTCCTGCAGCCGTTGCAGGGCTTCGACGATGGCCGAGGACTGGCTGCGGTGTTCCTTCACCAGCTCGGTGATCCAGTGCGCGAAGTAGAAGAACGAGCCGAGGAAGACCAGGCTGACACCGAGCAGCCCGCCGGAGATCATGTACGGCAGCTGCTCGAACGTGTACGGCGTGTGCGCCGCGCCGTACCAGCCCAGGATCACGACGATGATCCCGAGCGGAGCCAAGATCCCGCCGAGCACCATCAGGATGCGCTCGTTGAGCTTGAGGGTGCCGCCGCCGACGCGCAGCCCGCGGATGCCCTCGGCGAACCGCTGGTGACGGGCCTCCTCTGACTCGCGCGTCACCGGCGGCGTGACGTGCGAGATCTCGATGGCGTCGTCGCCGTCTCGCTCGACGGTCGGCGCGTCGAGGACGGCGACGGACGCCTCGGTCGGCGCGTCGGCGTCGTCGGCGGTCAGGGGTCGGGTTCGCTTCGTGACCATCTATGTCTCCGGCGGTGGGGGAGGGGGCTTCTCGAGGCCGAGCGGGCACGACGTCTCGACGACATCCAGCACGTTGTCCGCGAGCCTCGACGACCCCATCGCAAAGAACGGCGATGCGACGACGAGCAGGACCACCAGCGCCGCGGGTAACGCGGTGCCGAGCCCGCTCGCGATCGCGTCGCCCTCGATGGGCGTGTCGCCCGCTGCCGCACCATCGGAGGCCGCGGTCTCCCCACCGAGCGCGGGCACCGGCGTATCGAAGCCGCTCGTCCCGAGGTCGGTGCCGAGGAGGTCGTCTCCGAGCCCGACGTCGAGAGGGAAGTCCTCAGCGAGGAACGCGGGCGACGTGACGCTGGTGACCGACGCCGGCGCGATGGCGAAGCCACCGATGTGGGTCTCGACCAGGAAGTTGACCGGGTTGGGGATCTGCCCGCCGATCGAGCCGCGGAGCTCGGGCGGGATCATCCCGACGAGCTGGTTCATCTGCGCCTGCTCCTGGCCGACGTAGGTGAAGGAGAAGACGAGCCCGTTGGCCGTCCGGTTGGCCGACGAGCCGTCCACGACCTCGATCGGGTCGAGCAGCCGGACGCTCATGCCGGCCTGCGCGAGGAGGTCGTCGAGGATGCCCGCCTTCTGCGTGCGGATCTCATTCGCAAGACCGGCCAGCGCATCGGTGACCGGCGCGAGCGGCTGGCCGAGCGGACCGAGCACGGGCGGCGCCGGCCCTTCGGCGGGCGCCTCTGCGAGTCGCATGCCGTCGCGGTCGACGACGACGTCGAGGCCCAGGAAGCGGAAGCCGCTGACGGTGGTGCCGCCAGCGGTCGCGCCAGCGGTGCCGTCGGTGGACGCGACGAGGTCGGTGACGACCGAGTCGATCGTGAAGAGGCCGTCGAGGATGCGGATGTCGGATGCCACCGCACGCGATCGGGCCACCGCCTTCTTGTCCACGACGCTGCTGTCGCCGCCGGCGACGAGCGACCCGAACTCCATCGCGGGCGGCGCCTTGGTGCCGCTGTAGCTGGCGAAGGCGTTGGCGCTGATGGCCGACGTGCGTGCCGCCATCGTCGTGCCGTCCGGCTGGACCTGCACGTCCTCGGGCGGGCCAGAGGGGTGGAAGGCACGCGCCGCGATCGGATACTGGGGGATGCCGGACTGCTGCCCGCTCGCCACGTCGATGAGCGCGCCGAGGTTGGCGACCACAGGGCCGGGATAGGCGACGCTGGCCAGCGCCGCGGCCGACGGCCCGCCGTTCAACGTGGCGATGGCCTCTGGGACCGTCGCCTGGAACACGGGGGAGGGGAGGGGAAACGTGCCCGGCGTGTCATAGGTGATCTGCACGCCGTTGCCTCGACCGGACAGGTCATAGCCACCGAAGAGGTCCTCGCCGATCGGCCCCGCGGGCTCCTCCTGAGCGGCCACGTTGCCCCCGCCGATGCCGAGCACGAAGGCCGCGAGCACGAGGGCAACGAGCGGTCGCCTCGTCCGGAGGAGTGCAGCGTGCTCACGCGGAGGCGCCAACGGGGACCTCCTCCCTCGGTGTGGCCGTGCGAGCCTGCGGCGGAGCGGCGGGTCGCGGGCGCAGGTTCTTCAGGCGGTCGTAGAGCAGCCCGGCCATGCCGTTCGGCTGCTTGCCGAGCAGGATGGCGGCACCGGCAACCGAGGCGAAGACGAGGCCGGCGAGCGTCGGCTCCTTGCTCTGGATGAGCGGCAACAGCGCGAAGAGCATCCCGCCGATGAGCGCCCCGGTGACGGTCGTGATGCCCCCCACGAACGCGAAGAGGAAGAGCGTCACGTTGTAGATCGGCTCGAAGGCGATGGAGCCGACGCTGCTCTGCAGGCCGCCGAACAGCGCGCCCGCCAGCCCCGCGATCGCCGACGACAGCATGAACACGAGGAGCTTGGTCCGGCGAACGTCGAGCCCCAGCGTTGCGCACGCGGCCTGGCTGTCGCGCAGCGCCGCCAGCCGGCGGCCGAACGGGCCGCGGCGGAGCGCGAGGATGCCCATCCCGACGAGCGCGAACACGATGCCGCACAGGACGAGGAACGACTTGTTGCTGGTGAACGCCAGCCCCGGCAGCTTCAACCGGCCGACCTGCACGTTTTCCGTGCCGTAGATGCGCCCGTCCTGGAAGATCAGCTGCTGGGAGATGACCGCCACCGCGAACGTCACGAGCGCGAGGTAGAGGCCCTGGAGACGCATGGCCGGAATCGCGGTGATGGCGCCGACCGGCACCGCGATCGCCGCTGCCGCCGCCATCCCGAGCAAGCTGTCGCCGCCCGCGACCTTGCCCATCGCGAACGCGCCGAGCCCGAAGAACACGTACTGCGCGAGCGAGATCTGGCCGCTGAACCCGGTGAGGACGACGAGCGAGAGGAGCAGGGTCGCAAAGATGAGCCCGCGCGTCAGGTCTGGCAGATAGTCGCCCGCGAAGTTGGCCATGAGCAGCAGCACCGGGACGAACACCACCGTGCGCACGAGGCTCGACCGAAGGCCGGGCACGGCCGGCTCGGAGCGGCCGACGACGCGGCCAACGGCCAGCTTGGCCTCTGGCAGGAAGAGCAGCGCGCCGAAGAGGAACAGTCCCTGGAGGCCGGTCTGCATGTGGGTCCAGACTTCGCCGTCTGGTTTGGCCAGCTGGAAGTACTGCTGGGCGATGCCCAGGACGATCGCACCGAGGAACGTCAGCGGGAGGCTCTTGAGCTTGCCGAACACTGCGGCGCCGTAGGCGAACACGACGAAGAACGTCAGGGTGATCTGGTCGAGCGGGTTCGCCTTCGGGGCGTAGAGGATGCCGGCCGTGACCGCGAGCACCGAGCCGAGCATCCAGCTGTAGCGGGCGATCGTGACCGGCTGCGCGCCGTTGAGGCCGGCCAGGGTCGGGTTGTCGACGACCGCCCGCATCGCGGTACCGGTGCGGCTGCGAAACAGGAGTACGCGCAGCGCGCCGGCAATGCCGATGGCGACGAAGAGAAAGCCGATCTCGTCGTAGCTGACGTTCGCCCCAAGGATCGACACGGTCTTGTCGCCGAGGAGCGGGGGCACCTGTCGATCCTGCGGTTGGTAGAAGTACTGGACGACGCCGATCAGCAGCAGGGTGATGGCGATCGTCACCGTGAGGGTCGTGCCGGGCGCCGCGTCCTTGAACGAGCGCATGATCCGCTCGAGGACGATGCCCACCAACGGCCCGAACACCCCGATCACGAGCAGCAGAGCAACCGGCGTGGGCAGGCCCATGTCCACGCGCAGCTGCCAGTAGACGTAGGCGCCGACCATGCCGACCGCGCCGTGGGCGAAGTTGAACACGCCGGTCGTCGTGTAGGTGAGGACGAGGCCGCTCGCGGCGATGGCGTAGACGCAACCGATCGCGACGCCCAGCACGGTGAACTGGAAGGTCTCCTCGGTCCCGGCCTGCTTGATCGTGTACAACACGACGAGGACGCCGATGCCGATCGCGATGTAGCGGCCCTTGCCCTTCAGCGCCCCCTGGACAGTCGCCAGGCCCTCGCTCAGCACGCGAAGCCTGCTCCCTCAGGGTGGGTCTTCTTCCAGGCCCCGCCCTGGACCTCGACGACGATGAAGCACACCGCCGGCTTCTTCTGCGCTGGGTTGATCTTGCCGAGGAAGCCGTCGGCCTCGTAGGAGGTGAACTTCTTGAGCTCGGCCAGCACTGCGTCGCGCTTGGGATCAGGACCGGCTGACCTGGCGGCGCGCACGAACATGTCAGCGGCCAACCAGGATTCGATGGCAAAGAAGTCGATGTCCGCGCCGGGGTTGGTCCGCTGGTACCACGTGAGGAAGTTCTTGACCGCGGGCACCTGGTCGGCGACCTCGAGCACGTTGTAGGCCAGGCCGAGCTTGGTGCCCTCCGCGTTGCGGCCCGCGAGCTGCAGGAACTTCTTGCCGTACGCCTGCGCGCCGTAGAAGGGAACCTTCGGGAAGTACTGCGCCTGTCCGAAGGCCTGCGCCAGCTTCGCCATGCCGTTGACCTCGAGGGTCGTGATGACGATGTCGACCTTGTCGTTCTTCATC
>CAYSAC010000103.1:0-9713 GCA_964428815.1 uncultured Acidimicrobiaceae bacterium | reverse complement strand
CGGTCGGTCAGCATCGGCGTGTGGGTCCGCGTCGGCGGTCGGGACGAGTCCGACGACCTCGCTGGCGCGTCCCACTTCCTCGAGCACCTTCTGTTCAAGGGCACCGCGGCGCGCTCCGCGCACGAGATCGCGGAAGCTGTCGATGCGGTGGGCGGGGACATGAACGCGTTCACCGCGCGCGAGCACACCGCGTACTACACGCGCCTGCCCTACCCGCAGCTCGGTCTCGGCCTCGAGATCCTCGGCGACGTCCTCACCGTCCCGGCCTTCCGGCCCCATGAGGTCGACGCCGAGCGCCAGGTCATCCTCGAAGAGATCCTGATGAACCTCGACACGCCCGAGGACCGCGTGCACTCGCTGCTCGCTGAGGCGCTGTTCCCCGAGCACTCGCTCGGTCGCGAGGTGCTCGGCACGGAAGAGACCGTCGAGGACATCAGCCGCGACGAGATCGCCGAGTTCTTCGAGCACTGGTACCGGCCGGCCAACCTCGTCGTGGTCGCGGCGGGGCGGCTCGAGCACGAGGACGTGATCGCCGGCATCGCCGACAGCCTTGGCACCACCGCGGGGGGCGAGCTGCCGCGGCGATCGCTGCCGATCGCGGGTCCGAACCCGGTCTCGGTCCAACGTCGCAGCACGGAGCAGGCGCACCTGTGCCTCGGCTGGCGAGGGCTCGACCAGCACGACGACGACCGCTACGTGCTGGCGGTCGCCAACCAGGTGTTCGGCGGCGGCATGTCCAGCCGGCTGTTCCAAGAGGTGCGCGAGAAGCGTGGCCTCGCGTACTCCGTCTACAGCTACCCGACGAGCTACCAGGACAGCGGCGCGCTGACCGTCTACGCCGGCACCGCGCCGAAGCGCGCCCGCGAGGTGCTGGGCGTCGTGGACGGCGTCATCTCGTCGCTGCTCGAGCACGGGATCACCGATCACGAGCTCGACGTAGCGAAGGGCTACCTCACGGGCTCGCTCGTCCTCGGTCTCGAGGACAGCGGCGGCCGCATGGCCCGCCTCGGCCGTGGCCTCATGGCGCGCGACGAGATCATCTCCATCGACGACCACATCGCCGCGTTCGAGGCTGTCACCACCGGCGACGTCTCCCGCGTGCTGCAGCGCGTCTTGACGAGCCAGCGGGTGCTGGCCGCTGTTGGCCCCTTCGACGAAGCCGACCTCCTGTAGATCGCGCGTCAGCTGGTGAGGGCGACGAGCTGCCACTCGCCCGGGACGCCCTTCAGAGCATGTGCGCCTCGGTCTACGAAGCGGAGGCCGCTCCCGACGACGAGGTCCCGCACCGTCGTGGTCGCGAGGACCTCGCCGGCGGCGGCGAGCGCCGAGACGCGCGCGCCGATGTGCACGGCCAGGCCAGCCAGATCGTCGCCCCGCAGCTGGACCTCGCCCGTGTGCACCCCGCAGCGCACGGCGAGGCCGTGCCGGGAGGCGGCGCCGACGAGCGCCTGCGCGCAGCGGACGGCCCGCGCCGGACCATCGAACGCGGCGAGCACGTCGTCGCCCCTCGTGTTGACCACGCGGCCCCGGTGGCGGTCGATCTCGTTGGAGAACGTCGAGTGAAACTGGTCGAGGACGTCACGCCAACGCCGATCTCCAAGCCGCGCCGCCTCCGACGTTGATCCGACGATGTCGGCGAAGAGCACGGTCGCGAGGACGCTGTCGTCCTCCGCTGGCTCGCCGGCGGCGTCGCCGGTTACGAACTCGCGGATCGCAGAGGTGATGGCGTCGCTGTCGCCGACCCACGGAACGTGGTCGACGCCATCGACCTCGAGGTAGCGCGCGCCGGGGATCGTGTCTGCGAGGTACCGGCACGCGCTCGCCGGCATGATCTCGTGCGAGCGCCGCATCACGAGCGTGGGTGCCTTCACCAGACCGAGCGCGGGCCGGATGTCGATCTCCGCGACGGCGTCCCACAGCTGGCGGACGGTGCCGGGGCTGGCCGAGTTGCGCTCCGTGGCTTCGAACAAGTCAGCCGTAGGGGTCCCGACGATCGATGGTGCGACGAGGTGCACGAAGCCGCCCTGACCCCACTGCTCGACCACCCATCCGGAGAACTGCTCGAACACCTCGCGCGATGAGATCTCACCCTGGCTGCCATCGCCGACGTAGCGAGCGAAGGCACCGAAGAGCATCATGTGCGACACGCGGTCGGGGTGCGTCGCCGCGAAGAGCACGCTCATCGGACCGCCCTCTGACCATCCGAGCACGGCCGCGCGCTCGACGCCGACCGCATCCATCACCGCGCGGACGTCGTCGATGCGGTCCTCCAGCGTGCCGATGTGCTCCGGCCGGTCCGAGAGACCGTTGCCACGCTTGTCGAACACGATGACGCGGGCGAACCGGGCAAGGCTCTCGAGGAAGTCCGTGTAGCCCGGCAGCTGGTGGAAGTACTCGATGTTGGAGACGATGCCGGGGACCATGATGAGGTCGAGCGGGCCGTCGCCGATCACCTCGTAGGCGATGCTGACGGGCCCGCTCTTCGCGAAGCGGATGCGTGGCTGGTGCACCCGAGACCTCCTGATCCCACCGCCGGACTCGCCCAGACAGCACCAGCCTGCCACGCCGCTTGCCTGTTGCCGGACCCCGGTTAGGGTCGAGCGCCATGGGATTCCTCGACAAGGCCGCGGCCAAGCTCCAGGAGGCCACCAAGGCCACGCAGGAGAAGCTCGACGACGTCACCGCCAAGCGCAGCGCGGACAAGCTGTTGCGCGATCTTGGGGCTTGGTACTACGCGCTGCGCACGGATCGGGGCGAGCACGCCGACGCCGAGATCGAGCGGCTCGTCGGCGAGCTGCAAGCCCACGAGGCGGCCAACGGGCCGCTCGGTCGCGATGCCGAGGACGATGCCGCCGCTGCGGCCGCGGCATCGTCGCCCCAAACACCGCCCCCGCCGGCCGACGTCGGCACCCACGCGCCATCAGCCGCACCACCCCCGCCTCCACCACCCCCGCCTCCGCCTCCGCCGCCACCACCCCCGCCTGGCCCGCGGACCGAGACGATCCCGGCGCCGCACCTGCCGACAGAGACGATGAAGTCGCCCGGGGACGTGCCTCCGCCGCCCCCTCCGCCCGGCTCGTGACCATCCGCGTCGGCGTCTTCGGGGCGGCCGGCCGCATGGGCAGCACGGTGTGCCGCGCGATCTGCGACGACGACGAGCTCGAGCTCGTCGCCGCCGCGGATCCTCAGCATGCGGGCATCGATCTCCGCCAGGCGGCGGGTGTCGAGGGGTGCGACCTCCATGTCGCGGCAGGTCCCGGTGGGTTCCTCGACGCCGGCGTGGAGGTCGTCGTCGACTTCACCGTGATCGATGCCGCGCGCGAGAACCTGGCGTGGGCCGCGGAGAACGGCGTGCATGCAGTCGTCGGCACGAGTGGGTTCACCGACGAGGACCATGAGCGCTTCCGTCAGACGTTCACGCGCAGCAGCTGCTTCATCGCACCCAACTTCGCGATTGGTGCGGTGCTGATGGTCCGCCTCGCGGAGATCGCCGCGCCGTACTTCGACAACGTGGAGATCATCGAGCAGCACCACGACGCCAAGGTGGACGCGCCGTCAGGGACTGCGATGCACACCGCGGAGCGCATCGCCGCGGCGAGCGACCGCTGGGGTGCGGACCCGACGACGAAGGTGGTGCTACCGGGCGCGCGTGGCGGCACCGGACCCGCTGGCATCCCGATCCACTCGGTGCGCATGCGCGGGCTCATCGCCTCACAAGAGGTGCTGCTGGGCACCACCGGTCAATGGCTGACGATCCGCCACGACACGACGGACCGCTCGAGCTTCATGCCCGGCGTGATCCTCGCGGTGAAGCGGGTCGCCGACCGTCCCGGGCTGACGATCGGCCTCGACAAGCTGCTCGAGATCTAGCCCCCACTTGTTTCGGCTGACAAAAGCGTCGGCAAGCGACGCTGATGTCAGCCGAAAGGAACGCCTCTCGCATCGGCGTAGAGGATCGCGTTGAGCGTGTCCTCGTCGATGAGGTCGTAGGTGCTGAAGTCCATCGCCATCGACTCCGCTTGACCGGGCGCGCCCGGCTGGTTCAGCGCGAACGGGATCGCCGGCCTGATGGCGATGAACGGGTCGGTGTCGGGCTCGTCGTCCAGGCTCGCGCGGAACGCGCCGTGCTGTGGGAGCGCGAGCTTGTCGAACAGCGAGATCGGCTCGACGCCGAAGATCTGCTCGATCGTGCGCAGCAGCGACGGCATCGAGCCCCACTGATGGTTCGCTCCGGGCTTGGCCCACGGCCCGGTCACCTGCAAGTAGTCGCGCAGCGGTGAGATGTGGTCGCCCGCGGCCTGGGTGTCGTCCTCGGTCTGCATGACGACGGTGCTCTCCCAGAACGGGCTGTTCGACAGCGCCTCGATGATGAGGCCGACCGCGTAGTCGTTGTCGGCGACCATCGACGCGGGCGTCGGGCTGCCGAGGTTGGTGCCCAGCGTGTGGTTCACCGGCAGCGACATGTAGATGAAGTTCGGCATGATGTCGACGCCGGTCTGCTCGTGCACCGCGGACCAGCTTGCGAGGTTGAAGCCGGCGGGCAAGGTGCGACCTTGGCAGTCGTCGAGCCGAGCCGGTGACTGTGGGGGCACCACGTCGGGCAGCGGGCCGTCGGGGGCGACGCCGGCGATGAACTGCGCAGCACGGCAGGTGTCGAAGTACTGGAGGTCGCCGTCCTTCCAGCCGGGCGCCTGGTACGCGCTCATGTCGCCGGACTCGCGGGCGGTGGACTCGCCGTAGATCGCCATGCTCAGCGGCACGACGTCGTCGGTCGGCGCCGCCAGGAGTGGCGCAACGGCGCCGGCCTCCCTGAACGCCTCGAAGATGTAGCCGCCCTCTGGGTCGTCCAGCTCCGCCTCGGCCTCGCCGATCTTCTCACCGGGGTTGCCGCTGGCACCGCTCTTCAGCGGGTCGCCGTTGCCGTGGTTGCCGCGGATGCCCTCGTCGTAGTCGGCCTCGAAGGTGCGTTCGTTGTGGTCGGTCGCGATCGCGCCCGAGGTCCACGAGTGGCCGGTGACCGACACCTGCGCGTCCGAGAAGAACCGGTCGCTCAAGCTGTAGCGGTCGACGAGCGCGTGGTGGTTCGGCGTGACGGGCTCGCCGTACAGCAGGTATTTGGGATCGACGTCGTAGCTGGCCGGGTCGAGGTCACCGAAGTACTGGTCGAACGTCTTGTTCTCCGTGACGATGTAGACGACGTGCTTGACCGGCGACTGGCCGCTCGCCGGGCACAGCACCTCGGACACCTCGACGCCACGACCGGGCTTGCACGGGTCGACCAAGACGTCCTCGAGGTGGTCGTTCTCGATGACCTCCTCGGTCCAGATGGCCTCGTTCTCTGCATCGGGCAGGTCGATGACGCTGATCGTGCCGTCGAGCGGGGTGACCTCGTGGCCGATGCTGAGGTTCACGCCGGTGCTGCTCGTCGCGGCGCCGGCGCCCTTGGCGTTGGCGACCCAGAGGCGGTAGTCGTCAGCGTCGCCGGTCACGAGCAGCGCGGAGGGGTACCAGCCGGTCGGGATGTACACGGGTTCACCCTGCATCGGGGCGCCGGTGAGGCCGTCACGGACCTCGACTGCGTTCAGCCCTGCGAGCGCCACGAAGAGCGTGTTCCCGTCAGGAGACAGCGCGAAGGCGTCCGGGTGGGCACCGACGGGTGCACCCGCGGGTCGGACCGACTCGAGCCCGAACTCGGAGAGCATGCCGTCGGCCGCGACTGTGAACACCGAGATCGTGTCGTCGTTGGTGTTGGCCACGAAGAGACGGTCGCGGGCTTTGGTCAGCTGCAGCGCGGAGGGATGGTGGCCGACCTGCACGAAGCCGATCTCGCGGGCGGACTCCGGGTTGCTGACGTCGACGATCGAGACGGTGCCGCCGTCGTCGCCGCCCCGCCCGGCCTCGTCGGCCCAGTTCGCGACGTAGAGCACATCGCGCTCGGCGTCGAGCGCGAGTCCGTACGCGTCGAGGCCGACCGGCACGCGGCCGACGATCTCGCCCGTCGAGGTGTCGAGGATGGTGACGCGGCCGCACGCCTCCTGGGCGGTCGGGCAGGCGTCGTCGCCCTCGCCCGAGGGCTCGCTCAGCGTGCCCGCGATGTAGAGGAGGTCGCCGTCGAGCACGCTCGCGCCCGGATAGCCAGGCACGCGGATCCCGTCGCCGGCGGGCAGGTCAGGCACACCGGTGGGCAGCCGCTTGGCGATGCCGTCGCGCGCGTTGTGGTTCGGGAAGAAGGCTGCCTCGGTGGCGTCCTCGTTGACGACCGTCGGGCCGACGAGCCGGAAGCCGAAGATCCGGTCGGCGTTGCCACCCGACGCGAGCACGCGCCCGTCGTCGGTCACGGCCAAGCCGATGAACAGGTTCGCGGCCGGGGTGTGCGTCGGCGTCAGCGCCGCCGCGTCGATGGTCGTGAGGCCCTGCAACCCGCCGCTGTCGGAGGAGACGATGACCTGGCTGCCGTCCGGGGTCGCGACCATGCCGAGCGGGAAGTTGAAAACGGGCACCTGGGTGCCTGCCGGTGCCACGCGGAAGCCGTTGGGCGTGTAGTTGCCCTTGATGGCATCGGCGGGACCGTCTGCCTCAGCGCTCGACGAGCCGCTCGCCGACCCGGCCGTCGCCGCACCGCTCTCGTCTCCAGTCAGCTCCAGGAAGCGCTCAGCGTTGGCGCCGAGCCGTTCGCCCCCTGGTGCATCGCCGCTGGATGACAGCGGTCCTGCCACCACGGTGAGCGCGGCTGCCATGGCCGCGCAGATGCCTACCCCTACCGCTGATGCTCTCCCCATGGTGAACAGTTCGTGAACGGGATGCGGCTTTCCTGCCTGTCAACCGACCCGGGTGACCGGGCTGGTGCCGTGGAGCTGGCAAAGCGTGCGCTTGAGGCCGGCGATACCGGCGAGCGCACCGGCGCGGTGGCCGTTGATCAGCTCGCGCTGGACGATGCCGTCGCCGGCGAACGCCCGGATGCAGCCCTCGGGGTCGACGTTGGCGAGCGCCATGATCGCCCCGCTGCACCCGATCGCGCCGGCCAGGCTGAGGAGCGACGGGCTGCCGACGTACAGCCCGATCGGCATCTCGTCGGCCTCGATCGTCAGCCGCTCAGCGTCGCCGCTCGAATCCTTCATGCCGTGGACCGGCAGATCGCACACGACGTCGACGGGGATCCCAGGCGATGACGCGGTTGGGTAGTGATAGGCGAGCACGGGGATCGACACGACCGAGCTGATGCGCTCGTAGTAGCCGCGAGGCTCAGCGACGTTCGGAGGCGACAGCACGAGCAGCGCGTCGGCGCCGTCGTTCTCGGCTCGACGAGACAGGGTCACGGCCTGGCGCACCGATGCGCTACCGGTGCCGGCCAGCACCGGCACCCGCCCGTCCACCTTGTGCCGCACCGCGAGCAGCAGGTCGCTGCGCTCGTCGGTATCGAGCGTGGCCGCCTCGCCCGTCGTGCCCGCGACCACGATCGCCTTGACGCCCTGCTCCACGAGCCGCGCCGCGTGGTCCGCGGTGGCTGGCGCGTCGATCTCGCCCTCGGGGTCGAACAAGGTGACGAGGGCCGCCCCGACCCCGGCGAACACAGCGATGCGCTCCATCCGGCCGACCCTACGCGCGCTGGCGGGCACTTCTGGGCGGATCTACTGCACCTATGCGACAGCGGATCCGCCGAGAAGTGCCAACCGCCGGCGCGCCACCCGGATGATCTGGTCCGCGACCTGGCGGGGGCGCCGCAGATGGGTCGAGGTGTAGCGCAGGACCTCATAGCCATGCTCGACCAGCAGGTTCTGGCGCGTCAGGTCGTTGTCCAGCGCATCGCGAGAGCCGTGGGTGTCGAGGCCGTCGATCTCGACGGCAAGCATCGCCTTGAGGATGCCGGTGTCCGGTCGAACGTCGATGCCACTGAGCACGAGCTTGGGCTGATACTCAATCGGGCCGACTCCGTGGTCGCGACACAGCCGCGCCATCAACGGCTCGCGGACGCTCTCCGGGCGACGGTCGCCAAGTGCGCGGTGGTCGAGGTAGCGGCGCAGCACCCCGACGCCATTGCGGCCACGGCGACTGTGCTGGTCGATTGCTGTCCTCAGACCCGCGACCGTCACGAGCCGAAGGTTGAGGCCGACCTCGACGCATCGTCCGAGCTGCCAGGCCGGGAGCACGGCGCCCCCGTCCACCAATGCGCGAGCTGGTGTGGTGACCCTCACGCCGTTGCGCACGACAACGAGGTCGGGCCGAAGATCGAGCGGGCGATGCACGATGACGTCGCGCGGGACGGGGCCTTGGGGGCGGAGCACGGTGATCTCGACCGGCTGCACCCCGTCGAGGAGTCCCCACACGAGCAGGGCAGCACGATGCGATGCCGCAGCGTCGGCGCCTGCCGCGAGGCATGCAGCGACGCACCGCTCGAGGTAGCCCATCGTGAACCCCGGCAGCCGGTACACGCCCGGGTGCACCTCGATGAGGCGACCGCTGGCGAGCGCGCATCGGATCGCGCCCGCGGTCCAGCCCGACGTGAGCAGCTGCCGTCGAGCGACCAGGCCCCGCTGGCGCCGTGCGATCTCGTCCAGGACCTCGTACATGGCTCGCATGGCCGGCCATCTTGCCGACGGCCTGTGACAGTCCCGGGTCCCCGGCACTTCTCGGCGGATCTACTGCACCTATGCGACACCGGATCCGCCGAGAACGGTTTTCAGGTGCGGTGGACCATCCTGGCGGTGGCCTGGTCGCGGGGCATCACGTGGAGCTGGTCGATGTTCACGTGGCTCGGGCGGGATGCCACCCAGGCGACGCAATCGGCGATGTCCTCGGCGGTCAGCGGCGTCATGCCCTCGTACACCTTGGCGGCGCGGTCCTCGTCGCCCCCGAAGCGCACGACGCTGAACTCGGTCTCGACCATCCCAGGGTCGATCTCGCAGACCCGGACCGGCTGGCCGAGCAGCTCCATGCGGAGGACCTTGGTGACGGCGCGGATGCCGAACTTGGCGGCGTTGTAGCCCGCGCCACCTGGATAGGGCTCGAGCCCGGCGATCGAGCCGACGTTGATGACCTGGCCGTCACCGCTGGCGACCAGCTTCGGGAGCAGCGCCTTGGTGACGCGCACGGGACCGAGGACGTTGGCCTCGTACATCCAGCGCCACTGTTCCTCATCCGCCTCGGCGACCGGCGTGAGGCCCAGCGCGCCGCCGGCGTTGTTCACGAGGAGCGCGCACGACTCGATCTGCGCGCAGAACTCCTCGACCGACGCGGTGTCGGTCACGTCGAGCGCGAGCGCCCGTGCGCCGATCGGCTCCGCGACCTGCGCGAGCCGGTCCTCACGGCGCGCGCCGACGACGACGTCCCAGCCATCGGCCGCCAGGCGTCGCGCGGTTGCGGCGCCGATGCCCGCTGAGGCGCCGGTGACGACCGCGGTGCGGCTCATTCGCTCTCCTGCTCGAGCTCGTCCTCGAGATGCGTGAGGGACTCGATGTCGCCGCCCCTGCTCTCGCGGTACACGACGATGATCATGATCACGATGCTCACCGCCAGCAGGGGCAGCCGGTAGTCCTTGATGAAGTCGAGCACGTTGTCGATCGGTCTCTCGAACGCCTCGCCGAGCCGGCGGATGAGGTACAGCCGCGTGATCGTGCCGCTGAGGTTGAGCGCGAAGAAGGTGCCGACCCTCATGCCCGCCGCGCCGGCGAACAGGCAGATGAAGTTGTTCGGCGCGATGAAGACGAGCGGGTACG
>CAYSAC010000102.1:0-9886 GCA_964428815.1 uncultured Acidimicrobiaceae bacterium | reverse complement strand
GTCGGCGAAGGTCGGTGCGGGCGTCGGTGCCACGGCCGGCATCAGTCCTTCTGCGGGCGGGCGCCGGGCCCGGAGTCCCACTGGGGGTATCGGGCATAGCGGTCGCCTTGCACGAGGATCTCGAAGATGCCGTGGCCCCCCATGCCGTCGAGCTCGAAGTCCATGAGCTGATCCAGCGAGATCGTCTTCGACTCGATCTCATCGAGGTCGCCGGAGTCCTCGCCGGTCCATGTGTAGAAGGACAGGCCGCCCTCACCTCGCTGCCGCCGGTCGAGCCCATAGCCGTAGTACGCCGTCAGGTGCGGGTGCGGCGCCTGCGCGCGCACCTCGAACTTCTTGCCGTCCTCATCGGTGAAGACGATGTCGGCGCCGAGCGGGCGCTTGCGGGCGCCGTCGAAGCGGACCTCGTGCTCGAACCTCACGAAGCGCTTGGAGAGCGAGCCGTCGTCGAAGGTGAACCCGCCGTCGACGTACTGGACGGTGCCGTCGGCCGACTCCCAAATCCATGCCTCGATGGCGCGATCCTCGAATACGGCCTCGAACCAGATCCAGAAGTCGACCTGGTCCGATACGCGCACGCCGAACGTTCGGTCTCGGCCGCCGAGGAACCCGTCCCCGGAGATCCGATCCCCCTCGATGCTCAGCCAGCCGGTGTACCGGCCGGGCTGCTTGATGTGGAACATGTCGGCGACCACCCGGCCGCGCTTGCGGATCTCGATCGGGAGCAGCTCCCACATCGGCGCCCGCGGCGCGTAGTGCAGCTCGCACTCGATGCCGGACTCGTTCGGCCCGATCTCGATCGTCCAGCGCTTGAGCGGCTCGACGCACGTCCACCGTGCCGGTCCCGCGTAGAGGTCGTCACGGTCGCTCGTGCACCGCCGTCCGACGTCGAGGTCCCAGTGTCGGCCGTCGGCGAGGGCCACCTTCACGTAGCCGCGCGCGATCTGGGCGTTCGGGTCGTTGCCGTAGCCACAGGTGAAGAGGAGCTCACCATCCGGCAGGTGGGCGTTGAAGTAGCAGCGATCCGACCAGGTCTTCTCCGAGTCGTGAACCTCGTCGAACGGTCGGGGCAGCTGGTGGATGAACTGCTCATCCGCGGCGCTGTAGGGCATCAGCGATCCTCTCGTGTTCGTAAGTCGAGCGCAGCAGGATCGACCATGAGCTGACGTACGGCGTGAAGTCGGGACCCCGGCGCAGGCAGTGCCCGCCGTCCACGGCGATGGACTGGCCGGTGATCCACCGCGCCTCGTCCGACAGCAGGAACCGCACCACGTTCGCGACGTCCTCCGGCTGGCCGACATCGCCGAGCGGCGTCTGGTCGACGTAGCTGTTCCACACCGGTCCACCGCGCTCGAAGCCCTCCATCACCTCGGTCGCGACGAAGCCCGGCTGGATCGCGTTGAAGCGCACGTTCACGTAGCCGTACTCATCCGCGGCGTTCTGCATCATCGACTCGATCCCCGCCTTCGCCACCGGGTACGCGCCGAAGTACGGATGCGTGACGTGCCCGGCGATCGATGACATCCCGACGAACGACCCCCCGCCGGCGGCGGCGAGGTGCGGGACGGCGTGCTTGATGCAGAGGAGCGTGCTGAGCAGGTTCAGCTGGAGCACGCGCACAAACTCGTCGACGTCGAGCAGGTGATACGGCGCGAGCCCGCCGCCACCACCGGCGTTGGCGACGACGCCGTGCAGCCCACCGCCGAACGCGACCGCCGACGCCACGAGTCGAGCGACGTCGTCCTCGACGGTGACGTCGGCGACGACGACGTCGACCTCGCCTCCCGTGGCGCGGATGCCGTCAGCCGACGCGACGAGCCGACTCTCCGTCCGGCCGCAGATCGTGACCTTGGCGCCTTCCTCCGCCGCTCGCCTGGCGCACGCCGCACCGATGCCGGTGCCGCCTCCGGTGACGATCACTGAACGGCCCTCGAGAGATCGGTCGGTCATCCTTGGCTCCTGGTCGGTCGCGCTGGCGTGGTCAGTTGACGAGACGCTCGGCGTCCGCCCAGTAACGGGCGCGCAGCGCCTTCTTGTCCGGCTTGCCCAGCGGGCTCATCGGGATCGACTCGACGACGTCGACGGACTTCGGCGCGTGATGCGAGCCCCTGCGCTCCTTCACCAGCGCGATCAGCTCGTCGACATCGATGGTCTGGCCGGGGCGGGGCACGACGACGGCCTTCACCGCCTCCCCCCACTTCTCGTCGGGCACGCCGACGACGCCGACGGCAGCGACCGCGGGGTGCGTTGCGATGACGTCCTCGACCTCGCGGGGGAAGACGTTGAAACCGCCGGAGACGATCATGTCCTTCACGCGGTCGACGATCGTGAGGAAGCCATGCTCGTCGGCACGGGCGACGTCGCCGGTGTGGAGCCAGTCGCCGGCGAGCGCTTGGGCTGTCTCCTCGGGCTTCTTCCAGTAGCCCTTCATGACGAGCGGGCCCCGTACGCACAGCTCGCCCGGCTCGCCGCGCGCCACCTCGTTGCCGCCGTCGTCGAGTAGGGCCACGCGGTTCCATGGCGTGGGCCGGCCGCACGATGCGAGCCGCGCCAGGTCGTCGGGGTCGTGCTCCTCCTTGCGGAGAACACAGACGCTCTGCGGGCTCTCGGTCTGGCCGTAGAACTGGAAGAAGATCCGACCCATCCTCCGGATGGCCTCCTGGAGTCGCGTCGGCGACATCGGCGAGGCGCCGTAGAAGACGGTCTCGAGGCTGGACAGGTCGGTGTCATCGAGCTGCGGGTGGTCGAGCAGGGCGTAGATCATCGACGGGACGAGCATCACCGTCGTGATGCGGTGCCGCTCGATCGCCTCGAGCACAGCGCCGGCGTCGAACCCTGGCAGGACGAACATCGAGCCGCCCCGCAGCAGCAGCGGCACGAAGAACGACGCGCCGGCGTGGCTCAGGGGGGTGCAGACGAGGTGGCGGACGTCGTCTGGCCACTGCCACTCCGAGACCATCAGCATGGCCATCGTCGCGCTACCCCGGTAGGTGTTCATGACGCCCTTGGGGTTGCCGGTCGTGCCGCCGGTGTAGGCGAGCGCCGACAGGTCCTCGGCGTCGACCTGCGGGGGCACGAGTGGCCCGGGCTCGAAGGTCGCCGCCAGCGCGACGAGGTCGATGCCGACGCCGGCGGGGCCGTACGAGAGCAGCCGCTTCAGGTGCGGAACCCGATCCTGGAGCTCGCGCGCCCGCTCGACGAAGCTCGGATCGAACACAAGGGTCTCGATGCCGGCGTCCTCGAGGACGTAAGCGTGGTCCTCGAGGGACCCGAGCGGGTGGAGGGCAGTGTTGCGGCACGGCCGCACCATCACCGCACCCATCGAGCACAGCACCTCGGGACGGTTCTTCGAGAGGGTGGCAACGCCCTCGCCGTGGGCGATGCCCTGCGACTCGAAGGCCTGCACGTACCGGCTGATCTCGTCCCGGAAGTGGCGCGCCGTCAGGACATCGTCGTCGATGTGCACGGCAGGGCGATCACCGTTGCGCTCGAGCGCGGCGATCAGCAGGTCCGGCAGGAACATCGGCCGGTAGAGGTTGGTCACCGCGAGGCGGCCTTCGCTTGCGCGGCGGCGAGCCTCTCCGGGCTCGGCAAGATGGGCCCGGGCTCCAGCTCCTCGTTGATGCCGAGGTGGCCGAGCGCGATGCGCGTCATCATCGGCACCGCGTGGACCATGCTCGCGAAGCGGAGGTCGTCGCTGTGATCGTCCTCGAAGAGCTGCCCGGCGACGAGCAGGATGACGGCCACCTTGAAGGCTTGGAAGCCTCGGTACCAGTGACGGTCCCTGGTGGCGATCCCCGTCAGGTACTCCCAACGCGCCACGAAGTCGTCCACGGTGGGCGCGCCGGGGAGGGCGGTGATCGAGCCGGGGAAGGTCCACTGCAGCTCCGCGTAGCCGATGTCGGCCAGCGGGTCGCCGAGCGTCGCCATCTCCCAGTCGAACACAGCGCTCACCTCGTCGCCCACGAACGCGAAGTTCCCGGGCTTGGCGTCACCGTGCACGAGCGTCACGGTCGGGCACTGCTCGGGCCGGCGCTCGCGCAGGACCGCCAGCAGCCGTTCGAGTCCCGGGAGCCGGCCGCGCTGGACGCGGCGGATCTCACCGGCCCAGTGGTCGATCTCCCGCTCGAGGTACCCGCGTCCGTCGGCGATGGAGACAAGGCCGGTGGCGTCGAGGTCGACGGTGTGGATCGCAGCCAGCTGCTGGATCATGCTCTCGCACATCCGCGCGACCTGGGCAGGGTCGGTGGGGAGCTCCCCCGCGAAGCCCTGTTCGTAGGCCTGGCCTGGGCTCCGCTCCATCACATAGAACTCGCCGCCGAGGCGCTGGTCGGAGCCGTACCAGAGGGCCCGCGGCGCCTGCACGGACGTCGCGTCGAGAGCCTGCAGGATGTCGAACTGGCGCTTCAGGTCGTAGGGCGGGAGGAGCCCGGGCTCGGGTGGCCGCACCCGGACGACGACGTCCTGGCGGTGCTCCTCCACGGCTGCGCGCCATGACACGGAGAGCATGAGCATCTCGGCCGAGTAGCCGGCTTGGAATCGGTTGAGACCCTCGACGGCCACGTCACGCGCGTCGCCGAGCTGCGCTGCGATCCACGACGAGAGCCAGGCTTCGAGGTCCTCGTCCCCGCGGGCCATCAGCGCGCGCCGCGAACCGGACCGATGTCACGGACGGCCAACGTCGTCAGGCCCGCTTACCGCGCACCGACGACGTGTCGAGCATCCCAGTGATGATGGAGGGCACGAAGCCGGCGTCGATGTTGAGGTTCTGGCCGCTCACGAACGTCGACGCCGGGCTGCCCAGCCACGAGAGCACCGATGCCACCTCGCGAGGCGTCACGAGACGGCCGCCGGCGTGGGCGATGGTGAAGTCGATGCCCCCGTCGCCGATGGTCTTGCGGAAGTCGCCGAGCAACGCGGTGTCGATCGGGGACGGGCACACGCTGTTGATCCGAACGCCTCGCTTCATGAGCGCAGCCGCGGAGCGCATGGTCCAGACCTGCATGACCTCCTTCGTGAACGCGTACGTGTCGACGCCGAGCTCGCGCCCGTCGAACCACTCGGACATCGCGTCGGGTCCGTCGAGGGCAAGGAGCTCAAGGATCGGCTGCAGGCGCTGGGACCAGTTGTAACCCGCGATCGATGCCGTGACGACCACTGCGCCACCGTCGCTGATCTGCGGCAGGAGCGCCTCAGTGAGGCGCAGGGGCGCGAGCACGTTCACGCGGAACACGGTCTCCGGCGGCAGCGTGTCGGCCACGCCGGCGTTGTTGAAGAGCGCATCGATCGGGCCGTCGATCTGGGCGACGGCTGCGTCGATGGCAGCTGGGTCGGAGAGATCCGTCCGCAGGAACGTCTTGTGCGGACCACTTGGCTCCTTCACATCGAGCACCGCGACCTCGGGTGCCCCGAGCTCGGCGAGCAGGTCGAGCAGCGCTGCGCCAACACCGGTCGCACCCCCCGTGACGACCACCCGCTTGCCCGCGAAGTTCAGTTCGGACAACTTCGTTCCCCCGTTCGCGGTCGGCTCCATGTCCGATGACATCGACATCGACGTCGATTTTGATACCTTAGCGCGCGTTAAGAAGAGGTGGCCGTGCGAGCCCCGCACCGAGGGTGTGCGCCATCATCACGCTGCGGCTCGACGAGGTTCGCGCCGCTCTGCGGTAGGAGGAACGATGGAACAGACAGAGAGCACGAGCCAGCGGCGGGGCATAAGCGTCTTCCGCGGCAAGGACGGTGTTGGGTTGTTCGAGTCCGGGACGATGTCGATGCCCGTGTTCGACCCCGCGGACCAGGAGGCGCTCAAGACGGACGGGGCACGGTCGAAGAAGATCGTGCTCGGCGGTCACGACGCCGTGCTCTTCCGCGGTGAAGGCGAGGATGGCTTCAGCCTCGTCAAGGCGTGGTTCGGACCTCACTACGTGCTCCCCCGCCACACTCACGATGGCGACTGCCTCTACTTCGTCGTCGAGGGGTCGGTCGTCATGGGCTCGCAGGTGCTGGAGGCCGGTGACGGGTTCTTCGTGCCGTCCGGCGCGCCCTACGCCTACGAGGCCGGCGCCGAGGGCGTTGTCGTCCTCGAGTTCCGGACACGCACCTCCTTCGGCATGCAGATCCCGGGCGGACAGGTCGACCGGCTGCGCCGCATGTCCACGGTGGCCGAGGAGCACGGCGACCGGTGGGCTGAGCTCCGGGCGCGGATCACCGGGGCCTCGGGGGGCTGACGCCCGGCGACGGAGCGACTACATTCCCGCCCTCGTGCGCGACCGACAGCGAAGCGCCGCCGCTGCAGCGTGGCCGAGATGAAGGTGGTCGTGTTCGGCGGCACCGGCGTGGTCGGGCGTGCCGCGGCTGAGCACTTCGCCGCCGACGTCGGCGCCGACGTGCTCGCCGTGTCCCGGCGTCCGCTCGACGTCGACGGTGTCCGCCACGTGCCGGTCGACCTGGCCGACGACGCTGCGAGCCGCGCCTCTCTCCGCTCCGATGCCTTCGCCGGCACGACGCACGTCGTGTTCTCCGCGCTCCAGGAGAAGACGGACCTGCTGTCGGGCTGGCGTCACCCCGGGCTCATGGCCCACAACCTGCGCCTGTTCCGCAACGCGCTCGAGCCGCTGGTGGACAACCACGGCGGGACGCTCCGCCACGTCAGCTTGCTCCAGGGCGCCAAGGCGTACGGGGGCTCCACGTCGGGCGCTCTCCAGTGCCGGCCAAGGAGCGATCGCCGAGGGACGACCACGAGAACTTCTACTTCCTGCAGGAGGACGCGCTACGGGAGCTGGCCGACGCCGCCGACTGGTCGTGGACGATCCTCCGTCCGCAGGTCGTGTACGGGGAGTCGATCGGGAGCCCCATGAACCTTCTTCCCGCGATAGGCGTCTACGCCGCTGTCGAGCGTGCTGCTGGACGCGCTCTTGCGTTCCCGGGCGGGCCGCCGGCGGTCCAGGAGGCCGTCGACGCGCGCCTCGTCGCCCGGGCGCTGGCATGGGCCGCAGGCGCCGACGAAGCCCGGGCCGAGACCTTCAACATCACCAACGGCGACGTCTTCGCGTGGCACGACGTGTGGCCGGCGATCGCGGACGCCCTCGGCATGGAGGTCGGCGAGCCGGCACCACAGCGGCTCGCCGACGTCATGCCCCCGCGCCAGGACGAATGGGCCGCCGTCGTCGACCGGCACAGGCTGCGGTCACCCCGGACGATGGCCGACTTCGTCGGCACCTCGTGGACCTACGCCGACGTCCTGTTCGGCGCCCTCGGCTCGCGGCCGCTGCCAGCGCTGCTCAGCACCATCAAGATCCGCCAGGCCGGCTTCCACCCCTGCGTCGACACCGAGGACATGTTCCGTGACTGGCTCACCCGGTTCCGGGAGCGCGGGCTGCTGCCGCCGTCCTGAGCCAGCGCCAGGAATCCCTCCGACTGCACGACGGCGAATGGTAAGAAGAACGTCGTTCTGACTTCTCGCGGTCGAAAGCGAAAGGGGGCGGATGCCGATCGATCTGACCGGTGGGCTGGGCGAGGACCGGGAGTTCGTGCTCCCCACGCAGCCGGAGGACCCAGAGATGCGCGAGTCCGTGAACGCGTGGATCTGGGACGCCGGAACGGACGTGGGATTGCCTCGCATCGCGATCGAGGCGGTTGGCGATCAGTGGGAGACGCACGAGCTCCAAGTGAACATCGGCACGCGCGACGGGCGAGTCTTCAACGTCTTCGGCTCGGGTCCCGTGCACGACCCGACGGGCCCGGACGGAGAGCCACGCATCTTGGGTGCGGGACCGCTGTCGTTCGAGCTGATCGAGCCCTTCCGCCATTGGAGGATGCGGTTCGACGGACTTGCGGTCGAAGGCACGGTTGCGGACCAGATCGCCGGCAAGCACCCGACGTCGGCGGCAAGCGTGCCGGTCAAGGTCGAGATCGACATCGTGTCTGCCGTTCCACCGTGGGAGAACGGCGCCCTCTTGCCGGAAGCGAAACGCGTGCTCGACGAGCAGGACGAGGGCGGTTTGATGGGGGGCCCCCGGTTCGAACAGCTGTCGCGGGCGACCGGAACGGCCCGGATCGACGATGTCGAGCACCGGATCGATGGCGGCGCGCTTCGCATCCGTCGCCGGGGGGTCCGTCGGCTGGGCACGTTCCGCGGCCACGCGTGGCAGTCGACGGTGTTCCCCAGCGGACGTGCCTTCGGGTACATCGTCTATCCGCAGCGCGACGACGGGCTGCCCACCTACAACGAGGGCTACGTGTTCGAGGGCGACGGTGAGCTCATCCCGGCCTGGGTCGTCGACGCGCCATGGCTTCGCCGCTGCGAGCCCAGCGGCGAGGACGTCTCCGTGGTGCTCGAGACGGCGAGCGGCACCACGCGGATCCAAGCTGAGTCGATCCTGTCGAACTTCAGAGTGATGGGCGGCATTGGAGCCAACACGGCCTATCCCATCCTCCAGCAGGCGATCACTCGCTACACCTGGGACGGTGAGACGGCCAACGGCATGATGGAGCGCTCGATGCCAGCGGACCGGGTCGCGGCGTCGTGACGGAAGACGGCGGCGCCCGCACCGTTCCAGCGCGCATCGACGAGGTCGTGAAGACGGCGAAGCGGGAGACAGCGCTCGAGAACTTCGGCGGGGACTCCTGGCGCGAGGGCTTGGGGGTCCTCGTCCGGGCAGCCGAGGCGGAGGCGGCATTCAACGAGTACGGCGAGCAGTCGTTCTACGCCTCGCTCGTGCAGCCACTGGTGAACCGGCTGAAGATCGAGGATTGGTACGCGCGTCACCCCGAGATCGACGAGCAGGACGTGGAGGTCGAGCTCCTGGGTGTCGGCTTCCCCCGCACGGGCTCTACGGCGCTGTCCCATCTGCTGTCCAAGGATCCGGCCTTCCGGAACCTCCGCCTGTGGGAGGAGACCGCACCCTGCCCGCCACCCGGCGTGTCGCCGGAGGACGACGCGGCTCGCCTCGCCAACGCGGAGCTCCTGGTGACCATGGGGCGGGACCACATGGCCGAGCGTCTGCGGGCGATGCTGCCCCAGTCGGCGACTGGGCCGATGGAGGATCACGACCTGATGGCGCTCGAGTTCAAGGCGCAGATCTTCCTCGTGGCCGCCCACATCCCCGCGTACGCCGACTGGTTCGCCAGCTGCGACATGGAGCCGACGTACCGCTACGAGAAGCGGGTCCTGAAGCTGCTCCAGTGGAAGACACCGGAGAAGCGGTGGCGGCTGAAGAGCCCTACCCACACGATGTTCCTCGAGGCCTACGAGAAGGTCTTCCCGGAGACCCGGTTCGTGCAGACGCACCGCGACGTGTCGAAGGTCCTGCCGTCGGTGTCCGACCTCTACTACACGATGCTCCAGGCGGGGAGCCCGGGGACCGACCCGCTCTACGTCGGGGCGCTCAACATGGACCAGTGGGGCATCGCCCTCGACCGGTGTCTCGCGTTCCGAGCCGACCCGGCCCGTGATGCGAAGTTCTTCGACATCGGCTTCACGGCGTTCCAGGCGGACCCCATCACCGAGATCCGCCAGCTGTACGCCTGGCTCGGCGACGACCTCACCACGGACACGGTCGAGCGCATGCGGGCGTGGCGAGAAGACAACCCGAAGGACAAGTACGGCAAGCACGAGTACGACGCCGCCGACTTCGGGATCACCGATGCTGCATTGGAGAAGCGCTTCGGTCCGTATCGCGACCGGTTCACCTCGTTCATCGACTGACCGATCCTTGACAGAGGTAGGCAGCCATTCCTCCGAGATTGGACTCAAAGATCGTGCGCGACGGTGAGCCCTACAGCGTGCTCGTGGGTCGCTTCGACACCTGACCAGCGGCGCCGTCGGACGTATGCGCGATGAGCAGCGTGTCGCCGAGGACGTCCACGTCATTGGGCAAGCTCATGC
>CAYSAC010000101.1:0-10156 GCA_964428815.1 uncultured Acidimicrobiaceae bacterium | reverse complement strand
GGTGCCGGCGTAGTCGCGCAGCGTCCGCTCGAGCCACGCTACGGACTCGGCGTCGAGGTGGTTGGTCGGCTCGTCGAGCAGCAGCAGGTCAGGGCGCGCGAGAAGGAGACGGCACAGCGCGACCCGTCGTCGCTCGCCGCCGGACAGCGTGTCGACCGCGGCATCACCCGGCGGGAGGCGGAGCGCGTCCATCGCGATCTCGATGGTGCGGCTGAGGTCCCACGCGCCGGCGGCCTCGATCTTGGCCTCGAGCTCGGCCTGCTGGGCGCCGAGCTTCTCGTAGTCGGCCTCGGGATCGGCCCATCCGGCCATGACCTCGTCGTACTGGCGGAGGAGGTCAGCGGTGGGGCCGACGCCGTCCATGACGTTGCCCGTGACGTCCTTGCTCGGGTCGAGGTGCGGCTCTTGCTCGAGCATGCCGACGGTGAAGCCGGGCGTCAGGCGGGCCTCGCCGTCGAAGCCGTCGTCGACGCCGGCCATGATCCGCAGCAGCGACGACTTGCCGGCGCCGTTCGCCCCCAGCACACCGATCTTCGCCCCCGGGTAGAAGGCGAGGGTGATGTCCTTGAGGACGTCCTTGTCGGGCGGGTGGTACCGGCTCACCTTCCGCATGGTGAAGATGAATTGCGCGCTCATGGCGGGCGAACCTATCCGCCCCCTGGTAGTGCCCTGGAATCAGCGGCGCATGATCGACAGCACGTTCGGCAGGGCGACGACGTGATCGACGTCGGCCGAGACGAGCCAGGCGCTGCGCGACGTGCACGAGAGCAACGTGCCCACGATCGTGCCGGCGACGGTCTCGACCGCCACCTCCGCTCCGACGTGCGCCCGGAGCTGGTGCAGGGTCACGCCGTCGTGTCCGGTGGTGAGTGCGGTGACTGCTTCCATGACCGGCCTCCCTTTCCCGCGGGTGGGTTGCCTGGAACGTCTACTGCTGCCGCGAGCGCCGGTGGTGGATGGTCTGCGTCGCCCGCGCGCGGTGCTCCCAGGGCTCGGCCCGGCTGACCGACACCGCCGCCCACTTGTACGCCGGCTGGCGCGAGTGAGGATCGACGGCCGGGAACGTCAGCCGGTTGGTGGTCGCATGGTGCATCGGCACGAAGACCTGCCCGGCCGCGACGGTCGCCGTGACGAAGGCGCAGGCGAGCATCGACCCTCGCGCGGATCGCACCACCACCTCGTCGCGGTCGGCGATGCCGAGTGCAGACGCGTCAGTCGGGTTGATCTCGACGTAGGGGTCTCTCGCGCTGAGCGACCGCAGCACCTCCGACTTGGACGTTCGGGTCCCTGTGTGCCATTCGGCGGAGCTTCCCCGACCGGTCAGCAGGATGAGCGGGTAGCGGGCGCTCGGCTGCTCCACCGGAGCACGCGGCTCGTCGACGACAAAGCGGGCTCGACCATTGGGCGTGTGGAACTCGCCGTCTGCGAACAGCCGCCGCTCGCTGCCGTACGCCAGCGCCCCGACGCCCGCCGGGAACGGCCACTGCACACCACCGAGCGCCTCGAGCATCTCGTAGCCGCCCACCCCGGTGATGTCGCAAGGCTGGTCACGGGTCAGCTCCTGCAACACGGCGAAGGTCGACTCGGGCGACGTCCAGCGCTCGAACATCTCCGAGCACCCCCACGCCTCCGCGATGAGCTTGAAGATCGCGAAGTCCGACAGCGCCTGCCCGGGCGCCGGCGCCACCTTCTTGATCAAGCCGACTCTGCGTTCGGAGTTGATGAAGGTGCCGTCCTTCTCGCCCCACCCCGCCGCGGGCAGCACGAGGTCGGCGCGCATCGCGGTCTCGGTGGTGGCGAACATGTCCTGGACGATGAGCACGTCGAGTCGGCCAAGGAGATCGTGCAGGTCCGTGTGGTTGATCCAGCTGTGCGCCGAGTTGGTGCCGATGACCCAGAGCCCGCGGATGGCGCCCGTGCTGATGCCCTCGACGATCTGGTCGTAGGCGAGGCCGGGGCCGTCGGGGATCCTGTGCTCGTCGATGCCGAGGATCCCGGCGACCTTGGCCCGGTGAGCAGGGTCACCGAAGTCGTGCCCGCCGAGGAGACCGGTCGTGTTCGAGAACAAGCGCGAGCCCATCGCGTTGCACTGCCCGGTGATCGAGTTGGCGCCGGTGCCCGGTCGGCCGATGTTCCCGGTCATCAGGGCCAAGGCGATGACGGCCTGGGCCGTCCGCACCCCCTGATGGCTCTGGTTGACGCCCATGGTCCACCAGAACGAGACGTTCCGGCCCGCGGCGATGGTCGCTGCCAGGCGCTCGATCGACTCCGGCGGCAGCCCCGTGTCCGCCACGACGCGATCGAGTGTGAACCGGGCGACGTGCTCAGCGAAGGCCTCGTAGCCACTCGTGTGCTCGGCGACAAACCGATGATCGACGTGGCCGCCGGCGATCAACAGCCGGGCGACGCCGTACAGCAGGCTCAGATCGCTCGCCGGGAGCACCGCCAGGTGTTGGGTCGCGGCCATCGCCGTCTCCGTGGCGCGGGGATCGATGACGACGATCTCTGGACTGTTTGCGTTGCGGCAGACGCGCTCCCACATGATCGGGTGGGTGATGCAGAGGTTCGAACCGACCAGCACGATGACGTCGGAGGCCTCGAAGTCGGCGTAGGTGTAAGGAGGGGCGTCGAAGCCGAACGTCTGCTTGTATGCCACGACCGAGGTCGCCATGCACTGACGGGTGTTGCCGTCACCGTGGCGTACGCCCATGCCGAACTTGGTGAGCGCCCCGAGCAGGGCCATCTCCTCGGTAGCGATCTGCCCCGTCGACAGGAACGCGAAGCAGGCTGGCCCGTGGCGCTCCTGCACGCCACGCACCTTGGAGACGAATGCTTCTAGTGCCTGGCTCCAGGTGACCGGACGCAGCCGGCCATGGTCGTCACGCAGCAAGGGCGTCGTCGCGCGATCAGGAGCGCTCAGCGGCGTGAGCGCCTCCCAGCCCTTGGGGCACGCCATACCGAGGTTCACCGGGTGCCCTCGGGTCGGGGACAGGCTCACAGCGACGCCCTCACGGAGGTGGACGTCGAGTGAGCACCCCGTGGAGCAGAAGCCGCAGATCATCGACGTGGTCTCGGTCGGCGCCAAGCGCTCGGGCAGCTGTGGCAGGCCGGTGGTTGCCGGTGCCCGCGCCAGCTCGGTCGTGAGCGGCCCGCTCCGGCGGGTCATCCCAAGCCTCCTGGCATCCGGGGCGCGGCGACCGCGGTGAAGAGCTGGTGGCGCTCCACGAGCTCGCCTGCGAGCGTCGCAACCGCAGCTGCTGCAGCAGGGAGGAGCGCACCAGAGATCAGGGTGAGCAGCGCGAAGGCGAGCCCCGCGCTCCCCAGCGCGAAGCGCCATCTCGTCTGGGTGCGGAGCGGACCGAGGAGCAGCCGCGCCGTGCGCGCATCGGGTTCGCTCAGCGGCCCTGATCGATGGCGGAGGATGCTCGCCTCACCGGCGAGCTTGACCCCAGCCGCGATGAGGAGCGCAACTGCGAGTGGACCGACGAGCGCGGCGGCGTTGACCGTCGCCACGACCAACAGGCTGGCGGCGCCAGTGGAGACGGCACTGAGCGCGAGCTTGGGCCCGAGTACGGCCCACCGCCACCACCGGCGACCGGTCACTGCGTACACCTGCACCGAGCACGCCACGCCGACGACTCCGGCCACGAGTGCACCGACGCCGACAGCGGTCGAGCGGCCGAGCAGCTGGAAGGAGCCCGCGGCGTCGACGAAGGCGAGGAGCGCGAAGCTGGCGAAGGCGATGATCTCCCTGCTGAGCCAGGAGTGGCGCAGCCCGATGACCGCGCGCCACGCGTACTGCGGCCGGCCGAGGTGGGCGAGGCTGGCGAGCAGGGCCAGGCTGCCGACTCCCGCGGAGATGACGCCGTCCACCGCATGCAAGCCGGAGGACTCCGCGGCCGGTGCCATCAGCTCGATGGCTGCGCTGACGACGGCGGTGCCGACGGCGAGCTGCGTGAGCACGAGCATCGCGGCGAGGGGCGCATGGGGTTGTGCGGGACGAAGCACGGCGGCGTCGGCGCTGCGCAGGTCGAGGCGGGCCCGACTGCCGCGATACGTCGTCGACGGCGTGGTGAGGGTTGACGCCGGCGCGCCGGCGACGAGGGGCCCTTCCAGGGCGCGGGCGGCCATCTCTTCGGTGGACACGATGCCGACGGTGATGGCGCTCGTCGGGCATGCCTGTACGCACGCCGGTGCCTCCCCCTCGGCCAGTCGCCCGTGGCACAGGTCGCACTTCCGCACGATCCCGAGCCGGTCGTTGAACGTGGGCACCTCGTAGGGACAGGTGAGGGTGCAGTACTGGCAGCCGATGCATTGGTCGTCCAGGTGGATGACGACGCCCGTCACGGGGTCCTTCTCGTAGGCGTCGACCGGACAGCCGGTGAGACAGGCGGGGTCGGCGCAGTGATGGCACGCGGTCGTGACCGTCTGTTGGAAGGCCTGGCCGCCGTCCACTCCGACGAGCAAGCCGACCGAACGGAACGACTCGCCAGCGTCGAGCCCGTTGAGGCGGTGGCACGCGGTGACGCAGGCCTTGCAGCCCGAGCAGGCGTCGAGGTCGACCTCGAACGCGTACTGCTCGCCGGGTCGCGGCCGCCCGAGCGGGATGAGGTCGCGATAGAGGTGCTGGTCTGCTGGCAGCAGCGCCGCGTCCTGTCGCTGTGCGAATCGAGTGACCGCGCTGAGATCGGCCTGCTCGGCCAGCCATTGGTCGATCGGCGTTTGGAGATCGGTCATGCGCGTCGGGTGACGTCGACGTGCACGACGCCGTCGATGACCTCGACCGGGAACGTCGGCAGGGAGATCGCGGGGTCATCGAGGCACGCGCCGGTGCGGAGGTCGAACGACTGCTTGTACATCGGCGAGGCAACCTTCCGCACCGGTCCCGCCGAGCCGACGATGCCCCGCGACAGGACGAACGCTCCGGCGAAGGGGTCGTAGTTCGAGAGGGCGTGGACCTCGTCGTCTGGCGAGGTGCGAAACAACGCGACCTGCACGCCGTCGACGAGCGCGCACACACCCCTGTCCAGCTCGAGCTGCTCGAACCGGCACACCGCGACGGCACCGTCCCTCATCTTCTGATCACCACGGGGACGGCGGCCGATCTTTCGGGGTCCGGCTTCTCGGCGAACGTGGCCGGGCGCACCTGGCCTCGCTCTGGCACGAGCACGATGTTCGGGTCGACGGCGTCGGTGTTCACGAAAGTGCGGAACCGCCGGAGGCGATCAGGGTCGGCCAGGGTGGCGGTCCACTCGCACTCGTAGCGCTCGATGTGCCGGGCAATGTCGGCTTCCAGGTCGCTGGCCACGCCGAGGGCGTCGTCGATGAGGACCCGGCGGAGGTGGTCGACGCCTCCCTCGAGCTTGGCGAACCACGTGGCGGTGCGCTCGAGGCGGTCGGCGGTGCGGATGTAGTAGGCGAGGAACCGGTCCGTGATCCGGATGAGCGTGTCGGTGTCGAGACCCTCTGCGAGCAGCACCGCGTGGCGGGGCCGCATGCCGCCGTTCCCGGCGACGTAGAGGTTCCACCCCCGTTCCGTGGCGATCACGCCGACGTCCTTGCTCTGCGCTTCGGCGCACTCGCGCGTGCATCCCGAGACGGCGCACTTGATCTTGTGCGGCGCCCGCAGGCCCCGGTAGCGCTGCTCGAGGGTGATGGCGAGCGCAGTCGAGTCCTGCACCCCGTACCGGCACCACGTCAGCCCGACACACGACTTCACCGTTCGCAGCGCCTTGCCGTACGCGTGCCCTGACTCCATCCCGGCGGCGATGAGGCGCGCCCAGATGGCCGGTAGCTGTTCGGCGCGCGCGCCGAGCAGGTCGATCCGCTGACCTCCCGTGATCTTGCTGTACAGCCCGAAGTCGCGCGCCACCTCCCCGATGGTGATGAGCTGCTCCGGTGTGACCTCACCGCCGGGGATGCGGGGGATCACCGAGTAGGTGCCGTCGCGCTGCAGGTTCGCGAGCAGGTGGTCGTTGGTGTCCTGGAGCGACGCCTGCTCCCCGTCGAGGATGTAGCCGTTCGCGAGCGCGGCCAGCATCGACGCGACTGCAGGCTTGCAAACCTCGCACCCGTGCCCGCTGCCGTGGCGAGCGATGAGCTCGCTGAAGCTCGTGAAGCTTTGGATGCGAACGATGTCGAACAGCTCCTGCCGGGTGAAGGCGAAGTGCTCGCAGAGGTCGTTGCGGACCACGGCACCGGTCCGGCGCTGCTCCGCCTGCAGCAGCTCGGTCACAACGGGCACGCAGCCGCCACACCCGGTGCCGGCCGCGGTGACCTTCTTGACGCCGGCGACGTCGACCAGCTCGTGCTCGGTGATCGCACCGCAGATCTGGCCCTTGGTCACACTGTTGCACGAGCACACGAGCGCGCTCGCCGCCATCTCGCCGGGCAGACCGGCCACACGTTCCGGGGAGAGCAGGGCAGCGAGGTCGTCCGGCGCGGTGAGATCGCCGCGCACGAGGCCGAGCAGGGTCGCGTACGCCGAGGCGTCGCCGACCAGCACCCCTCCGACCACGTGACCGTCCGGGCCGACGACCAGCTTCTTGTAGATCGCGCGACGCTCGTCCGCCAGCACGATCGACGTCGTTCCATCGCCGGCACCGTGCGCGTCGCCGACGCTCGCGACGTCGATCCCAAGGAGCTTGAGCTTGGTGGAGAGGTCGCCACCGGCGAAGGCAGCGTCGCCACCGAGCAAGCGATCGGCCACCACCCTTGCCATCGCGTAGCCGGGCGCGACCAAGCCCCACACCCGTCCGGCAGCGACCGCGCACTCACCAATCGCGTACACCGTCGGATCAGACGTGCGACACGCCTCGTCCACGATGATCCCGCCGCGCTCGTGGCGCTCGAGGCCGGCATCGATCGCGAGCTGGTCGCACGGACGGATGCCAGCGGAGAACACGACGAAGTCGGCGGGGAGGTCGTCACCGTCAGCGAACCGCAGCCCGGCGACGGCGCCGTCGGCCCGGCCGAGCACTTCGGTCGTCTGACAGTCGGCGTGGACGACCACGCCGAGCGCCTCGATCCGCCGGCGCAGCGCATCGCCTCCTCCGCCGTCGACCTGCACGGGCATGAGGCGCGGTGCGAACTCGACGATGTGGGTCTCGACGCCGAGGCCCTGAAGCGCGCCGGCAGCCTCCAGCCCGAGCAACCCTCCGCCGATCACGATGCCCGTGCGGCTCGGCCTCGCCCAGGCGGTGATGGCGTCGAGGTCCTCGAGCGTGCGGTAGACGAAGCAGCCAGCGCGATCAGCACCGGGGATCGGTGGCACGAAGGGGACCGATCCGGTCGCCAACACGAGCGCGTCGTAGGCGACCGTTCGACCCGTCGCCGAAGTGATCGTTCGTGCGCCGAGGTCGATGGTGACGACTGGATCGCTCAAGTGCAGCCGGTAGCCCGTGCGATCGAAGAACCCGTCCTCCACCAGACTCAGCTCTGCCTCTGTCGTGCCGGTCACGTAGCTCGTCATGGCGACGCGGTCGTACGCGGGTCGAGGCTCCTCGGCGAAGACGTCCACCTGCCACGAGCCACCGACGTCGCGCGACGCGAGCTCTTCGAGGAGCTTGTGACCAACCATTCCGTGGCCGACCACCACGAGCCTCTTCATATTGCCACCTGCGGGCGACGGCTGACGGCGGCCGCCGCAGCCGCGGCGACGACGACCACCACGACGAAGCCTGCGGAGAAGGTCCCGGTCGCCTCGCGGATCGCTCCGAGACCAAAGGGGAGCAGGAAGCCGCCGACCCCGCCCGCAGCGCCGACCAGTCCGGTCATGACGCCGACACGATTGGCGAAGCGCTCCCCGACGAGCTGGAAGACGGCGCCGTTGCCGGTGCCGAGACAGCCCATGGTCAGGAACAGCAGGCTCACGGTCACACCGAGCGGGGGCAGCGCGGCGAGGCCGATGGCGAGCAGCCCGACGACCCCGAGCACGGCGCCGAGCACGCGCGTCCCACCGACGCGATCAGCAAGCGCACCACCCACGGGCCGAAGGAGCGAGCCGGCGCCTGCGCAGAGCGCGGCGTAGCCGGCACCCGAGACCTTGGTGAGGTCGAAGCGGTCGACGAGGAAGATCGGTAAGTAGCCAGCCAGGCCGACGAAGCCGCCGAAGGTGACCATGTAGCAGGCGCATAGCCAGCGAGCCTCGGTCTCGCCGAGCAGGGCGCGATACGTCGTCCTCGATCCAGTTGTCGGTCGGGGCGGCTCCTTGGCGAGCAGCGCGAACGCCAGCCACGCGAGCGAGACCGGGATCGCGGCCAGTCCGAACACGCCATGCCACCCGACGTGCTCGGCGAGCCGCGGAGCCGCGAGCGCGGCGATGATCGTCCCGGAGTTGCCCGCTCCTGCAATGCCGAGCGCGAGCCCCTGGTGCTCGGGCGGGTACCAACGGCTGGCGAGAGGCAGTGCCACTGCGAAGCTGGCGCCCGCGATGCCGAGCAGCAGGCCGATGCCGAGAACCTGGCCGTAGGTGCCCCCGGCGAGCCAGCCCCAGGCCAACGGGATGAGGCTGAGCCCCATCGAGACGAGACCCATCGCCTTCATGCCGACGCGATCCGCCAGGGCGCCGAGCAGCAGCCTGAACGCCGAACCGCCGAGCGGAGGCAGGGCGACCATGAGGCCCTTCTGGGCTGGCGACAAGCCGAGGTCGGTGGCCACGTAGGCGCCGAGGGCGCCGAGCAGCACCCAGACCATGAACGAGATGTCGAAGTGGATGAGGGCCGCAGCCAGGCTGCGAGGGTGACCAGCGGAGCGGAAGCCGGATGGGTGCATGCCGGCAGCGAACTACACGCTTGTTGTCAATCGGTTGCGTGCTGGTCAACGGCCGGCGACGAACCGCGCATTACCGTTCGTTGGCGCCTGCGCGCTCCTCGAAACCCGCCCGACACGCGACGTCAGCCCCGGTACAGGTCATGTTCACGGCGGCGTCCATCCGCCCGAAACGTCGTCGCAACAGCAGCCCGCAACACTGGTTGTGCCATGGCCCTCCGCCCCCTTGACGGTTTCACCGTCGGGATCACCGCGGACCGCCGATGGGAGGAGCAAGCCGAGCTCTTCACCCGGCGTGGGGCATCGGTGATCCACGGCCCCGTCCTTGCCACGGCGTTCCTTGGGGAGCACGACATCCTGCTGGAGCGGACACGCACCCTGATCGCCGAGCCCCCTGATGCGGTGGTGGTCAACACCGGCACCGGCATGCGGGCGTGGTTCGAGGCGGCGGAGACGTGGGGCATCCTGGCCGACCTCCTCGTCGCGCTCGGGGGCTCCACGCTCCTGGCTCGCGGCCCGAAGGCCGAGGCCGCTTGCACGCGCCTCGGGCTGCGGGTCGCGTCCAGGGCGAGGAGCGAAAGGCTCTCGGAGGTGCTCGTCGGGCTCCAAGGTTCGGGGTTGCGTGGCAAGCGCATCGCCGTGCAGCTCCACGGCGAAGCCCAGCTCCCGTTCTGCGACGCGCTGCGGACCGGTGGCGCGACCGTCATCGAGCTGCCCGTCTATTGCTGGCACCTGCCCGACGACCGAGCACCGGCGCTCCGGCTCGCGGCAGCTGTCGTGAACGGGGGCGTCGACGCCGTCACGTTCACGAGTGCGCCCGCGGTCGAGAACCTGCTGGCGATGGCAGACATCTCAGGCATCGGGCACGAGGTCCGGGCCGGGCTCAACGGTCCGGTCGTGGCCGCCTACGTCGGGCCGGTCTGCGCTGAAGCGGCGCGCGCGCTGGGTCTCCGGACGCCGGTCGCTCCTGGCCAGGGACGGCTGGGCTTGGTGGTGCGAGCGGTGATCGAGCGCCTCGGCGAGCGGCGCCGGTGTCTGCGGCTTCGTGGGCTCGATGTAACCGTGCAGGGCAGCGCCCTCGATGTCGATGGCGTCGTCGCGACATTGGCCCCCAAGGAGCGGGCGATCCTCGACGCGCTCATCGACCGACAAGGTGCGGTCGTCTCCCGGGGGCAGCTGCTCCGGTGTGTGTGGGGGCAGAGCGGTGGGGACGAGCGCGCGCTTGAGGTCGCGGTCGGGCGGTTGCGGCGGAGGATGGGTCCGGTGGGCATCGCCCTGCAAGCGGTTCCGCGGAGGGGCTACATGCTCGAGGTCTAGTGCCGCGTGGTGGGCCTACCATCGCCCCCGTGGCTGATGACGCACCGGCAAGCTCCGACGCCCTCGGACC
>CAYSAC010000100.1:0-10313 GCA_964428815.1 uncultured Acidimicrobiaceae bacterium | reverse complement strand
CCCATGCGCTCGCGCTTCGTGCGTAGGTATGCGAGGTTCTCGGGGTTTGGCGTCGTCTCGAGGGGGACGCGCTCGGTGATCTCGAGGCCGAAGCCCTCGATGCCACCCTTTTTGGCCGGGTTGTTCGTCATGTAGCGCATCGTCGTGATGCCGAGGTCGACGAGCATCTGCGCCCCGATGCCGTACTCACGGCTGTCGACGGGCAGGCCGAGCGCGAGGTTGGCGTCGACCGTGTCGCTGCCCTGCTCTTGGAGCGTGTACGCCTGCAGCTTGTGGCCGATGCCGATGCCGCGACCCTCGTGGCCGCGCAGGTAGATCACTACGCCGAGTCCCTCCTCGGCAATGTGCTTCATCGCCGCGTCGAGCTGCGGGCCGCAGTCGCAGCGCAGCGACCCGAACACGTCGCCGGTGAGGCACTCGCTGTGCACCCGCACGAGCACGTTGTGCTGACCCTGCACCGCACCCCGCACGAATGCGACGTGCTGCTCGCCGTTGAGCAGGTTCTCGTACGCGTAGCACGTGAAGTCGCCCCACTCGGTCGGGATCCGCGCCTCCGCGATCCGCTTCACGAGCTTCTCGTTCTGGCGCCGGTAGCGGATGATGTCGGCGATCGAGATCATCAGCATCCCGTACTCGTCGGCGAACCGCTCGAGCTCGGGGACGCGCGCCATGTCCATCTTTTTGTCGTCGACGATCTCGCAGAGGACGCCGGCCGGGTACAGGCCCGCCATCCGCACGAGGTCGATCGTCGCCTCCGTGTGCCCCGCCCGCTTCAGCACACCGCCGTCGCGCGCCTCGAGCGGCAGCACGTGACCGGGCCGGGCCAGATCGCCGGGACGCGTGCTCGGGTCGACCAGTGCCTTGATCGTGGTGGACCGGTCGTAGGCGGAGATGCCGGTGCTCGTGCCGTGACGGAAGTCGACGCTGACGAGGAACGCCGTGCGCATGCTCTCGGTGTTCTGGGCAACCATCTGGTGCAGGTCGAGCTCGCGGGCGCGCTCGCTGGTGATCGGCGCGCAGATGAAGCCGGAGGTGTGGTGGAGGAAGAACGCGATCTTCTCGGGCGTGGCGAACTCAGCCGCCATGATGAGGTCGCCCTCGTTCTCCCTATCCTCGTCGTCGACCACGACGACGATCTCGCCCCGAGAGATGGCGGCGACCGCGTCCTCGACCTTCGCGAACGGCATCAGTGATGCTCCTTGGTGAAGCCGAGCAGCCGCTCGACGTACTTGGCCATGAGGTCGACCTCGAGGTTGACCCGGGCACCCGGGCCCTTGGTAGCGAGCGTCGTGACCTCGATCGTGTGGGGGATGACAGCGACCGTGAACCCGTCGTCGAGCAGGTCGACGACCGTCAGGCTGATGCCGTCGACGGTGATCGAGCCCTTCTCGACGACGTAGCGCAGCAGTTCGCGCGGCATCCGCACCCGTAGGTCCGGTGCCGGCTCGACGATCTCTCCGACGGCGTCGACGTGGCCCTGCACGACATGGCCGCCGAGCCGGTCAGCGAGGCGGACCGGGCGCTCCAGGTTCACGGGATCGCCCGGCTCGAGGTCGCCGAGCTGGGTCCTGCTGTAGCTCTCGTCGCTGACGTCGGCCTCCCACCAGCCGTCGCCGAGCCCGACGATCGTCAGGCAGCAGCCGTTGACCGCGGTCGAGTCGCCGACGGCCGCGCCGTCGAGGACCTTGTCGGCGGCGATGCGCAGCCGGCCCGCCTCGCGCGCCACGACGGTTCCCAGCTCCTCCACGATCCCCGTGAACATCAGACCGCCTCCAGCTCGATGCGAAGGTCGGCGCCGAGGCGCTCGACCGACGTGATCTGGCCGCGCCAGACGTCGCTGATGGTCGGCGCGCCCGATCCGGCGAACAGGCCGCGCGCGTCCTCTCCCCCGAACAGCGCGGGCGCGACGTAGAGCACGTAGCGGTCGACGAGGCCGGCGCGGTGGAACGCTCCTGCGACGGTGGCGCCGCCCTCGACCATCGCTTGGACGACGCCACGGCGGCCGAGCTCGTCCAGCACGCCGCCGAGGTCGCCCTCCAGCTCCAGGGCGGGCTGCACCTTCGCACCCTCCGGCACCCGACCGAGCACGACTCGCAGCGGATTCGCGCCCCGCAGCCCGTTGGCCACGGAGGCATCCGCGTCTCTGACCGTGAGGCTCGGGTCGTCGGCGCGGACCGTGCCGGCGCCGACGATGACCGCGTCGCTCTCTGCCCGCAGCCGATGGGCGTCGGCGCGAGCCTCGGCACCGGTGATCCAACGACTCGTCCCATCCGGCGCGGCGGTGCCGCCGTCGAGCGTCGAGGCGAGCTTGAGCACGACCCATGGCCGGCCGGTGCGGCGGTGCTTGAGGTAGGGCGCCAGCTGGGCGCGCACCTGCTCCGCGAGCACGCCAACGCTCACGGCGATGCCGGCTGCCTTCAACCCCTCGATGCCCTGCCCGGCCACGTTGCGGTCGGGATCCTCGATGGCGACGACGACCCGGGCCACCCCCGCGTCGATGAGCGCGTCGGTGCACGGCGGGGTGCGGCCGTGGTGCGAGCAGGGCTCGAGCGTCGTGTACGCCGTCGCACCTCGGGCGCCGGCACCGGCCGCGGCCAAGGCGACGACCTCGGCGTGGGGACCGCCCGGCGGATGCGTCGCACCCTCGAACACCCGGCCGTCGGCGGTGACGACCACGCTGCCGACCCACGGGTTGGGCGAGGTCGTGGCGCGGACGGCGTCGGCGAGGGCCACCGCTCTGGCCATCCAGCGCTCGTCGTCCACGTCGTCCTCTCCGGGCGCGCGCGACGAGAGCCGCACGAGCCCTCGCTCCCATCCGGACTGTGACCGTCGGCTCCGGGTTTCCACCGGATCGGCCTCCCCCGAGGGGGAGGTTCGCAGGCTGTGACTGCCGGTCGGGACTTGCACCCAAACCCCGCGAGGGGTCGTCTGTTTCTTGACAAACCAGTCTAGTGAGGCCTGCCGCCGTTCAAAAGATCGAGGGCGTGGGGGATCACGTCGAGCACAGCATCGAGGCACTCCACCGCGCCCCCGCTCGATCCCGGCGTGTTGAGGACGAGCGCGGCGCCCACCGAGCCGGCAACGGCGCGGCTCAGCCGGCCGAGCGGGTTGACCAGGCGCATGGCCTCGGCCAGGCCTGGGGCCTCGCGGTCGAGGACCGCCCTCGTGCCCTCTGGCGTCAGGTCGCGGGGCCCGAAGCCGGTGCCACCAGTCGTCACGACCAGACCGGCGAAGCCGGCGCAAAGGTCGCGCAGCGCGGCCGCGACCTCCTCGACCCCGTCGGCGGTCACGGCCCGGTCCACGACCTCGAACCCGGCGCCCAGGAGTCGGGTCGCCAGCGCCTCCCCCGAACGGTCCTCGCGGGTGCCGGCAACGACCCCGTCCGACACGGTCAGCACCTTGGCCAGCATGGCGGTCAGCCTGGCACGAGCCAGCGCCGAAGCCGATGGAACCGCGTGCGCGAACCCATCTGCCTGCGTCAACCCGTGCGTGGGACGGGTTCCCGCTCAGGGTTCATGAGCGCCGTAGGCGGAGCAGGGCCATCCCGTCCGTGCCGGCCGCTTGCGGCAGCAGCCGCGCGCCGCGACCGTACGGCTGCCACGGCTCGCCTGGCACGTCGAGGGGCACGAGGTCGGGACGGGCGCGGGCCAGGTGCTCGTCGATGCCGATGCTCTCGGCCGTGGTGAGGGTGCACACGCTGTAGACGAGCACGCCGCCGGGAGCGAGGAGCGCGGCTGCGGCGTCGACCAGTGCCCGCTGGATGGCCGCCAGGCGGTCCACCGCGTCGGGCTGGATGCGCCACCGCGCGTCCGGCCGTCGCCGCAACGTGCCGAGACCGGAGCAGGGCGCGTCGACCAGGACGCGGTCGAGCGAACCTGGCCGCAGCGCCGGCGCTCGTCCGTCAGCAGCCAGGAGCGGGAGGCGGACGCCGAGCGCGGCGACGTTGCTGCGCACCAGGCCGAGGCGTGACGCGCTCACGTCGGCGGCGACGACGTGAGCACCGGCGCCGACCATGAGGGTCGCCTTTCCACCAGGCGCGGCGCAGAGGTCCGCGACCCTGTCCCCCGCGGTCGCACCGACCAGCTCGGCGACCCACTGCGACGCGAGGTCCTGCACGTAGCCGTCGGCCCGCTCGGTCACCGACGGCGCGTCGTCCATCGCCTCGAGCGCGCCGATCGCGTCGTCGCGACCGAGGTCTGCGCTGAGCTGCTCCACGATCCAGTCGGGGTAGCTGAGCCGGGTGGCGTCATCAGGCCAGTGCACGTCGGCCTCCGCGACGCGGCGGAGGACGGCGTTGACGAGTCCGCGGGCTCGCTTGGGTGCGACCTCGACAGTCTCCCCGACCGCTGCGTGCGCGGGCGTGCCGAGGTGGTGGAGCTGGTAGGCGCCGAGCCGGAGCACCCGCCGTACGACGGGGTCGAGCTCGCGGACGACGAAGCGGTCGACGAGGAAGTCGCAGGCGCGGCGCATCCGCGTCGTGCCGTACACGAGCTCGGTCGCGAAGTGCCTGTCGCGAGCGCTCAACCCGCTCGCGTCCAGCAAGGGGCCGAGGACGAGGTTGGCGTACGCGCCGTCCGACTCGATGCGGCCGAGCGCCTCGACCGCAACTGCGCGCGCGGAACCCGTCACGTGCCCAGCGGGTCGCCGCGCCGCCATCGGACACCGTTGGCCCACGCGTCAGCGGGCATGCGCCCCTTCCCCTCCGGCTGGACCTCGACCAGCTCGAGGTCGCCGTCCACCAGGCGGGTCCGCCAGATCTTCAGCCGCTTGCCCTCGTGAGTCGTCCACGCTCCGCCGACCCGGACGAGGCGGTGGATCTCCTCCGCCGCGCGGCTCCAGTCGATCCGGAGCTCGGCGGGATCGATCTTCTCCGCGTAGGTGGGCTCCCCGGTCTGCGGCGTCGGGACGCCGAGCCCGCGCTGGAGGTTGCCGACGAGCAGCGGGACGCCGGCGGCCACGAGACAGGCGCGGAGCTCGTCGGCCGTCTCGTCCGGCCCGATGTCGAGCTGGGCGCGGTCGTAGATCGCGCCCGTGTCGAGCCCCTCCTCCACGACCATCAGATCGACACCCGTTCGCTGGTCGCCGGCGAGGATCGCCCGTTCGACGGGCGCGGCGCCGCGCCACCGCGGCAGCAGCGAGAAGTGCAGGTTGACCATCGGCAGCTGCGCGAGGACGTCTGGCTTGATGATGCGGCCGAACGCGACGACCACGCCGAGGTCGGCATCGACATCGAGCGCATCCTCGACAACATCGGTGACCGGGATGCCGAGCTCGGTGGCCGCGGCCTTCGTCGGTGACGGCTGCAGCCCGCTGCCGCGCCCCCGACGCTTGTCTGCCCTGCTGACGACAAGCCGGATGTCGAACCCGGCCTCGACCAGCGCGCGCAGCGGTGGGACGGCGATGTCCGGCGTGCCGAGGAAGACCAGGCGGCGCGGGTGCGCGGGCGCCTCGGCGAGGGTCATGCCCGTCTCCTAGAGAAGGGAGGGACCGGAGCCGTTGGGCTTCGCCGGTGTCTCGATCGCCAGGCGCTGCTCGCGGATCGCGCGCATCGCCGCCTTGCGCGTGTCCTCGTCGAGCCGCTCGAGCAGCAACACGCCGTCGAGGTGGTCGAGCTCGTGCTGGAACATCCGCGCCAGCAGCTCGTCGGCCTCGAAGGACACCTCGTTGCCGTCCAGACCGATGCCTGTGAGGTGGATCTGCTTGGGTCGCATGATCTCCCACGACATGCCCGGGACCGAGAGGCAGCCTTCCTCGAAGACCCATTCGCCGTCGGCCTCGCTGACGACGGGGTTGATGAGCGCCTGTGGCCCCTCGCCGATGTCGTAGACGAACAGCCGCTTCTGCACGCCCACCTGCGGCGCCGCCAAGCCAAGCCCGGGAGCCTCGTACATCGTCTCCAGCATGTCTGCGGCCAGCTTGGCCAGCTTCCCGTCGATGTCGGTGACCTCGGCCGCGCGCTGGCGCAGCACGGGGTCGCCGACCAGGCGGATGCTGTACGGAGCCATCGGGAACAGGGTACCGACGGTGATGTCGACCACGCGCGAGGGCGCGCGGTGCCCGGCCATCCCGCGTGGTCGCGAGGTTGGGGGCATTTGGGTGTCGAATCGACCCTCTGGTGCCCCCGAACCTCAGCTCCTCAGCGTTCTGGCGCAGCCTGACCACCGCCGAGGTGGCCAACCTGCGCCGGTTCGATCGCGCTCGCGGGAAATGCCGCCGATACCGCGGGACCGAGCGGCCGTTCGTCTGGCGATTAGGTTCGGCTGGTGAGCACCAGGCGTGCCGGTCGCAGTAGGAGACAGCCGACCGGGCGGCCGACAGTCACCGGGAACATGAACCGGCCTGGCGTTGCCGGCCGAGCACTACTTGCCGGTCTGAGGCACAGCGACAAGCGCCAGAGACGGTTCCTACTCGCTGTTCTCGCGCTCATGCTCTCCGTCGTCGTCGGCATCCCGCTCATCGGCCTCGCTATAGAGCGCCTGTTCGGCTGAGCTTGACCACGCGGGACGTGCCGATCCTGCCGTCCTTGGCCCCAACGGGGCCCAGCTCACGAGCCGCACTCCGTCAGTCTCGCTCCAGCTTGTAGCGAGCTAGCCGCTCAACGCGCTCTACGTCTGCGGCACTCCGCCCGAACCGTTCGCCGATCTCGCCGTAGCCAGCACCCGCTTCACGCCAGCGAAGGACACGGCGCTCAAGCGCGCGCAGCGCCTCGCCGCTCGCAGCGACCGCCGTGCGACCAGGAAGCTCCGCCATTCGGACGATGCGCTCGATCATCTCGGGACTCCGCCGAAAGCGTCGCGCGATCTCCGTCGCGTCGATTCCGTCCTCGACGAGCTGAACCACACGACGCTCCAGCGGCCGGAGCGCTTCCTTTACGTTCATCGCCCGACGCTACTCGCCGTCGTGGCGATCTCCGCCGGATACCGTCCATCCCGTGACCGCATCCGGGCAGTACTTCGAGCGGGAGCCGGCCAGCCCCTCGAAGCCGTCGACGGTCACCCTCGCCCTCCCGGACATGACGCTGTCGCTCACCGTCGACCGCGGTGTGTTCGCCGGCAACGGCGTCGACCCCGGCACGCGGTACCTCCTCCTCGAGGCGCCGGCCCCGCCGGCGGGCGGCGACCTGCTGGACCTCGGGTGCGGCTACGGGCCGATCGCGGTCACGCTCGCGAGCCGGTCCCCCGCTGCGACCGTTTGGGCCGTCGACGTGAACGAGCGCGCGCTCGCGCTCTGTACGGCCAACGCCGCGGCCGCGGGCCTGTCCAACGTGCACGTCGGCGAGCAGGTGGACGACGCCGTCCGGTTCGACGCCATCTACTCCAACCCGCCGATCCGCGTCGGCAAGGCCGCGCTCCACGACCTGCTCGGCGCATGGCTCCCGCGGCTGGCGCCCGGCGGCCACGCCTACCTCGTCGTGCAGAAGCACCTCGGAGCCGACTCGCTGGCGCGCTGGCTCGGCGAGCAGGGCTGGACCGTCGATCGCCTCGGGTCGCGGGTCGGTTACCGCCTGCTGGACGTGCAGGCATGAAGCAGCTCGACGGGACCGGCATGAAGCGGCTGCACCGCGAGTGGCGCCACGTCACAGAGCGGCGCGTCGCGGTCATCCTCGACGCCGTCTCGACGACGTTCAACGTCGGCGGCATCCTGCGCACGTCGGCCGCGCTGCGGGTCGAGCGTGTGTGGTTCGCCGCTGGGGCGACGCCGCCCTCGCACCCGAAGGTCGGTCGGACCGCGCTCGGCGCCCAGCGCTACCTCAGCTGGAGCGAGGTCGATCGCACCGCTGACGCCATCGCCGCCGCCAAGGGTGAGGGCTACACGGTCGTCGGCATCGAGCTGGCCACCGGCGCGACCGCGCTGCACGAGGTCGCGCTCGGTGACGCGACGTGCCTCGTGATCGGGCACGAGGACCACGGACTCAACGAGGCGACCCTGTCCGCCTGCGATGCGGTCGCGTACATCCCCCAGCTCGGCCGGGTCGGGTCGCTCAACGTCGCGACCGCGACCGCAATCGCGCTGTACGAGGTGCGCCGGAGGGAGTGGACTGCATCGCCATGACCGTCGAGGTGCGAACGATCGAGGACGACGAGCTCGAGGCCTGGAGCGCGTGCATGGGCACCGCGTTCCTGAAGAACCAGGGTCCCGAGTGGGGCGAGTTCCGGCGCAAGGTTGGGTTCGACCTCAGCCGCACGTTCTCCGCACTCGACGACGGGCTGCTGTGTGGGACGGCGCGGTCGTTCGCGACCGACCTGCGGCTGCCGGGCGGAGGCTCGGTCACCGCCGCGGCGATCACCCAGGTGACGGTACGGCCGACCCACCGCCGCCGCGGCCACCTGACCCGCATGATGCACGCGCAGCTCGCGGACGTCATCGAACGAGGCGAGCCGATGGCGATCCTCGTCGCCGCCGAGTGGCCGATCTACGGCCGGTTCGGGTACGGGCCGGCGATCTACGGCGCCAATTTGACCGTCGACAGCCCCATGGCCGCGCTCGTCGACGGGGACCACGCGGGCACGACCGAGCTGGTCGCGCTGGACGAGCTCCGTCGCATAGCACCGGCGATCTTCGAGCGCCACCAACAGCAGACCGCGGGCGCCATCAGCCGCGACGAGACCTGGTGGGACGTGACCTGCGGCGTCCTCCCCCACCCGGAGTGGAAGGACAAGCCCAATCGGTACCGGGCGTTCCACCGCGGCGGGGACGGCGAGGCCGACGGCTTTGTCACCTGGGAGGCGAAGGAGCGCTGGTCCGGAATGCGCGCCGAGTCCGAGCTCTCCGTCGGCGAGCTGATCGCGACGACGCCGGAGGCGTCACGCGACCTCTGGCGGTTCCTCGTCGAGATCGACCTCACGGTTCGCATCGAGGCATCCAACCGCTCGATTGACGATCCCCTGCCCCTGCTGCTGCGCGACGGTCGCGCTGTCCGCACCAAGTCGCGCGACGACTTCATCTGGGTGCGGGTGCTCGACGTCGCCGCCGCGCTCGGTGCCCGCACCTACAGCGCGCCGGGGCGTGTCGTGCTCGAGGTCGTCGACGGCGCGCTCGGCCGCGGCGGCCGGTTCGCACTCGACGGCGGCCCCGAGGGCGCGACGTGCGCGCCGACCGACGAGTCAGCCGACCTGACCGTGCCTGTGCAAGCCCTCAGCGCGATCAGCCTCGGCGGTACGTCACTGCACGGCCTCGCCGCCGCGGGCCTGCTCGATGAGCACCGCGCCGGTGCCGTCGCGACCGCGGCCCGCATGTTTCACGCGACCCGCGCGCCATGGTGCACCACGTCGTTCTGACCGAAGAAGTGGGGTCGTACGACCCCACTTCTTGACCACATTCAGATCCGGAGGGGGTCGACCTCGAGGCGGAGGCGGCCGGACGGGCGCTTCACCTCGGCAAGCGCGTCGCAGAGGGTGCGATGGTCGGCGGCGCGGAGCAGCCACCTGCCGTCCGACGGGCCGAGGACCTCGACGCCGAGCGGACTGCCCAGCGCCTCCACGTAGGCGGCCGCCGCGTCGCCTGACACGACGGCCATCGCCGTCTCCGGAGGGAACCGGAGCTGCGCGCGCCGTTCGGCCTCGGCGTCACTGACCCGCGACGGGTCGGCGTGGACGGCCGCGAGGACGACCTCGTGGCGTGGCAGCCGGGTCTGCAGGAGCAGCCGGTGGCGAGCCCCGCCGGTGGTCGCGACGCGGGCGCCGCGGATGAGAAGGGTGAGTGCTTGCTCGGCGGCGCGGTAGCGCGGCGCGAGCAGCTCTTGGTCGAGGTCGAGGAACGCGATCGCCGCCGGTCCGCCCACTTGGTGCAGGACGGCCTCTGTGCCGACGTAGATACGCGCCGACGGCACGCTCGCGGCGTCGGCGCCCGCAGCCACCTCCACCACCGGCTCGCCGGCGAGCGCCTCGAGCTCTTCGCGCGCGCGGGTCACCCCGATGCGGCGGTTGCTGAACCGGCTCGCGCCGCACGCCAGGCAGAGGGCGGGGCGGGTCGCGTCGCAGCGTCGGCACACGAGCGCGCTCTCCGGCTGCTCGACCGCGGCGTCGCAGCGCTCGCAGCGCCCGAGGTCACCGCAGCTGGTGCAGACGAGCAGCTTGGCCCGGCCCGTGCGGTTCAGGACGCACAGCACCCGGTCGCCCTCACGCAGCATCCTGGCCAGCTGCGGTGAGAACAGCCCAGCGCGGCGCGGGTCCTCCCGCTGGCGGTCGACCACCTCGACCGCAGGCCACCCGGCCCGCTCCTCGGCGCGGGAGGGCACGACCGGCGCGTGCCACCGCTGCGCCTCGAGCGTGGGGCACGGCGACACGAGCACGCAGGGCACGCCGGCGCGGCGG
>CAYSAC010000099.1:0-10497 GCA_964428815.1 uncultured Acidimicrobiaceae bacterium | reverse complement strand
CGTCTCATTCGTCGCGCCCGACGGCCAACCAACCGCCATCTGGTCGACGTCGCACGACAGCAACCAGCTACTTCTTCAGGGGCAAGTAACTAGCCCCCGGCGTGGCGGTACAGCCGGTCGAGCAGGCCAGGCAGGAGCGTCACCGCGTGGTGGTGCTCGACGTAGCTTCGCGCCGCGAGCCCTATCTTGTGCCGTAGCTCTTCATCCATGATCAGACGCTCCAGCTGAGCGACCAGCTGTGCCTCGTCGCCTTCAGCGGCCAGCAGCCCTGTCTTGCCGTGCTCGATGAGCCACGGCACCTCGCCGACTCCGAAGGAGACGACTGGCAACCCGCTCGCCATCGCTTCGAGGACGACGTTGGGGGTGCCTTCGTAATCTGAGGTGAGCACCAGGGCATCTGCCTCCGCGTAGATGGTCGCCGCGTCGACCTCACCGAGCCAACGGATCCGGTCGCTGACCCCGGTGTTCTCAGCGAGCTCACGAAGGTTCGCTTCGAGCGGACCGGAACCGACGATGGTGCCTCGAACGCTCTTGTTCCCAGTCATCGGCGAGCGCGCAAGCTCGCCGACGATGCGGATGAATCGGTCCAGTCGCTTGGCATGGACGAGGCGGCCAACTGCCAAGAGCTCGACCTCGGCACTAGGGCCGCGCGCCGCGGCTGATGGGAAACGCGTCAAGTCGACCACGTTCGGGAGCAGCTGCAGTCGAGCGCGTGCAACCCCGAGCTCGACAGCTTCGTCGATCGCACGATGGGAGTTGGCGGCTATCAGCCGCGGCGTTCGAAGTGACGCCGTTCCGAGCCGCCCAAGATCAGCGACCGACGACCTCGTCGAGCTTCGAACGGCGCCGATGCCGACGGACCCGCTGGCTCGGGCCCCAAGCGCGGCGTAGAGGTTGGTCTGGAAGTGGGCGCTCTGGATGACCGCTGGTCTCCTCCGTCGCGCGATCTCCACGACGGTCAAGAGCCGGCGCGCGTGGCTCGTTGATGGACCTGTCCACAGGACGGGAATGTCCCGCTCGAGCAGTTGCTGCTCCCAGTGCTCTCCCCGGGTCATCGACACCACTTCGGGTTCGGCCCCGGCGTCTTTGAGAGCGGATGCCATGTAGAAGAGCTGTTGCTCGGCACCGCCCCGCCCGAGCTGGCCTGCGACGAAGAGGACCTTCGGGGCGTTCCCTGCGGTCATGGGTCAGCTCATGCTGTGGCGGACCATTTGCTCTGCCCGCTCCCAATCCTCGAGATCGTCGATGTTGACGGTCTTTGCCGGATCGACGACGACTCCCCGCACCGACGCGCCGTAGAGAGATCCGGACTCGAGCACCTGACGCCGGGTCACGTACACGGACCCCTCACGGCAGAAGGCGGGCGGGAGAGACTGTCGCCGGGGGATCGGCTCTCGTTCACCTGTCGACAGACTCAGTGCGCCAGCATCGTCGCGCATCCACACCCAGTGCGGGTTGTGCTCGTGGGGTACTTCCACGACGGTCATCACCGCGTCCGCACCCGAGCTCTCCAAGAGCTCGATGCACCGATCGATCAGACCGGCTTCCCGGAAGGGCGAGGTCGGCTGAAGGAGACAGACCGCGTCGAAGGTCGAGTCGTCGAGCGCTGCGAGCGCGTGGAGAACGACAGGCAACGTCGGGGTGTGGTCCTGGGCCAGCTCTTCGGGTCTGAGGAATGGCACCTCGACACCCTGATCCCGGCCGATGGAGGCGATGTCGGCGTCGTCAGTTGACAGGATGGTGCGGGACAGCCGCTGCGCCTGAGCTGCTGCATCGATGGTGTAGCAGAGCAGTGGCCTGCCCCCGAGAGGTCTGAGGTTCTTTCCAGCGACACCCTTCGAGCCACCTCTCGCGGGAATGAGGCCGAGCACCTTGAGAGGCATCGAAGCCACACTACGGTGTCGCCGTGGTTGCGAACTCCCCGGGTCGAGCAACCCTCGCAGTCGCGACAACCGCCAAAGCGTTGGCCCTGGATCGGTCCGGGGCCGAGGTCATCGGCTCCTTCAGCGACTTCGGGGTCCCTGTCGTCATCATGAAGGGTCCTGTCTTCGCCGAATGGCTCTACGGCGACGGTGCGATGAGGCCATACGGCGACATCGACCTCCTCGTGCCGCCGTGGGGGTTCGAGCGGGCCGAGGAGGTGTTGGCCCACACCGGGTTCCGCCGTCGCCACCGCCGCGCGGGCGAGCCGGGCCAGGCCTCGTACGCGAGCAACTGGGTTCGTCGTGACAGCGAGAGGATCGATCTCCACCACACGCTCTCCGAGGCCGGTGCGCCTGCCCAGCTGGTCTGGGACCGTCTCGAGCCCCATCGAACCGCCTTCCGGCTTGCCGGCACCAGCGTCACTGCGTTCGATCCACCCGCATGCGCGGTGGTCGTGGCGCTGCATGCCACACACCACGGCATCGATGAGCCGAAACCTCTCGAAGACCTACGACGAGCTGTCCAGAGCGCCAGCCTCGAGACATGGGTCGAGGCATCGTCGATTGCTGAGGCCATCGGCGCGGAGGAAGCTTTCGCGGCTGGAGTGAGGCTCGACGCAGCGGGAGCTCGTCTCGCCGACGAGCTCGGTCTTGTCAGCCGGTTCTCTCGATCCGTGCAGCTCCGAGCCGGCGGACGACAGGACGCCTTCACGTTGACGATCGAGCGCCTGCTGCACGAGCCAGGAGTTGCCCGAAAGGCATCGTATGTCTGGCTTCACCTGTTCCCGCCGGCGGAGCGGATGAGAGCTGCATATCCGCTCGCGCGCAGAGGCGCCGTGCCGCTCGGTCTCAGCTATCTCTGGCGTCCTGTTCGCCGTCTTCCTGCCAGCCTCGGCGCCCTTGATCATTGGATGCGGGTGGACCGGCTCGCTCGCAAAGAGCGAGAAGCCAGCCGGACGCATTCGCCGGCCGGGTGCCCGAAGGTGACCTACATCGGAAACTTTCTGCATTGCCACGGTCTCAACCCGACCTATGCGGAGAGCCTTGTCCCGCGGCTGCGGGCGGCAGGGGTCGATGTCGTGGTCGCATCGACCGCCATCAGAAGATCACGCCGAATGCTTGATCAGCTGTCGGCCATTTGGCGTAGTCCTCGTCGGGGTGGGCTCGTGGTTGTCGATCTCTACGGCGGCGCTCGGGCCTTCCCTGCCGGCGTCGTCGCCGTGCTGGCGTGTCGCCTGCTGAGGCGGCGGTATGCCGTTGCGCTGCACGGCGGGAGCCTGCCCGACCGCATCAAGGGGCGGGCCCTGTCAGTACGAGTTGTGGTCGGTGGCGCGACGCATATCATCGCTCCATCGCAGTATCTCGCGGATGCTTTCAGTGCGCTTTCACCCGTGCATGTGATACCGAATGGGGTTCAGACATCGAGCTTGCCGAGCGTCGCGCGTGCTCAGGTTCGGCCGTTTCTGCTGTACCTCCGCGCGTACAGCCGGGAGTACGGGGCCTTGACCATGGTGCGTGCCTTTTCGCTTCTGGCGAAGGCGTTTCCAGATGCGATGCTGACCATGGTTGGACCAGATCTCGACGGTAGCCGTGGTGATTGCGAAGCTCTCGCCCAGGAGCTCGGAGTGCGTGACAAGGTCACGTTCGTCGGTCGCGTACCGAAGACTGACGTCGCTCAGCTCGGAGCTGACCATGACATCTTCGTCAACCCGACCACCGTTGACAACACGCCGGTAAGTGTCGTCGAGGCCATGGCCATGGGCATGTGCATCGTGGCCTCGAATGTGGGTGGGTTGCCGGCGTTGCTGGACCACGGCCGCCTGGGCCTTCTTGTTTCACCCAGCGCAGAGGATCTTGCCGAAGGGATGGCGGCCGTTCTCCGAGAGCCGCGAGCAGCGCTTGACCGAGCCGCGGCTGCGACGCGCGCGGCGAAGCTCATGGACTGGAGTGAGGTTGTGCCGCGTTGGCTTGATCTCCTCGGACGTGCCTGATCCCACCTGGGAGGAGGATTGACGAACACAGAGAGCCGGATCGGCCGGTTGCGACGCCACTACCGCGAAGCTCAGCCCTTCTTGGAGGCCTCCCGCCGGCGGATGTTCCTGCTCTCTGCGGCCTCGGTCGCAGCCGGTTTCGTCGAGGCAGCGGCGTTGCTGTCGCTCGTCCAGCTAGCTCTCGCGATCTCGGAGCAGTCGTCCGCCGTCGCGCTGCCGGCCGGCCCGTTCGGCGACCTCGAGATCTCGATCGCGGGGATGATCCTCCTGAGCGCAGCGCTCGCGCTGGCGCGCCTCGGCTTGCAGATCGTGATCGCGTACCTGCCGGCCAGGATGAGCACCGACGCCCAAGCCAACCTGCGCCGTCAGGTGTTCGACTCGTTTCTCAAGACGACGTGGGAGGTTCAATCGAGGGAACGCGAGGGTCAGCTACAGGAGGTCATGGTCGGGCAGGTCAATCGGTCAAGTGCCGCGGTCCAGGTCTTGGCTGATGCCATCACGGCCGCCTTCAACTTCCTCGCTCTGATCATCTCGGCCATCGTCCTGAGTCCCACGGCTGCTGGGGCCATCGCCGTTGCTGTCGTCGTTCTCTTCTTTCTCTTCCGGCCGTTGACTGCGAGAGCCCGCCTCATCGGTGCTCAGCGGTCGAGCGCGTACGTCGGCGTGGCCGAGACCATCAGCGAGTCAGTACGAATGGCGGAGGAGGTCCAAGTGTTTGGTGTCGCTGACGCGCAGCGCGCCATCGTCGACCAACAGGTTGAGCGTCTCAGCGGGCCGCTCTTCCGAGCACAGTTTCTGAGCAGATTGCAGACCGGTCTCTATCACGGAGTGTCCCTGCTCCTGCTCGTCGCAGGGTTGGGTGCGGTGTACTTGACAGGTACGAGCGACGTCGGGGCGATCGGTGCAGTCGTTCTCATAATGGTCCGGGGGTTGACGTACTCGCAGAGCCTTCAGAACGCCTATCACCGGATGAACGACTTGGCCCCTGATATGGCATTGGTTCGTCGACATCTCGAGTTGTACCAAAAACATGAGCGGCGTGCCGGGAGCACGGCAGTACCAGAGCACATGGATCTGGTGTTTGATGATGTCAACTTCGAGTACCGGCGTGGCGTGCCGGTACTCAAGTCCGTCTCCTTCACGCTTCATCACGGCAGTGCCGTGGGCGTCCTAGGACCGTCGGGTGCAGGAAAGTCAACGGTCGTCCAGCTGCTGCTACGTCTCCGGCTGCCGACAAGCGGTCGTCTCAGCGTCAACGGCTCCGACGCCGAGGAGTTCTCGCTTGATGACTGGCGGCAGCGAGTCACCTATGTTCCACAGGACGGCCGATTGATCCAAGGAACAGTGGCCGAGAACATCGCCTTTCACCGAACCGTCTCTCACGACGAGGTGGAATCGGCCGCGAAGCTCGCCGGAATACATGACGAAATAGTGAGGTGGCCGGAAGGCTATGACACGCCCGTCGGGCAACGGGCCGACGCCGTCTCTGGCGGTCAGCGGCAGCGCCTGACGATAGCCCGTGCTCTCGCTCTTCGGCCGTCGCTCCTCATCTTGGACGAGCCCACGAGCGCACTCGATCTGGATGCGGAAGCGATCGTTCAGGAGACACTCGAGCGCCTGAAGGGCACCGTGACGATCGTGACCATCGCCCATCGTCTCTCCACGTTGAAGAGCTGTGATGAGCTCATGGTGTTCGAGGGCGGTGAGTTGAGCGCCTCTGGCGCGGCCTCCGACCTTCTCAGGTCGAGCGAGTTCTACCGTCGCGCCGTTGAGCTTTCCCAACTTCGATGAGGTCTGTCTAGCCGGCCGCTCTGGGCGCGCTGGCATGAAACGCGGCCTCGGCCCGCTCCAGCGCGGCCCAGTCCAGCTCCGGCATCTTCGGCATGCCCGACTTCGGCGGCTCGACCGGCTCCTCCGGCGCGCCGCCATTCCCGGCTCGCCGCAGCGCCTTGAGCTCGGCCTTGAGCTCGCGCTTGCCCAGCCGGGGGGTCGGCCCGCCGCCGGTCTTCACGCCTGCGATCAAGAGCGCGCAAGGAATGCAGTGCGGGGGCTTGGACACCCCTCGGGAGTGCACCAGACAGTTGTGGCAGTACGTGTAAGCGCACCTGGCGCACATGCCTGCCGACGCCTCAAACGGGTGCTTCTCACAGCTCGCCATGTCGTGGTCCCTCCGTGGATCAGTACCTTCGACCGCCCGCCGACGGCCTCGTAGGTAACGGTCTTAAGTACGGCGCACTTGAGCGATACTGGCGATCTGTGATCGAGAACGTCCTCGCCGCCCGCTACGCCAGCCGTCCGATGGTCGAGCTGTGGTCGGCCGAGGAAAAGGTCGTGCTCGAACGGAAGCTCTGGATCGCGGTGCTCCGCGCGCAGCGCGAGCTCGGCGTCGACGTGCCCGACGGCGTCATCGAGGACTACGAGGCGGTGCTCGACAAGGTCGACCTCGCGTCGATCGAGGCGCGCGAGCGCGTCACCCGCCATGACGTCAAGGCGCGCATCGAGGAGTTCGCCGCGCTCGCCGGCCACGAGCACATCCACAAGGCGATGACCTCGCGCGATCTCACGGAGAACGTCGAGCAGCTTCAAGTGCGCGACGCTCTTCTCATCGTGCGCGACCGCATGGTCACTGCGCTCAACCGGCTCGCCGCCCTCGCGGCCGAGCACTCGTCGCTCGTCATGACTGGCCGGTCCCACAACGTGCCCGCGCAGGCGACGACGCTCGGCAAGCGCTTCGCGAACGCGGGAGAAGAGCTGGTGCAGGCCTACCGCCGGGTGGACGAGCTCATCGCTCGGTACCCGTTGCGCGGCATCAAGGGCCCGGTGGGCACGCAGCAGGATCAGCTCGACCTGCTGGGCGGTGACCTCGCTGCGCTCGATCGGCTGGAGGACGCGGTCCGGCGCCACCTCGGCTTCGAGGCGTCGCTGACCAACGTCGGGCAGGTGTACCCGCGCTCGCTCGACCTCGACGTCGTGGCGGCGCTGCTGCAAGCCGTCTCCGGCCCGTCGAGCCTCGCGACGACCATCCGGCTGATGGCCGGCGCCGAGCTGGCCACAGAGGGCTTCGCTGCCGGTCAGGTCGGCAGCTCGGCGATGCCCCACAAGATGAACAGCCGGTCGTGCGAGCGGATCAACGGGCTGCACGCGGTGATCGGCGGGCACGTCGCGATGGTCGCGGCCATCGCCGGCGACCAGTGGAACGAGGGCGACGTGTCGGACTCGGTCGTCCGCAGGGTCGCGCTGCCTGACGCGTTCCTCGCGGCGGACGGGGTGTTCCAGACGTTCCTGCACGTGCTCGACGAGCTCGGCGCGTACCCCGCCGTCATCGCCCGCGAGCTCGAGCGGTACCTCCCGTTCCTGGCCACGACCAAGGTCCTGCTCGCCGCGGTGAAGGCCGGTGTCGGCCGTGAGCAGGCCCACGAGGTGATCAAGGCGCACTCGGTGGCGGTTGCCCTCGCCATGCGGGAGGAGGGCGCGGTCGCGAACGACCTCCTCGACCGCCTCGCGTCGGATGGCCGCCTCGGCCTCGATCGCCCGGCGCTCGACGCGCTCCTCGCCGAGCCCATCGAGTTCGTCGGCGCCGCGCCCCGCCAGGTCGACGCGTTCGTCGACGCGGTTGCCGCCATCGTGGCCCGCCATCCCGACGCGGCCCGCTACGAGCCGGAGCCACTCATCTGACCATAGCGATGGTAGGCTCCTGGCATGCGCACGACCATCGACAAGGCAGGGCGGGTCGTCATCCCGAAGTCGCTGCGCGACAAGGTCGGCCTCGCCCCGGGTGAGGTCGAGCTGGTGGAGGACGGCGCAGGACTGCGGATCGAGCCGATCGCAGCGGACGACCTGATCGAGCTGGACGGCTTCCTCGTCATCCCCGCGTCGGGCCGGACCTTCTCCGACGACGACGTCCGCGCGCTCCGCGATGCCGACCGGCGCTGACCCTGCGGTCGCGCTCGTCGACACCAGCGTCGCCGTCGCGCTGCTGGTCGCCGATCACGAGCATCGAGCGGACGTCGTGGGCGCCGTGCGGGGGCGTCGCCTCGGCCTCGCCGGCCACGCCGCGTTCGAGACGTTCTCCGTGCTGACCCGCCTCCCGCCGCCGGACCGACGCACGCCGGAGGCCGTCGGCCGCCTCCTGTCGGAGAACTTCGGCGACACGCGGTTCATGAGTGCAGACGCGAGCCGCCGTCTCCTCTGGTCCTTGGCGGCCATCGGTGTGAGCGGGGGCCAGGTGTACGACGCGCTGATCGGCGCGACCGCTGCCGCTCACGCACTCCCGCTCATCACACGCGACCGCCGGGCTGTCGACACCTACCGGTCCGTCGGCGCGGAGGTCGAGCTGGTTCCGTGAACCGACCATCGGAGTCCTCATGACTGACCTGCTGCCCCTGCCGCACCTCCACTCCGGCAAGGTCCGTGACATCTACGCGGTCGGCGACGACCAGCTGCTGCTCGTGACCAGCGATCGGCTCTCCGTCTTCGATGTCGTGATGGCTGAGACCGTCCTGCACAAGGGGCGGGTGCTCACCGCGATGTCCGCGTTCTGGTTCGAGCAGCTCGGCGACGTGGTGCCCAACCACCTCGTCAGCCTCGATCCTGCGGACGTGCCGGGACTCGACGGCGCCGGCGCGGACCTCGCCGGCAGGGTGATGCTCTGCCGCAAGGCGGAGATGCTGCCCATCGAGTGCATCGTCCGCGGCTACCTCAGCGGCTCGGCCTGGAAGGAGTACAAGGCGACGGGCACGATGCACGGCGCCGCGCTCTCGAGCGGCTTGCAGGAGTCCGATCAGCTGCCCGAACCGGTGTTCACGCCCTCGACCAAGGCCGAGGCGGGGCACGACGAGAACATCAGCTTCGCGGCCGCCGCCGCCCTCATCGGGGACGACCTCGCCGCTCGTGCGCGCCAGGTCTGCCTCGAGCTCTACAGCCGCGGCGCGGCGTGGGCACGAGAGCGGGGGATCATCATCGCCGACACCAAGTTCGAGCTCGGCACCATCGACGGTGAGCTCATCGTCGCCGACGAGGTGATGACACCGGACTCGTCGAGGTTCTGGCCGGCCGACGAGTGGCACCCCGGTCGCACGCCGCCATCCTTCGACAAGCAGCCCGTTCGCGATTACCTCGACGGTCTCGACTGGGACAAGGCCCCGCCGCCACCGCCGTTGCCGCCCGAGGTGGTCGCCGCGACCAGCGGCCGCTACATCGAGGCGTACGAGCGCATCACCGGGCGCTCGCTCGAGGACTGGCCGGGCGTCGTTGGCTGACCAGCGGTACCGTCCGCTACAGAAACGTCGCCCATTCGCCGATGGAGGACAGATGCGCGTGGTGGTGTGCGATGACGATCCGGGCGTGCGGTCGACCGTGGCGGCATTGGTTGAGGCGCAGGGCGGCGTCGTCGTCGCCGAGGGTGGCGACAGCCTCCAAGCCATCAGCGCGATCGAGGCGGAGTCTCCGAACCTCGTCGTGCTCGACCTGTCGCTCGCGTATGGCATGGGCAGCGACGTCCTCGACGTCGCTCGGCAGCGTCGGTGTCGCGTCGTCGTGTTCAGCGCGTTCACCGACGACCTCCAGACGAGCAGCTTGTCGCCAGGGACGCTCGTCGTGGACAAGCCCGACTTCATGGAGCTCGAGCGGGTGCTTGCCGCGTGCGCGGCCGAGGTCGCCCGACCGCCCGACGAGCGCAGCAACCGGCGCCGGCTGACCTCTGAGGCGTCGGACCGGTCCGAGTCGGTCGCGATCGACGATGCCTACGGGTTCTACGAGGCGCTGGCGCAAGGTGGCCCGGGCGATGTGCTGCTGGCGTTGCGCACGCCGGCGACGCCGGGCTGGCTCGACGCCGGCGCGTTGGCGGCGACCGTGCGCAACGTGGTCCGCACCGATGACCTCGTCCTCAGCGCAGAGCACCACGCTCAGGTGATGCTCCTTGCCGGCGCCGAGATGGGCGCCGCCGCGGTGCTGGCTCGGCTGCAGCGGGTGTGGGACCACACCGGCAGCGGCGGCACGATCGAGGCAGCCTTCGTCGTCATCGCGAAAGGTGAGGAGCCGGGTGATGCGTTCGAGCGGCTCAAGCACGAGCAGCTCGTGACGCTCACCGACGACGTGCCGATCTAGTGACAGGTGTCGCAACGACGCAAGAACGGATCGAGACCTCTCTAGCCAGCGACGTCAAGCTCTAACCTGGGAGCATGATGTTCTCGGTGCTGGTCGAGACTCGGCTGCGACCTGGGATCGCGGACCCTCAGGGCTCGACCATCCAGCGCTCGTTGCCTGCCCTCGGGTTCGACAGCATCCGCGGTGTGCGCGTGGGCAAGGCGTTCCGGTTCGAGATCGAGGCCGCTGACGAAGCCGCGGCTCGGGCCAAGACCGAAGAGGTGTGCACCCGCTTCCTGACCAACCCCGTGATCGAGGACTTCGACATCAGCATCGTCTCGGCCGCGCCGGCATGACCGCGCGGGTGGGCATCGTCGTCTTCCCCGGCTCCAACTGCGAGCAGGACGTCGCGGAGGCGGTTGGCGCGCTCGGCGGCCACCCCCACCTCCTCTGGCACGCGGACACGAGTGTCGACGGGGTCGACGCGGTCGTGCTGCCGG
>CAYSAC010000098.1:0-10634 GCA_964428815.1 uncultured Acidimicrobiaceae bacterium | reverse complement strand
TGCCGGCCTGCGCGATGTCGATCCAGTAGCCGACGTACGCGCTCTGGAACGGTCCCCGCTGGACGGTGGAGAGGTTGATCTCCCCCGCGAAGTGGCCGTCGACGAAGATGCCATAGCCGTAGCCGGTGCCGAGCTGACGCTCACGCTGGCGCGCGCTGCACCGGACGGCGAAGGCGTCGGGGCTCTCGATCGTGTCGGGCGCGCCGACGACCCGCTGGGGCTCCCACTGCGTCAGCCACTCGACGTTGCGGCGGCGCACCTCCTGCCAGGCGGGGAAGTCGGTGGCGACCAGCGGTCGCAGCAGCACGCGCTTGCCGAACAGGGTGCTCACGATGCCGCCTTGACCGCGTCGATGGCAGCCGGATCCTCGAGGCTGGAGAGGTCGCCGGGGTCGACGCCGATCGCGGTGGACCGGATGGCGCGGCGGAGCACCTTCGCGCTACGCGTCTTCGGCAGCGCCCGCGTGAACCGGATGCCGGCGGGACGGAACGCGGGGCCGAGGTGCTCGGTCACGAGCGCGACGAGCTCGGCCCGCAGCTCGTCGCTCGGTTCGGTGCCAGGCGTCAGCACCGCGTAACCCCAGAGCTCCTCGCCCTTCAGCTCGTTGGGTAGCCCGACGGCGGCGGCTTCGACCACCGCCGGGTGCGAGACGAGCACGGACTCGACCTCCGCGGGACCGAGCCGCTTGCCCGCGATCTTGATGGTGTCGTCGCTGCGGCCGTGCAGGTACCACTGCCCGTCCTCGATGGATGCCCAGTCGCCGTGCACCCACACGTCCGGCCAGCGGCTCCAGTACGTCTCGAGGTAGCGCTCCGGGTCGCGGTACAGCCCGCGGGTCATCCCTGGCCACGGCTTCGTGCACACCAGCTCGCCCACCGCGCCGCGCAGCGGCCGGCCGTTCTCGTCGAACACGTCGACGGCCATGCCGAGCGATGGTCCCCCGAGGCTCATGGGGCTGATCGGTGCGACCGGGTGCGGCGCGAGGAAGCACGCACCCACCTCGGTGCCGCCGGAGATGTTGATGACCGGGCAGCGGCCGCCGCCCACGACCTCGAAGTACCAGCGCCACGGATCCTCGTTCCACGGCTCGCCGGTCGACGCCAGGATTCGCAGGTTCGACAGGTCGTGCCGTTGCACCGCGCCCGCGCCGTTCTGCATGAGCGCGCGTATGAGCGTCGGGCTGATGCCGCAGATGGTCACCTCGTGGCGGGCGAGGAACGACCAGAGGCGATCCGGCTCCGGATGATCGGGGGCGCCGTCGTAGAGCACGAGCGTCGCGCCGTTTGCCAGCGCGCCGGTGATGGCCCAGGGGCCCATGATCCAGCCGATGTCGGTGAGCCAGAAGAGCCGGTCGCCTGGACCGGCGTCGGTCTGGAATGCCGCCTCCTCCGCGATCTTCACCGTCCACCCGCCGTGGACGTGCACGACGCCCTTCGGGCGGCCGGTCGTCCCGGACGTGTACGCGATGAAGAGCGGGTGCTCGCTGTCGACCGGCGCGGTCGGGAACGGCGGCGCCTCCGGAGCGAGCGGTCGCCCGGTGCGCTCAACGAGGATCAGGTGGTCGGCGCAGGGCAGCCCGGCGGCAGCGGCGATCGCGGTGTCCCCCATCGCCACCGTCCGCCCGCGACGAGGGAAGCTCGACGACGTGATGAGCGCCTTCGCCTCTCCGTCCTCGAGCCGCACGCGCACCGCCTCGGCGCCGTAGCCGGAGAAGATCGGCAGGAACACAGCACCGACCTTGGCCACCGCCATCACCGCGGCGACGGTCTCGGGGAGCATCGGGAGGAACAGGCCGACGGCGTCGCCGCGGCCGACGCCGTGCTCGACCAGTTCATAGGCGAGCGCGTCGGTGTGGGCCTGCAGCTCGGCGAAGGTCCACATGCGGACCGCGCCCTCCTCGCCCTCCCAGACGACCGCTTGGGCGTCAGGTGTTGCCGCCGCCCAGCGGTCGACGCAGGCATCGGCGAGGTTGATGCGTCCGCCGGTGAACCAGCGCGCCCACGGGATGCCGTCGCTCGTGTCGAGCACCTGCTCGTAGGGGGTGGTGAACGGGATGGCGAGGTGCTCGACGACAGCGTCCCAGAACCACTCGGGGTCCTCGATCGAGCGCGCGACCAGACCGTCGAGGTCGGTGAAGCCGTGCGCACCCATGAACCGCCCGACCTTGGTGCTCTGGAGCGCGTCGTCAGGGGGTGTCCACGCGACCGTGTGGCTCACCGCCCGAGCACCTCCTCGAGCGCGCCGAGGAGCAGCGTGACGTTGCGCGGGCGCGCGGTGTGGCCCATGCACCCGATCCGCCACACCTTGCCCGCGTACGCGCCGAGGCCGCCGCCGACCTCGATGCCGTAGCGCTCGAGCAGCGTCCGCCGCACGGCCGCTTCGTCGATGCCGTCGGGCACCACGACCGTCGTCAGCTCTGGCAGGCGGTGGCCCTCGGCCGCGAACAGCTCGAAGCCGAGCTTGACCATGCCCTCCTGCAGCAGGCGCCCGCACTGGTCGTGGCGCGCGATGGCGGCATCAAGTCCCTCGTCGAGCAGCGCGCCGAGGCCCGCGTGCAAGGACTGCACCATCGAGATGGGCGCAGTGTGGTGGTAGGTGCGGGCGCCGGTGGCAGCGCCGGCGTACGCGCCGATCATCCGGAGGTCGAGGTACCACGATCGGCTGCGCTCGACGAAGCGCTCGCGCGCCCGGTCGCTCACGGTGAGCGGGGCGAGGCCTGGCGGGACGCCAAGGCACTTCTGCGTGCCGCTGTAGGCGATGTCGACCGCCCATCCGTCGACGTCGACCTCGATGCCGCCGAGCGACGTCACGCAGTCGATGAGCAAGAGCGCGTTGCCCTTGCCCGCGCCGAGTGGCGCGATGTCGCTGCGCACGCCGGTGGAGGTCTCGGCGTGCACCACGGCGATGACCTTCGGGGCGGGGTGGGCGCCGAGGAGCGCATCCGGATCGATCGGCTGACCCCATGGCGCGTCGACTCGCACCACCTCGGCGCCGCACCGGGACGCGACGTCGACCATCCGCTCGCCGAAGACGCCGTTGACGCCGACCACCACCGCGTCGCCCGGCTCGACGACGTTGACGAAGCTGGCCTCCATGCCGGCCGAGCCCGTGCCGCTGATGGGCACGGTCAGCGCGTTCGCCGTGCGGAAGACCGTGCGCAGCCGCGCGCACGTCTCGTCCAGGATCGCGATGAAGTCGGGATCCAGGTGCCCCAGCATGGGTCGCCCGAAAGCCTCGACCGCCTCTGGGTACGGGTTGCACGGCCCCGGTCCCATGAGAACACGATCGGTCTGCGGCATCGAGCGCGCAGCCTATGGCGCGCGGTCAGGCGGCGAGGAGGTCGCGGTAGTCCGGGTGCTCGTCGATGAACCAGCCCGAGCACTCAGCGTTGTTGCGAACCTCATGCTCACTCACGACAGGAACCGCAGCTCATCCCAGACATCCTCCCAGGTGCCGCGAAGGCCGCGACACACGAGGATCGGCGTTCCCTGGACCTCGTTGTCGATGTCTCGTCCGTTGTCGACCTCGGCGACCTGCTCGCAGCGCTCGAAGTACGGCGCCAGGTGCGACGTCGTGAAGCGGACGGCGACCACCGTGGCATCGTCATCCTGCGGTTGCCGGAAGTCGGCGTAGCTGTTGTGCGGGGAGTGCGCGGGCGGCAGGCCGTTCGCAGGGCCGAAGCGGTCGATAGCGCCGGCCTCGCCGTAGGAGCCCGTGAGCACGATGACCGACTCGCGCTCAGCCCCCGGGAGCGCGTCGACGACTCTGGCGACCTGCGCGACGAGCTCGGGCCAGCCGACGGTCTCGGCGACCGCCTCGTTGACCGTCGCCGAGACCTTCGTCGTCGAGAGCGGCAGCAGCGGCAATGAGAGCGGGAGGCTCACCAGTGCGTTCGCCGCGATCAAGGCGACGACGCTGCGCAGCTTGACGCGGCGATCGGCCTCGACGACGCCAGCGAGCATCACCACCGTCGTCAGCGGCAGCACGTAGTACGGCCGGCCGGCGGTGACGAGCGCGGCGACCAGCCCTGCCGGCCATGCCCACAGCAGCGGCCGGAAGGGTCGGGCCGACGTGTCGTGGTGCAGCCAGCGCGCGCCGCGCCACAGCAGGACGACGAGCATCGGACCGAGGAACAGCAGTTGGAGCGGCAGCAGCGTGACCCGGTTCTCCACTGCCAGCCGCTCGGACAGGACTTTCGCCATCTCCAACTGCGGCCATCCGTTCTGCGCCTGCCAGATGAGGTTCGGCACCGCGATGCACAGGGCGAGCGCGGCGCCGGCGAGCACCCACTGCGAGGCGATCAGATCCCACCGCCGCTCGATGGCTAACCCGCAGAGGATCGCGATCGCGAGCAGCACCATCAGGTTCTTGTTGAGCATCGACACGCCGGCGATCGCCCCGAACGCGAGCCACCAACGCGCGTCGCCGGTGCGGAGCAGCCTCGCGACGACCCACAGCAGAGCCATCCACGCCGTGAGGTCGAACACGGCGGTGGAGAGCAGGTGCCCGACACCGAGCACGAAGCCACTGGCGGCGACGGCCGCGGCCCCCGCGACCTGGGCACCGCGCCCACCGCCGAGCTCGCGGACGATGAGCCCGCCGAGCGCGACCGTTACCCCGGTCGTCAACGCGGGCAGAGCGCGCAGCACCACGAGGTTGCCGGGAGCAAGAGAGTCGGCCAGCCGCGCGATGAGCGGGGTGAACGGTGGCTGGTCGACGTACCCCCAGCCGAGGTGCTTGCCCGCCTCGAGGAAGTACAGCTCGTCGCGGTGCCACCCGTACCGGGACGCGACGGCCAGGAGCAGCAGCGAGGTCGCGCCTGCGACCAGGAGGATGGCACGATCGTTGACTGAATGAATGATTCAGTCATACACTGACGACGTGGTGCGGTCAACCCCCGAGGAACGGCTGGAGCGCGTGCTGGCCGCGGCCACGCGGGTGTTCGCAGAGAAGGGCTACAAGCGCACGCAGATGAGCGACGTGGGCGCCGCCCTCGGCGTCTCGGCCGGCAACATCTACAACTACGTGGAGAGCAAGGACGCGCTGTTCCACGCCTGCCTGGTGCGGGCCAGCCCGGCAGGACCCGGGCGCGTCGACGCGGTCCTCCCGATCAGCACGCCGTCGCCTGACGAGACGCGCAAGGTCGTCCGCCAGGGCATGGGGACGATCCGCCGGGGCAGCGTGCTGGAGGCGGCGCTGGCGGTCGAGGACCCCGACGATGTCGCGGCCGAGCTCGGCGCGATCATCGGGGACCTCTACGACCGGACCGCCGGGTCGAGCCGCTTCCAGGCGCTGGTCGAGCGATCGGCGCTCGACCTGCCAGAGCTGTTCGAGGCGTTCTTCGTGAAGATGCGCCGGCCCTACCTCGACAACCTCACGACCTACCTCGAACGCCGGATCGCGTCAGGCCACCTCCGGCCGGTCCCCCACGTCGCCACCACGGCGCGTCTCATCAACGAGACGCAGGCGTGGTTCGCGCGCCACCGGCGCGGCGACCAGGACGCGGCCGACGTGGACGAGGACGTCGCCCGTGACACGGTGATCGACGTGCTCGTCGCCGGACTGATCGCGCGGGGGCGCTGACTCGCCCGGTCGTCAGTCATCTGGTGGAGGCCACCGATGGCGCCATCGGTGCGCCGGATGCGTCGAACGCGCCTGCGAGCCGCGTGCAGACCGAGTCGACCTGGTTGCAGACCCGCTGTGCGCTGAGACAGCGCTGTGTGGCCGCACGCGGCGATCGGATGCCGATCACAGAGACGAGAGCGACCACAAGGATGCGGTCGGGCCCTGGCACATGGGTGTCGAATCGACCTCTGATGCCCCGAACGTCAGGTCCTCGGCGTACTGGCGCGAGGTGCTCGGGAGACTTCGATCCCGGGTACGCGCTGAATCTGTCCGTCTCACCCGCTTGGACGGGCTCTGTTTCGCCCGCCCGCTCGAGCGCACGGTCGTCGCGGGCTGCCCCGCTCAGCCCTCGTCGTCGAGGCGGAAGCCGACCTTCATCGTCACCTGGTAGTGGCCGATCGCACCGTCGACGATGTGGCCGCGGATCTCGACCGCCTCGAACCAGTCGAGGTTGCGGAGCGTCTTGGACGCGCGGTCGACTCCGTTGGCGATGGCGCGCTCGATGGACTCGGGCGACGTGCCGACGATCTCGGTGACGCGGTAGGTGTGGTCGGACATCGGACTCCTCTGGTCGTGCGCTAGGTGGCGCGCATGCGGTTGTTCCTCGGCTGGTGCTCGACCTCGGCCAGGCCGAGCGCCTCGAGCACCGGCGGCACGTAGTTGCCGAAACGGCCCCGGTAGCCCTTCTTCAGCCCGTACCACCCGCCCACCGGGTTGTCCTCGGCGCGGGCCCAGGCCTCGACCGTGCCAGCCGCCGCCGCCTTCTGCTCGTCCGCGCTGCCGAGCGGCGTCCAGTCGCCGTGGGCGCGGAGCATCCCGTGGAGGTCGTCGATGCAGCGCAGGTGGTATCGGAGCTGGGTCTTGCCGACCTGCACCACGAGCGCGGGCGGGTCCGCGGCGTCGTCCCGGTGGACCTCGTACTCCGACCCGCCGCTCGGCGTGGACAGGATCCACGGATCGCCGGCCGTCCCGCTGCCGCGCACGTCATCAGCCATGCCGCGGAGGCTAGAGCAGCGAGAGGATGAGACCGTCGAGGATGTCGGCCTCGCTGACGAGCACCTCGTCGAAGCCCATGGTGCGGACGATCGCCACCAGCACGCAGAGGCCGCCGACGATGACGTCGGCCCGCTCGGGGTCGAGACCCGGGTTGTGCTTGCGGTCCGCCAGCGACTCGGTTGCCAGCGTGCGGAACACGTCCTCGATCGCGGCGCGGGTGAGCACGAAGTGGTGGATGCGGTCGCGGTCCCACTCGGCGAGGCCGATCTCGACGGCGGCCACGGTGGTGATCGTGCCGGCCAGGCCGACCAGGCGACGTGCGCCCAGCGCGGAGGGGATCGCGAGCACGACGTCGTCCAGATAGGCCTGTGCGACCGAGATGGCAGCGCTCAGCTCCTCTGGCTGCGGCGGGTCGTGCTCGATGAACTTTTCGGTGAGACGCACGCAGCCCATGTCGAGGGAGACCACACCCTCGACGCGGTCGGTGCCGTAGATGAACTCGGTCGATCCGCCGCCGATATCGACGACGAGGAACGGCCCATCAGCGGCATCAAGGTCGCCCGTCGCCCCGGCGAAGGAGAGCTGACCCTCCTCCTCACCGCTGATGAGCTCGGGTCGCGTGCCGACGACAGCCTCGGCGGCGTCGAAGAACTCGTCGCGGTTGGACGCGTCGCGCGCCGCCGAGGTCGCGGTCATCCGCGTGCGCTCGACGCCGTGCTGGTCCATGAGCTCGCGGTAGCGGCGAAGCACGCCAACCGTGCGCTCGATCGCCGCGGGGTCGAGCGCGCCGGTCGCGTCGACGCCCTTGCCGAGCCGCGTGATGGCGTTGGCCCGCTCGACGATCGTGCGCTCCACCCCGCCACCCCTGCTGATGAGGAGACGCGTCGAGTTGGTGCCGCAGTCGATCGCGGCCAGCGTCGTCTCAGCCATGTCCGGCTGCGATCTGATCGTGCACCCAGCGGCCGACCGGATCGTCTCCACCGGCGAGGTGCCAGGCGTAGTGCGCGTGGAGGCACTTGACGCCGATCCGCGTGCCGCCGACGCCGCCGCTCGGCACCGGGCCGTCGTGGCCCGAGGGCAGGGCAGCGTCGCGCTCGCGCGCGTAGCGAGCGTGGGCGTCGGCCAGCGCGGCAGGATCGACAGCGGCCTCCGCCCGATCGACGCCCCCCGCGGCCTCGAGCCGGCCAACCAGGATGCGCTCTGGCTCGCCGACGAGCCAGTAGCGCGTGGGCATCGGCGTGCCGTCGTCGAGCAGCGGCGCGTTGCGGATCACGACCGGCGAACCGTCGGCGTGACGGACGACGACGTCGTAGGCACCTCGCGGCGGGCGACCGAGGAGCGCCTCGACGGCGGAATCGTCAGGCCTCGCCACGCCCGCGTGACCAGCGGCGCAACAGCCACAGCACGATGAGGATCACGGCGACCGGCGCGACCCGCTTGGCCAGCGGCGCCCCTGCGGTGTCGAGGAGGTCCACCGGCTTGGGCTCGGGTGAGTCGACGCGCCTGATCGTCGACGTCCCCGCAGCTGGCCGCTCTGGCTCGCTGCCGTTCGGGAAGTGGGCGTGGGCGGTGCCGATGGGTGCCTCGTCGGCTGCGACCTCTTCGATGGGCGCCTCGTCGATCCGCTGCGCGTCGTGGTGCTCGCGGTGGCCCTTGTCGGCGGCGCGGACCTGCGACGGGTCGACGGCACCAGGCGCGGCGGCCTCACCCTCCGCGTCCTGCACGAGGGTGTCGGCGGATGACACCGCGGCCGGCTCGGCCACGAGGACGTCGGCTTCGAGGCAGGCCACGAACTGGTCGAGGAGCTTGGCGCTCACGTCGGCCAGCACACCCCGCCCGAACTGGGCGACGCGGCCCGTGACTGTGAGGTCCGTCAGGACGGTGACGGTTGTCGCGTCGCCGTCGGGTTGCAGCGTTGCAGTGATCGTCGCGTTCGCGTTGCCCTGCCCCCGCGTCTCGCGGCCCTCGGCCCGCAACACCGCACGGTGCGCGCCCTCGTCCATCTCGATGAACGTGGCCTTGCCCTTGTACTGCGCGGTGATCGGGCCGACCTTGACCTTGACGATGCCTCGGTACTCGTCACCCTCGATCTCCTGGAGCTGCGCGCCGGGCATACAGGGCGCGATGCGCTCGACGTCGGTGAGCAGCGCCCAGGCCTGGGCGACGGGCACCCCCACCCGGAACTCGTTGGTCAGCTCCATCGCTCGAGGTCCTCCACCGTGTCGACATCGCCCGGCTGGCCGCTGCACGGTACCGCGCTGGTGAGATCAGGTCGTTCGCGCAGCAGCGCCCTGGCGCCCTCGTCGCCGGTCGCCGGGAGCAGCGGCCACACGTCGCGGTGAAGCCGGACGGGGTGGCCGGGCCGACCGTCGTAGGTCGCGACCGCGATCGGTGCCGTCGCCGACGCGACGGCACGCCAGGCCGCGGGCTCGATGCCCGGCTGGTCGCCGAGGGCGACGACGATCGCGTCGTGGCCGGCCTGCTCCGCGTGGGCGACCGCGGCGGCGAGGCTCGTCGCCTGTCCCTCACGCCAGCGCGGGTTGTCGATCAGCTGCACACCTGCCGGCACCGCAGTCGCAAGGTCGACGGCGCCTTGCACGACCACCACCTCGGCGAGACCGGCGTCGAGGGCAGCACCTGCCGCCCACGCTATGAGCGGTCGGCCGTGCAGCTGGGCGAGCAGCTTGGGTGTCTCGTCGGTGAAGCGGCTGCCCTCCCCCGCCGCGAGCACGACGGCCAGCGTTGTCACCAGTCGACGGTGTGGACCCGCCAGGGGCGCGACATGCCCTTGAGCTCGACCTCGCGCCCGCTCCCAAAGCCGAGGTCGCCGCCGCTGTCGGCCAGCTCCTTCACGAGCGCGGATGCGAGGATCTCACCCCGCTGCGCGGCGTCCGCGATGCGCGCCGCGAGGATGACGTTGCGGCCGAAGTAGTCGCCTGACTCCTCGATCACCTCCCCCGTGTGGAGGCCGATGCGCACGTCGATCGAGGTATCAGGGTGCCCGTCCCGGTAGGTGGACATCGCGCGCTGGATGCCGATGGCGCAGAGCAGCGCGCGGCGCGCCGACGGGAAGACGACCATGAAACCGTCGCCGTGGTGCTTCACCTCCGTACCGCCGTGGCGCGCGACCTGCTCACGCACGAGCGCGTTGTGCGCGCCGAGCACGCCCATCCAGCGCTGGTCGCCCAGCCGCTCGGCGACCTGGGTGGACTCGCAGACGTCGGTGAACAGGATCGTGACGGTGCCGGTCGGCGCGATGACGGGCGCCGCCTCCGGCGGGTCCTCCCGCGCGAAGCGCTCGATGAGGTTGCCCTCGTCCTCGACCGGGCCCGGTGGCTCCGGCGGCCACTGCGGGCCGTGGCGGGGGTGCTGGTGCTGTCGCTCCTGCTGGTGGTCCTGCCGGCGCGCTTGACGCTCCTGCTGGCGCTCCTGGCGGTCGGGCATGCCGAGGCCTGGCAGCGGCGGGGGCAGGCTCGGGCCGTGGCGATGGCGGTCGCGGACGGCCTTGTTGTGCACGACGATCCCGCCCCACATGCCGTAGCCGCGCACGCTGATGGTCGGACTGGCGAGCGGGTCGCCCATGCGCTTCGTGCGATCCTCGAGCCCTCCCATCAGGACGAAGCCGTCGACCTCGACTGCGGCACCTTCCGGGACGATGACGTTGACACCGCCCATCAGCGCAAACGCGCGGATGTGGGTGATCGGCGCCTCCATCACCGCGTCGCGGAGGTCGAGCTCGACGCCACCCCAGAAGCCGATGGCGGTGACGTGCTCCGGCACCCGCCACCGTCCCTTGCGCCGCGGGCCAGACATGATCCCGAGGATGTACTTGCTCTTCCGCTTCGGCGCGGCACCGGCAACAGGCACAGCCGGCCAAGGCGCGGCGACATCTGGAAGGTCGCGCACAAGCGGCTCGAGATCTGACTTCGTCTGCGCGCCGTAGACGCGCTCGGCCCGCTCCGCGAACTCGTCGAGCGTCAGTCGCCCCTCACCGGTGTGGCGGCGAAGGACGG
>CAYSAC010000097.1:0-10888 GCA_964428815.1 uncultured Acidimicrobiaceae bacterium | reverse complement strand
GGTCGTCGTCGAGCTCGACGCCAGCGAAGGGGTCGGCGATGACCGGGGTCCAGTCGGTGCGCCGCAGGAGGACGAGCGCGGTCGCCCCGAGAAGTGCAGCGGCCAGCAGACCGGCGCGCAAGCGCCCTTGGTCGTAGGTGGCTCCGGCAGAACCGGTGACCGAGAACGGGGTAGAGCCGACGGGCTCATCCTCACCGTCGAGGACGAGGGCCAGCCCACACGTCTGGCCACGAGCGCAACCATCTCCGATGGTGACCGACCCGCGCGCGCGGCCGTCGCGATCAGCTTCGAAGCTGGCGAGCGAAGGACCGCAGCGGGGTGCGCTCGGCCCCGGGGAACAGAGCACCACCGACACAGGGCTCGACGGCGGCAGGTGGTCCAGGGTCACCCGGACTGAGTCGCCTGGGCTGGCGCGCGTCGGCGACGCGGTGATCGTCATGGGTGAGGGCGCGACCTTGCCGAACGCGGTGACGGCGACGGCACGACGGTCTCCACCGACCACCGCGAGCACGCAGGGTCGGTCGGCCTCCCGACAATCGACGCTCGCGACCTCAGCGCTGACGCGAACGAGGAAGCGCGCGTGCCCACGGCCGTCGAAGGACACGGTCAGCAGCTGCTCGCACGACCGGCCGCTGGGCGTCCACCCGCATTGGACCACCGCGGCATCCGAGCGGGGATGGAAGCCCGCGACGTCGACGAGGAGCACATCGTCGTCGGCCAGTCCACCGATCGTCGACGGCGCCAGGGGCAGATCCCCTGTTCGTTCGGCGCGCAGCTCGATGTCGGGTGTGTCTGAGGGCGCGCCACCACCAACGAGGGCCACAACTGCGAGCAGCAGCGACGCGAGGACCATGCGATCTAGCGCGCCGTCACTACGCGGTGCTCGCGAGGTCGCGACGGCGGAACAGCTCGAGGGCAACGAGCACGAGCACGCCTATGTAGCCGACAAGGGTCACGGCCGCGAGGCCGGTCCCTCGCGTGAACGCGGCACCTTCGAGGTCGGCGTTGGTGATGACGATCCCAGTGTTCTCGCCGATGAGCCAGCGTGCCGCGTGGGGCCAGTTGCCGCGGACGATGGCCTCGACCACCGCGATGTAGGCGAACGCGAACCCGAGGGCGACCGTTGTCCGGCGCCCGATGCTCGCGAGCGTGGCGCCCAAGGTCGTCGCCAGCCCGGTCACGGCCGCGATCCGCACAATCGCGCCGACCAACGAGGGCCAGAAGCCCGAGTCGACCTCGGTGCTCCCCCGCAGGAGATACGTAGGCACCAGCGCGAGGCAGAAGAGCACCTGGAGCGCGAGCGCGATGACCGCTGCCAGCAGCGCGGCAGAGAAGAGTCGTGCAAGCAGCAGGTGGCGGCGGCGCGCCTCCCACGTGCACGTCGTGACGATGGTTCCGTGCTGCCACTCAGCGCCGGTCACCGTCGCCCCGCCCAACACCGCTCCGATGGCGAGGAAGAACAGCGTCGCGGTCAGCGCCCCGTCGCCGCCGCCGGGCATCCAGAGATCGTTCAGCCGGGCGATGTCAGGATCCGACCTTGTCGGGTCGAAGTCGTCGCTTGCCACGAACCCGATGACTCCCGTGAGGACGATGCCGATGAGCGCGATGCCGATGAGCACCCACACCGCTCGTCGGCTCAGCGCTCGGCGCGCCTCGATGGCGACGAGCGTGGCGAACGATCTCATGCCGATACCTCCTCCGCTTGGGTGGCGTGGTCGCCGGTGATCTCGAGGAACAGGTCCTCGAGGCTGACCTCCTCGGTGCGCAGCTCCGCGACCCACTGGTCGGCGGTCGCGAGCGTGCGGGTCACCGCGGGACCGTCGTCGCTGCCGGCAGCCACCCGGAGGTGCTCGCCCGAGATGGCCACCTCGAAGCCGGCTGATCGCAGCACCGTCGCACCAACGGCCGCGTCCTGCACGCGGACGAGCAGGCCCGCGCTGTGATCGCGCGCGAGCACATCCGCCACCGTGCCGGTCGCTACGGCGCGCCCCCGGTTGATGATGGCGACGCGGTCACACGTCAGCTGGACCTCGGTCAGCAGGTGGCTCGACACAAGCACCGTTCGCCCTTCGGCTGCGAGGGCGCGCAGCAGCAGACGGATCTCCTTGATCCCAGCGGGGTCGAGGCCGTTCGCGGGCTCGTCGAGGATCAGGACAGTGGGGTCCTTGAGCAGGGCGGCGGCGAGACCAAGCCGCTGACGCATGCCGAGGCTGTAGGTCTTGACCAGGTCGTCGCCGCGATCGGCAAGCCCGACGCGGTCGAGCACGGCGTCCACCTCCTGCCGCCCGTGCCCATCGATGCGGCCGAGCAGCGACAGGTTGCGGCGCCCGGTCATCGTCGGGAAGAACATCGGCGTCTCGACGATGGAGCCGACCCGCGAGAGCACGGTCGGCAGGGACCGCGGCACCTCGACACCGAGCAGGCCGAGCCGGCCGGCAGTCGGCCGAACGAGACCGAGGAGGCAGCGGATGGTCGTCGTCTTTCCGGAGCCGTTCGGGCCGAGGAACCCGAAGACCCCGCCTTCCGGCACGCTCAGATCCAGCCCGTCCACCGCGACCCGTCGCCGGCCCCGCAGGTTCCGGTACACCTTGCGCAGGCCCTCCACCTCGATGACCGCGCTCACCGGTCACCCTCCTGGCTCGGTGGCGGCGGGTGCGGTGTCTCCAGGTCGAGTCGCCGGTTGAGCGTGAACAACCGGCCGACGACGGGCAGGGCGAGGATGTTGAAGCCGTGGAGCAGCCCCATGATCAGCACGATCCCGGCGATCCGTGAGACCTCAGCCTTCAGCTGCGCCCCGTTCACGACCACGTCCCAGTCAGTCGGCAGCTCGAACTGCACCGTGAAGAGGATGAAGGCCGTGAAGATCAGGTAGTACGCGACGTCGGTGAGCACGATGAAGCTCTTGCCGGTGCCGGGATTCGAGCGGAACACGTCCGCGGCGTAGCTCCTGCCGAACCGCTTGATGAACGGACCGAGCCACAGGGCCAGGCCGATCAAGAAGGCGGTGGTCAAGAGCTCGAGGATCCACCAGTCCATGAGTAGCTCTCCTTCGTTGGTATCGATGACAGCGAACAGAACGGCGCCGACCAGGCCCGCGAGGCAACCGACGAACGCTCCGGCGCGGCGGCGCTGGCGCCGGCGGATGCGGTCGTCCTCGATGGAGAGGACGACGCGCTCGAACAGGTCGGGGCTCTCGTGCACCTGGGCGGCGCCGCCGATCAACGCGTCGCGGAGGCGATCCTCGAGCACGCTCACCGCGTGCCCTCGAGGTTGCGCTCGAGCGAGGCGAGCCCTCGCTTGAGGTGCGTCTTGACCGAGTTCTCGGAGATGCCGAGGGTCGCGGCGATCTCGGCGATGCCGGACTCGAAGTAGTAACGGAGCACGACGCAGTCGCGCTGGCGCGTGGGCAGCGTGCGCAGCGCCTCGATGACCTGGCGCTGGTCATCACGGAGCACGACCTCGTCCTCGGCGGTCGCTCGCACGTCGTCGGCGGGCGCTCGGTGTCGGAGCGAGACAAGGCCCCGCCGGTTGTGATCCCTGGCGAGGTTCAGCACGATCGAGCGGAGGTACGCGGCGGACTTGGAGCGGTCCTCGATGCGGTCGGCGTGGCGGGACAGGCGTATGAACGCCTCCTGCACGAGGTCTTCCGCAGCGTTGCGGTCGTCGACGAACAGGCGCACGAGACGGACGAGGGAGCCCGCGTGCTCGTGGTAGAGCTCGCGAACGAGGGCGTCGATGTCGAGCGCGGGGGTGGCTGCGGCGCGCGGCAGCGCCACACCGGTGTGATCTGCCATCGCGAGGAGCCCGCCCATCACCCCGACTGACGCACACGGTGCACCATCCGGGTGACAGGCAGCGTGGAAGGTGGCGCGTAGCAGGGCGGCGATTCCCGGTGGATCGACCCACGGGCCAGGACGCGCCCGCCTCGTCCTCACCGGCGCATGCTCCCACGGCACCGGAGCGTGGCGACGGAAACCCGCGGCTGGCTGTCACCCGCGGACGGCGACAGGTCGTCAGTCGCGGTGAGCAGGCGCACCAGGCGCCCGCGGAACGAGGAGACGGGCGATGCGAGCGACGAAGCTCAGGACAGGGACCGCAGTGGTGATCGCGGCGCTGGTCATCGGTGCGGGGGTGGCGGCCGCGGCCACCTGGAACCTCCAGGAGGCGGGCAAGCTGCGTGACCTCCAGCTGACGAGCGATCCCACCGACGGGATGGTCGGGCACCTCAAGGGACGGGTCGGTGACGGCTCGAGCCACGTCGAGCTCACCGTGACTGGCTTGAAGGAGGCGGTCGTGGGCCGGGTCTTCGGCGCACACCTCCACACCGGCACGTGCGAGACCGGCCTGCATTACCAGGTGGCCGGTACCGCGCCGCTGGTTGAGCGCGAGGTGTGGCTGGACTTCACCGTGCAGCAGGGCGGCGTTGCCCACTCCGTTGCCGATGTCCCCTTCGAGGTGGACGAGACCGCGGTGACCGCCCTCGTCGTGCACATCAACCCGACGAACCCGACCACGGGCGCGGCGAGCACGCGCCTGGCCTGCCTGGAGCTGCGCGGCTGACCTCGTCTTGCCCGACATAGAGTTCGGCGATGGCCGTCACCGAAGACGCTCCTGCCGCGCCGGCGCCCAAGAAAGAGCGCTGGACGCACCAGTGGAAGGAGCTCTACGACGAGGTCATCCAGTCCGGGCTCTGCACCGGCTGCGCCGGCTGCGTCATCTCCTGCCCGCACGACGTCATCGGCTACAATCACGAACCCGGCGAGTACCGCCCGTTCCACCTCGAGGACGAGCTGGGCCCGGACAACTGCATCCACGGCGAGAAGGGCTGCACCTCGTGCACGCGCGCCTGCCCGCGGTTCCGGGCGTGGGAGCCGGAGGCCGACGAGCACCTCTTCGCCCGGGTTCGTCAGCCCGATGAGCTGTCCGGCATCTACCAGGACATCCTCCTGACCCGTGCCTCAGACGACATGGTCCACCAGATGGGCCAGGACGGCGGGCTCGTCTCGGCCATCCTCATCTGGGCGCTGCGCGAGGGCTACATCGACGCCGCCCTCGTGTCCTACCTCGACGGCGTGGCTGGCGACTGGAAGGCCAAGCCGGGTGTCGCGTCCACCAACGAGGAGGTGCTCGCGGCGGCGGGCAGCCGCTACACGTACTCGGCCAACACGCTCGCGCTCCCCGAGGCGCTCGAGCGCGGCTTCGAGAAGCTGGCGCTCGTCGGCATGAGCTGCATGTCATCGATCCCGCCGGTGATGTGGACGCGCAAGGTCGGCAAGATCGGAAAACCGATTGTCTTCAACATCGGGCTGCTGTGCTCGAAGACCTTCGACGACTCCATCTTCGAGGAGCTGTTCGAGGCGAAGTACGGCCTGCGCAAGCAGGAGATGGTGAAGATGAACATCAAGGGTGTCTTCCAGATCTGGATGAAGGACGGGGCGTACCACGAGATCAACCTCAAGGAGTGCCACGCCTGGACCCGCGAGGGCTGCACGCACTGCCCCGACTTCGCCGCCGAGCATGCCGACATCTCGACCGGTGGCATCGGCAAATTCGACGACTGGACGCTGACGATCGTCCGAACCGACCTGGGCCGGGAGATCATCAGCCGGATGGTCAGCGACGGGTCCATCGAGGCCCGGCCGGGCGACGACGACCCGGGTGCCATCGCCCTCATGCACAAGCTCGCGGAGAAGAGCCGCAAGCGCTGGCCGGCCTTCGCGGTCGACTTCCCAAGGGCACCGGGAAAGACATGATCATCATCTTTGGACTGCTCGCCCTGTTTGGTGCGCTGTTCCTGTTCACGTGCGCCGCCGTGCTGGCGACGTCCTCGTGGAGCTCATTCGTCCTCTCCGCGAGCGTGCTCGCACTTGCGTGGTGGCTCGCTGGCAAGGACTGGGGCGTGGCGAAGGCTTTCCGCGCAGCTGACCTCCGACGTGAGCGTGGTCTCAAGGGGCGCTGGGGTCAGCCGTCGCCGAGCGACTCCGTCGCGCAGTCGACGGCGAGCTCGCGCAGCTCGGCCGGCAGGTAGGTCGGGTCGTCCCGCCGCTGATCGTCGATCCGGCGGAGCTCCTCGAAGGGAACCTCTTCCTCGAGCCGCTCGTACACGCAGGTGCACACGTCCTCCGATTCGCCGGCCGCGGTGCACGAACCGATGAGGTTCTGCTGCACCTCATCGGTGTAGTCCGAGTCGGCGTTGCCGCAGCCGCCGAAGACGAGGAGAGCGGCACCGACAACGACGATGGCGCGCGCCTGACGGGTCACGCGGGTCGAGGGTAACGGGGCCGGAACCGCCTCAGGGAACCGCCTCAGGGAACCGCCTCAGGGAACCGCCTCAGGGAACCGCCTCAGGGAACCCGCGCGGGCCGAGCGGTGGTGGGGACCGCTCGGCCCGCGATGGGTCGGGGGTGAGACCTCGAGAGAGGGGTCAGTGCGCCGCGACGAGTGCCGTCGGGCGGGGGACGCGGCGGAAGCGCGCTTCGAGCTGGATGATGCGCGCCGAGTGACAGCGGTCGGCCTCGGCTCGCCGGAGCGCGGCGGCCAGGCCGCACACGGTCCCCCGTGGCATTCGCGTCACGACGTAGGGCGTGACCGCCTCGTACACCCACGGGCGCCAGCCCAGTCGACGGCCGGCCATGACGGGCCAGCTGGTCACCTCATACTCGCGGAGCTGGGTGCTGAGGTCACTCATGGTAGGGACCATGACACGATCCGTGTGTGAACGTCACTGGCCCATCCGGGCTACTTCGTCATGGCCCGCGTCCCCGTCCGATGGGAGCCGCATCCGCACCTGCGCTAGACCTCCCCGATGGACCCGGGGCCGGTGCGCGACCTGCTCACGGTCGCCATCGGGGTGGCGACGGGCGCGCTCTCAGGGCTGTTCGGGGTCGGTGGCGCGGTGATCTCGACGCCAGGGATCCGCGTGCTCGGCGCCTCGGCGCTGGTGGCGGTCGGGACGACCTTGCCGTCGATCATCCCCGGCGCCGCGAGCGGCGCGGCCCGCTACCTGCGCGAAGGCCTGATCGACCGCCGGATCGTCGCCGTCGTCGCGCCAGCCGGCGCCGCGTTCACCGTCGTCGGCGCGCTGCTGACACGCGCGGTGCCCGGCGAGGGGCACCTCCTCCAGCTCCTGACCGCGGCGTTGCTCGGGTTCTCCGCCCTGCGGATGGCGCAGGCAACCGACCCGACCGAGGGCGTGCCCGAGCCAGAGGAGGCGCCGCACCAGCGCGCTCGGCTCATCGCGGTCGGCACGGTCGCGGGCTTCATGTCGGGGCTGCTCGGCATCGGTGGTGGCGTCGTCATGGTCCCGGGCTTCGTGCAGTTCGCCGGGTTGCACGTGAAGCGCGCCATCGCGACGTCGCTCGTGTGCGTGGCGATCTTCGCGGTGCCGGGGACGATCACCCACGCGATCGAGCGCAACATCGACTGGCGGTTCGCGCTGCTGCTCGCGGTCGGCGTGATCCCCGGGGCTCGGCTCGGCGCTGCGCTGACCATCCGCGCCACCGACCGGAGGACCCGGCTGGCTGTCGCCGCCTTCCTCGGCGGCCTCTCGATCCTCTACGGCGTGGGCGAGCTGCTGGCGCTCTGAGGCGCGAGGGAGCTAAGGCGCTAGCACGCGGGCGCGCTCGAAGATCGCGTCCAGCATCGGTTCGGTCAGCCTGCCGGTGAAGGTGTTCTGCTGGCTCACGTGGTACGAGCCGAGCAGCGTGCGCCCATCGCCCACTGGCACCTCCACGCCGTGCGCGAACCGGGGCCGGGGGCGCACGCCGAGGATGCCGCAGGCGACCTGGTAGCCGAACTGGCCGAGCGTGACGAAGACCTTCGCGTCGTGCAGCAGCGCGACCTCGCGCTCCATGTACTGCCGGCAGGTGTCCCGCTCCTGGGGCGTCGGCTTGTTCGCAGGCGGCGCGCAGCGGACCGGCGCAGTGATGTAGACGCCGTCCAGGCGCAGGCCGTCGCCGCGGTGGACGCTCGTCGTCTGGTTGGCGAACCCGGTCCGGTGCAGCGACGCGTAGAGGAAGTCACCCGACCGGTCACCCGTGAACATGCGACCGGTCCGGTTGGCACCGTGCGCGGCCGGCGCCAGCCCGACGATCACGATCCGGGCGGTCGGGTCGCCGAAGCCGGTCACCGGACGGCCCCAGTACACCTCGTCGCGGAACGCGGCCCGCTTCTCGTCCGCAACGAGCTCGCGCCACGCCACCAGCCTCGGGCAGAGGCGGCACGCGACCACCTCGGCGTCCAGGCGGGCGAAGGAATCCACGCGGACGGAAGATAGTTTGAGCGCCGATCATGGCCCGTTCCCGCAAGACCACCGCGCCCGGACCGACGCTCGTGCTGCTCGTCCGCCACGGCAAGACGCCGACGACGGGCACGTCGCTGCCGGGCCGGGCTCGCGGCCTGCACCTCGCCGAAGAGGGCCACCGCCAAGCGGAGCGAGCGGCGGAGCGCATCGCCTCGCTGCAAAGCCCGAAGCGGGTGATCAGCGCGGTGTACGCGTCGCCGCTCGAGCGCACCCGCGAGACCGCGGCGCCCATCGCCAAGGCGCTCGCCACGTTGGTGAAGGGCGAGCGCGGGCTGCTCGAGTGCGACTTCGGCGACTGGACGGGTGCAGACCTCAAGGACCTGTTCAAGCTGCCGGAGTGGAAGGCGGTGCAGCGCTATCCGAGCGGCTTCCGCTTCCCGGGCGGCGAGTCGTTCACCGAGATGCAGACGCGCATCACCGGCACCCTCGAACGGTTGCGCGCCGCCCATCCCGGCGAGACGGTGGTGGCGGTGTCGCACGCCGATCCGATCAAGGCGGCGGTCGCCGCCGCGCTCGGCACCCACCTCGACCTGTTCCAGCGCATCGTGATCTCGCCGTGCTCGGTGACCGCGATCCTCTACGGCGCAGAGGGACCGGTCGTGCTCACCGTCAACTCCACTGATCTGACCGCGCTGGCGCCGTCGTGAGCGGTTCGTTCGAGCTCAACGCCCCCAACGTGTTCACGGTCGGCACCGTCGGCGACCCGGGCCAGCGCGCCTTCTTCCTCCAGGTGCGCGAAGGAGAGGTCTGCGTCAGCCTCAAGTGCGAGAAGGAGCAGGTGCGCGCGCTCGCCGAGTACCTCGACGCGCTGCTCGACGACCTCGAGCCGTCGCTCGAGGACGCCGCCGCGCTCTCCTTCGACGTGTCCGAGCCGGTGATCGCGGAGTGGATCGTCGGCTCGATCGGCGTCGCCTACGACGAGCCGACGAACAGCATCGTCGTCGTGTTCGAGGAGCTGGTGGACGAGGAGGCCGGCGAAGAGGGCGCCACGACGAAGGTCCGCCTCCGCCGCCCGCAAGTCGCCGGTTTCGTCGAGCGCGGTCGGGCGCTGGTCTCGGCCGGTCGGCCGGCCTGCCGCCTGTGCGGGTTCCCCATCGATCCCGCCGGCCACCCCTGTCCCCGCTACAACTGACGCTATGGCGGACGAGGCCGGGCTCCGGCTCCTGCACGACGGGGAGATCGAGGTCCTCGGCCGGATGCCCTGGAGCTCGAACGCCACGTTCCTCGCCGAGGTGCGCTGCGGCGACGATCTGGCTCGGGCCATCTACAAGCCGCGGCGGGGTGAACGGCCGTTGTGGGACTTCCCGTCCGGCCTCGATGGTCGCGAGGTCGCTGCGTACGAGCTGAGCGAGGCGCTCGGTTGGGGTCTCGTGCCGCCGACGGTCCGGCGGGACGGACCGCTCGGTGACGGCTCCGTGCAGCTGTTCATCGACGCCGACTTCGAGCAGCACTACTTCACGCTGTTCGAGGACGAAGCCAACCACCACGCGCTGATGGCGATCTGCGCGTTCGACCTGATCGTCAACAACACGGACCGCAAGAGCGGCCACTGCCTTCGCGGTCACGACGGGCGCATCTACGCGATCGACAACGGGCTCTCCTTCCACCACGAGTTCAAGCTGCGCACGGTGATCTGGGAGTTCGGTGGCGAGCCGGTCCCCGATGACCTGCTCGCCGACATCGGCCGCTTCGTCGACGCGGGCCTACCGCCAACGGTCACAGGCTTGCTCGACGCGCTGGAGCGCGACGCGGTGCTCACGCGGGCGCGGGCGCTGGTGCGCGCCGGCCAGTTCCCGATCGATGAGAGCGGCCGCCGGTACCCCTGGCCGCTCGTCTGATGGCGACGTTGACCGAGCTCATCGACCTCGGCGATCTCGACGAGCTGGTTCGCCACATCGACCGTCTCTGCAACGCGCGCGACTGGGACGAGCTCGTCCGCCTGCGCGACCTCTCGCGCGCGGCGCTCGAACGCGGGAAGCAGCTGTGGCCGGCGGCGTCGCACGCCGAGTACCGCCTCGCGCTGGAGGCACCCGCGCCGTACGCCGCCGCGATGCTCGTCCCCGGCACCGGCCACCTCGCGTTGGGACCGCTCCCAGAGGTCGCCGCGCAGCACCACACGTGGGCCGAGCTGGCGCCTCACGCGCCGTCCGGTCCCGCCGCGACCGTGGCCGCGCAGGAGCGGGTCGTGCGCGGCGAGAACGTCGCCGCATCGACGCTGTCCGGCACCCCCGACGTGCCGACCGCGCTCGAGCCGTGGGAGCCGGACTACCCGGTCGCGCAGTACGAGGCCGCGGCGGCGACGTTCCCGGCACCCACCCTGCCCGCGCTGTCGCCGGTCGCGCTGCCGCCGGCCGGCGCGCGCTTGTCCGACGACGCGGGCGTCGACGCGCTGCGCGAGCTCACGCGCACGTGGACGACCGGTTCGAACGGGCGGTCGGAGGCCATCGCCGTCCGCGGCACGGCGATGGCCGCGATCGCCGCGCTCGGCATCCCGCGCGCCCGTGCCGCACTGGTCCCCGGTTCGGATGCGCTCGCGCTCATGGCGTGGGCCGCGGCCAGCGGCGGAGCGCACGGCCGCCGCCGCGG
>CAYSAC010000096.1:0-10918 GCA_964428815.1 uncultured Acidimicrobiaceae bacterium | reverse complement strand
TCCTCGGCGATGTCGGAGGCCTTCTCGATCCACAGGACCTCGACCGTGTGGCCCTTGATGTCCATGCCGAGGATGGCGGAGGAGTGGGTGCGCGCCTCGTCGGTGTCGTTGGCCAGCTTGATGCCGCCGGCCTTGCCCCGCCCGCCCACCTGGACCTGCGCCTTGACCACCACGGGGTAGCCGATGCGCTCGGCGGCGGCGACGGCGTCGTCGACCGTCGTCACCGCCTCGCCCGGCGACACCGGGATGTCGTACTGGGCGAAGAACTGCTTGCCTTGGTACTCGAACAGATCCATTCAGGTCCTTGCTTCCAGGGCGTCTCTCAGCCAGTCGGTGATGGTGCCCATCGGGGCACCGGGGGTGAAGATCTCGGCCACGCCCACCTGCTTGAGGGCGGCGATGTCGGCGTCGGGGATGATGCCGCCGCCGAAGACGAGCACGTCGTCGAGGCCCCGCTTGGCGAGCTCCTCGATCACGCGAGGGAAGTGGGTCATGTGGGCGCCGGAGAGGATGGACAGGCCGACGGCGTCAGCGTCCTCCTGCCTGACCGTCTCCGCGACCTGCTCGGGCGTCTGGAACAGGCCGGTGTAGATGACCTCGAAGCCCGCGTCGCGCAGCGCCCGGGCGATGACCTTGACGCCACGGTCGTGGCCGTCGAGGCCGGTCTTGGCCACCACGACTCGATAGCGGCGCTCCACGGCGGGGATACTAAGCGGATGCCCGTGCAGCAAAGCCAAGGTCACGCGGGCAAGGCGCTGGCCGTCGCGGCGACCGGTGTGGTGCTGGCGATCGCGCTCGCGTTCGGTGTCAGCGTCCTCGCGAGCCGCGGCAAGGTCGACGTCCGCCTCGGCGACGAGGAGTTCAACGCCGGGCAGACCGAGAGCATCGCCAAAGACATCGCCGAGCGCGGGCCCGTCTGCTACGGCGATCTCATCGGCGGAAACCGCCCGATCTGCATCCACCACGCTGGCGCCGACCCCCAGCGGGGGTGGACGGCGTTCGTCGCCGTCGCCCCCGGCTCGGACTGCCTCGTGCAGTGGGACCGCGAGCGCGAGCGCTTCGTGGACGAGTGCGACAAGACGTCGACCTACCCCGCCACAGGTGAGGGTCTTCGGGAGTACCCCACGACGGTGGAGAAGGGCCGGCTGTACGTCGACCTCAACCCCGACGACTAGCTCAGTCGAACAGGGCGCGCAGCGCGTCCTTCTGAACCTTGCGAGTACCGGTGCGGGGCAGATCGTCGACCGCGATGAACCGGACCGGCACCTTGTAGGACGCCAGGCGCTCCTTGGCCCATCCGCCGAGGGCCAGCTGCTCGAGCGTGGCCCCGTCCGCGATGCGCACCACCGCCGCCGGCACCTCTCCATCGCGGTCGTCGGGCAGCCCGACCACCGACGCCTCCAGGACCTTCGGGTGCTCCTGCAGGGCCTGCTCGACCTCGACCGCGTACACCGAGTAACCGCCCCGCTTGATGACGTCCTTCTGCCGCCCTTCGAAGACCAGCGTGCCGAGCGGGCCCTTGCGGGCAAGGTCGCCGGTGCGCAGCCAGCCGTCCTCGGTGAGCACCTCCGCGCTGGCAGCGTCGTCGCCCCAGTACCCCTTGAGCACGCCCGGACCCTTGACGTAGATCTCACCGACCCCGCCGGTGGGCACCTCGTCGCCGTCCTCGCCGACGACCTTCAGCTTGTAGCCGGGAAGGCTGAAGCCGATCGAGTCACCGCCGATGCCGCCGTTCATGAACGGCGGCGAGAACTTGGTGGCGACGCCGCCGCCGACCTCGACCATGCCGTAGCCCTCGGCGAACATCGCCTCGCCGACGGGTCCCACGAACGGCAGCGTCACCGTCGCCCCCATCTTCTTGAAGCGCGTCGCGAGCTCTGGGGGCATCACGTCGGCGCCCGATGCCCACACCCGGACCGAGCTGAGGTCGCGGTCCTCGGCGCCGGCTTCGAGCAGCATCCGGTACATGGCCGGCACGCCGACGAACATCGTCCCCCGCCGGCGCTCGATGGCGTCGAGCACGGCCACCGGGTGAAACGAGGGCAGCAGGTACACGGGGATGCCAGCGCACGCCAGTCCCAGCAGCACGGCGAAGCCCATGATGTGGGCAACGGGCAGGGCGATGATCGCCTCGTCCCGCCGGAGCCGCGATGGCCAGAGCACGGCGCTGGCCATCTGACCGACAAGCGCCTTGTGGGACAGTGCCGCGCCCTTCGGCTTGCCGGTGGTGCCCGACGTGTAGAAGAGGGCGGCGACCTCGTCGGGCTCGGTCTTGACCGCCTCCTCGAGCGGTTCGGCGCCGTCGACGTCGTTGGCGGCGTGGATCACGAGCTTGGCGCCGGAGTCCTTGACGACGTGCGCGACCTCGTCCTTGCGCATCTGGCTGTTGACCGGCGCGGGGATCGCCCCGGCCCTGGCCGCGGCGAGGCAGAGCAGCAGCTGCTCGTAGCCGTTGTCGGTGGCGACGACGACGGGCTCGCCCGGCTCGACCGCGGCGGCGACGCCTCCGGCCCAGCGGTTCACCCGCTTGGCCGCCTGGAGGTAGGTGACCCGGAGTCCGCCCTCGGATTCCTCGACCAAGGGGGCGTTCCCGTGGACGCGGACGAGCCGGTCCATGAGGGTTCCGAGGGTGAGATCGCGACGGAGGAGGAGTCCAGCCCGCTCGAATGACCGAGGCATAGCGTGCGCGGGTCTACCCGGTCGTCGGTGCGATAAGCCAGTTCACGTTCAACCTCACATCTTCTTGAGCGGCGCCCAGCTGAGGAGGAGGACCTTCTCGCCGATGTCGACGAACCGGATGACCGCCTCCGCCTTGTCGCCGCTCCCCCTGATGTCGAGGATGACGCCCTCACCGAACTTGTTGTGGCTGACGCCGTCGCCGACCTTGAGGCCGATCTGGTCGGCACCGCTCGGCGCCGGCGCCTGCGACCGCAGCGCGCTCTCGACGATGCGCTCGCGGGCCGGCGACCTCGAGCCGATGCCAGAGCCTGATGACCCGTAGCCGCCACCGAACCCGCCGGAGCCGCCGAAGCCACCCGAGCCGCGTCCCCGGCTGGCCCTGCGCTGGCCGTCGACCATCTGGACGAGGGCCTCGGGGATCTCGTCGAGGAAGCGGCTGGGCGGGTTGTATTGGGTGCCGCCGTAGAGCGTGCGGCTCCACGCGTGCGTGAGGTAGAGGCGCTCTTGGGCTCTGGTGATACCGACGTAGGCGAGCCGGCGCTCCTCCTCGAGCTCCTCTGGCTCGCCGAGCGAGCGCAGGTGCGGGAAGACGCCGTCCTCCAGGCCGATGAGGAACACGGCGGGGAACTCGAGCCCCTTGGCCGAGTGCAGCGTCATGAGCACGACCTGCGAGGCGTCGCCGTCGAGCTCGTCCACGTCGGCGACGAGGCTCACCTGTTCGAGGAACTCGTCGATCGTCTCGAACTCGTGAGCCGATCCGACCAGCTCGGCGAGGTTCTCGAGCCTGCCCTCTGACTCGATCGACCGTTCGGCCTCGAGCTCGGCGAGGTAGCCGGAGCGGTCGAGCAGCGCCTGCAGCAGCGGCGCCGGCGCGCCGGTCGCTAGCTCGCTGACGCTGTCGAGCAGCTCGAGGAACCCGGCGATGCCCTTGACCGCCGTACCGGAGACACCGGCGTCGTCCGACTGGCGCAGCGCCTCCACGAACGGCACACCGTGGGCCGACGCCCAGGCGTCGAGCTTGCCGACCGAGCCGTCGCCGATCCCGCGCTTCGGCGTGTTCAGCACCCGCTTGACGCTTACCTCGTCGGTCGGGTTGATGACCGCCTTCATGAAGGCGAGCGCGTCCTTGACCTCGCGCCGGTCGTAGAACCGCGTGCCGCCGATGACCTTGTACGGGATGCCGACGCGCATGAGGTGCTCCTCGAGCACGCGGCTCTGCGCGTTCGTGCGGTAAAAGACGGCGACGTCGCTCCAGCGCACCTCGCCCTCGTCGTGCAGCCGGGCGATCTCGCGCGCGACCCACTGGGCCTCGTCCATCTCGTCGTCCGCGTGGTACCGGATGATGGCGTTGCCGTCACCGCGGTCGCTCCACAGCTCCTTCGGCTTGCGGCCGAGGTTGTTGGCGATGACCGCGTTGGCGGCGGAGAGGATGTTGTTGGTCGACCGGTAGTTCTGGTCGAGCACGATGACGGTGGTGTCCGGGAACGTCTGCTCGAACTCGAGGATGTTCCGCATGTCCGCCCCGCGGAACTTGTAGATGCTGTTGTGCACGAGCACGCCGTTGGCGACGTAGGTGTGGGTGGGATCGACCTCGAGGTCGTACACCGGCCCGTCGTAGTCCTCTCTGGCGACCCCGTCGACCGCAGCGTCGGTCAGCACGCAGTCGATGTCGACGAGCACGGTCATGCCCGCTTGCAGCGAGCAGAGCGTGGCGAACGAGTACGTGTCCCCCGCGACGAGCGCGCGCCGATCGAGGTTGGGGGCAACCACGCACCGATGCGGTACAGGGATGCCCCGAACGTCGCGCCGATCGGACGTTGGGGGCGTCAGAGCACCGTCCCGGTGCGCAGATGCCCCCAACCTCGCAAGAGCGACGGCGGCGGGATAGTCAGCCGTGATGAGCGACAGACCGGGCAGTCCGACGACGTGCCCCTCGGGCGCGCCGAACATCGTGAGCGATGCGGCAGCGGGGTCGGCTCGCCCACCTCGCGCGAGCAGCACGTGCTCGGGCGTGCCTCGGAGCACGCGGCCGGCAGCGTGGATGGTCACCAGCTGCCCGCGGTAGTGGCCCTTCTTGATCGCGGTGATGTGACCTATCGCTGTCTCAGGGCCGCCGCGAGTTCCTAGGACCGCATCGCCGACCTTCAGCTCCTCGATCGCTGTGCTTCCCCCGGGCGTCGCGACCAGGGTGCCTGGCGGGAGGCACTGGTCGCCGTCGCCGACCACGCACACGTTGCGGTGCTCCGACGCGAGCAAGACGACGAGCGCGTTCTGCACCTTGTTGGTGTCCTGGTACTCGTCGACAAGCACATGCTTGAACCGCTGGCGGTAGTGCTGGAGCACGTCGGGGAACTTCTGCAGCAGCGTCACCGTGACGCTGAGGAGGTCGTCGAAGTCCATCGCGCCGGCGCGCTGCAGGCGGCTCTGGTACTCGCGGTAGACGTCGGCGATCTTGCGCTCGTAGATCACCTGCGCACGCGCCGCGTACTCGTCGACGCCGAGGTGCTCGTTCTTCGCGGCGCTGATGGTCGCGTGGACCGCGCGGGGCGGGAAGCGCTTCGGGTCGAGGTTGAGGTCGCGGATGACGTAGCCGGTGAGCCGGACGGCGTCGGCCTGGTCATAGATCGTGAACGAGGACGGGTAGCCGAGGAGCTTGCCGTCGCGGCGCAGGATGCGCACGCACGCAGCGTGGAAGGTGGAGACCCACATCTTCTCGGCGACGGGGCCGACCAGCGCGCCGACGCGATGCTTCATCTCGCCCGCGGCCTTGTTCGTGAAGGTGATCGCCAGGATCTCGAACGGCGAGATGCCGTGATCGCGGATGAGGTGGGCGATGCGGTGCGTCAGCACCCGCGTCTTGCCGGAACCGGCACCGGCGACGATGAGGAGCGGCCCCTCGTGATGGGTCACGGCGTCCTGCTGGACCGGGTTCAGGCCCTCGAGCAGGTCGGAGGTGGGCGCTGACGGCATGGCTGACTCACCCTACCGGCGAGGGTTCGGCCGACCGTGCGCCGGGCACAGCCCGTGACCGTGGACACCGCACTCATCATCATCCTCGTCGTCATCGCGGTCGTGGTCGTCGCCGCGCTGCTCATCCTGAGCGGGAGGCGCAAGACCGACGAACGGCGCACCGCGGCCGAGGAGCACCGGGGCATGGCCTACGTCAACCAGCTGGAGGCCGACCGGGAGACGGCGGAGGCCGAGCAGGCGCAAGCGCGGGCCGACGACCTGGGCGCGCGCGCCGACGAGCTCGACCCCGACGTCGACCATCGCTCCAGCACCGAGACCTGACCCACGCCTGAACGCCGCCGCGGCGGCAAGACTGCGGCGAATGCCCCCTCGGAACGCGATCGTCGTGCTGCTCGACAGCCTCAACCGGCACATGCTCGGGTGCTACGGGAGTGACGAGTTCGACACGCCCAACATCGACCGCCTGGCGGCACGGAGCCTCCGCTTCACCAACCACCACGCAGGCTCGCTGCCATGCATGCCGGCGCGGCACGACCTGCTCTGCGGCGCGCTCGACTTCTTGTGGAAGCCATGGGGCTCGATCGAGATCTGGGAGGACGCGCTCACCCACCATCTTCGGCTCGCGGGCGTGACGACGATGCTGGTGTCGGACCACCCGCACCTGTTCGAGACCGGCGGCGAGAACTACCACGCGGACTTCACGGCATGGGACTACGTGCGGGGCCACGAGGACGACCCGTGGCGCACGCGCGCCGATCCGTCGTGGGTGGGAGCGCCGGCGCTTCCGGCACAGGAGGCACCGTGGCGGCGCGGCTACGACATGGCTCGGACCTGGTTCCGGGAGGAAGCGGACTTCCCTGGGCCGCGCACGATGGCAGCCGCCGTGCGCTGGCTGCAGCAGGAGGCGCCGACGGGTCCGGACGATCGCTTCTTCTTGCTGGTGGACGAGTTCGATCCGCATGAGCCGTTCGACACGCCTGAGCCGTGGGCCGGTCGCTACGACCCCGACTGGGAGGGGCCAATGCTCATCTGGCCGCCGTACGCGAAGACGGCAGAGCGCGCCGGCCTCACCGAGCGGGAGGGCCGCCACATCCGCGCGAACTACGGCGCCAAGCTCGCCATGATCGATGCCTGGTTCGGCCGCCTGCTGGACGAGCTCGACCGCCAGGGCCGGTGGGATGACACCGCGGTCGTTCTCTGCACCGATCATGGCCACTACCTCGGCGAGCAAGGCACGTGGGGCAAGCCGGCCGTGCCCATCCGGCGCACGCTCGGGCACATCCCACTGCTCATCGCGTGGCCAGGCGTCGCGCCCGGGACACGCGATGCGCTCACGACGACGGTCGACCTCCACGCGACGCTCGCCGACGTCTTCGGCGTGCAGGCCGCGCACCGCACCCACGGTGAGTCGCTCATCCCCGTGATCGAGAGCGAGCACGCATGGGTGCGGGACTGGGTGCTCGCCGGGGTCTGGGGACGCGAGGTGCAGGTGATCACCGACACGGGCTTTCGATTCAGCCGCGCGCCGGTCGGCGACAACGCGCCGCTGTCGATGTGGTCGAACCGCTGGTCCACGATGCCGATCCACGCGTTCCCCGAGATCCGCCTGCCGCGACCGGACAAGCGGGCGTGGCTCGACCACATGCCGGGCTCGGACGTGCCGGTCATCCGCCAGCCGTTCGACCAGAGCGACGCGCTGCCGTTCTGGGCGGCGTCGAGCTTCAGCGGCGACCGGCTCTTCGCGCCGGACGACCCCGATGAGGCGCGCAACATCGCCGACACCGACCTCGCCCGGGATGCGCCTGGCCTGCTGCGGGCCGCGCTCGATGAGGTCGATGCGCCGCGGGATCAGCTCGTCCGGCTCGGCCTGGGTTAGAACAGTCGACCGTGCAGGTCCACAACCTCGAGCTGACCAACGGGTTCATCGTCTTCGACCTCGAGGACGCCGCGACGTCGGTTGGCATCACACGGCTGGCCCCGAAGGTGCTGCAGGACGGGGTCGAGCTGCTGGCCCGTAGCGTCACCTACGCCTTCGCCAGCTTCGGCCTGTCCCACAGCGGCGCGTCGGCGGCCATCAACGCCGGTCCCGACGATCGCGATGCCGCCGTCGCCGCGTTCGTGACCGAGGTCGAGCCGATGGTGCGGGAGCGGAGGTTCCTCACCGCGCCCGGGTTGGGCCTCAGCGCGGAGGACCTCGCACCGCTGCTCGCGATCGACCCGAGACCGGCAGTCGACGAACCGGCACTCGTCGCCGCCGGCGCGCTCGCGTGCGCCGAGGCGGTGCTCGGACCGATAGGCGGGCTTACGGCGACGATCCTCGGGCCGTCACCCGCGACGAGCGCGATCACGAACGCGCTCGCGACCGCCGGTGTGACGGTGGCGACCGAGGGTCGCACCGACATCCTGTTCGCGGGCGGCAAGGCCGGCGCCCTCGACCACGAGGTCGCCGCATCGGTCGAGGCGCGCGTGGTCGTCCCGGTCACGTCGGTGCCGGTTACGGCCAAGGCGCTCGCGGTCCTGGGTCGCGCCGGCACGGTGGTGATGCCCGACTTCGTCTCGCTGGCGGCCCCCCTGCTCGCCGGGCTCGACCCCGACGGCGGCGACCCCGTGCAGCGGGTGCGCACGGTCGCAGATGCCATCGCCAGTGAAGGCACCGGCGCGTGGATGGCAGCGGCCGGCGTCGCCGAGGCGTACCTGTCGACGTGGCGGGACGCGCTGCCCTTCGGACGCCCGCTGGCCTAACCGGTCGGCAGCAACCTCGTCTTGAAGAGGTCGAGCACCTGGTCGAGCGCGTCGCGCGTCGGCTGCCCGGGCTCGTCGATCAAGTGCTCGGTCAGCACCGAGTGCGCGACCTTCGGGTGCCCCCACGGGTTGCCCGGTGACGAGTCGATCTCCACACCGACGAAGCCGTCGCCCAGCTCGTCGCGCAGCCGTTGGAACCGCTCCTCTGGCACGAACCGGTCATGGGTGAACCGCAACCCGAGGACGCACACGCCGTCGTCGGCAACCCGCTGCTTCACCCTGACGAGGTCTGCGTCGGAGATGCCGAGGTCTCGACGATGGCTCTTCGTGAGCGGGAATGGGAGTGACGGCTGCGACAGCACCGGTGCGATCACCGTGTCGTCGACCATCATCCCCAGAGCGAAGCCGCCGGTGAAGCACATGCCGACGGCGCCGACGCCGGGCCCTCCGCAGCGCTCATGCTCCTCGCGGGCAAGCGCCCGCAACCAGCTCGTGACCGCTGAGGTCTTGCCGGTCGCCCAGTTGGAGAACTCCCGCGACACGCATGCAGGGAACATCGAGGTGATCGCGTAGGCGCCGCTCGCCTCCTTCCCCGGGACGCCGAACAGATGGGGCAGCACCGCGGTGCAGCCGAGGGCGACGACGCGGTCCGCGAACTCGAGGACCTTCGGCGTGATGCCCGGAATCTCGGCCATGACGATGACCGCAGGGCCGGTGCCGTTCCGGTAGACGTCGCGGGTCTTGCCGTCGTGGGTGAAGGTCGTCTTGTCGTAGCTCTCCAGCCCGGCCATGGCGGGCGACCATACTGCTCGCCGTGACGTCACGACCCTTCCGCTTCGGCGTGCAGCTCAAGGGACCCGCTGACCCGGCGGCCTGGCGGGAGACGGCGCGCAAGGCCGAGGACCTGGGCTGGTCGTGCCTGACGATGGCCGACCACTTCACCGACGAGCTCGCACCGCTGCCCGCGCTCGTGGCGGCCGCCGACGCGACTTCGACTCTGCGCATCGGGACGATGGTGCTGGCCAACGACTACCGCCACCCTGTGGTTCTGGCCAAGGACGCAGCCACCCTGGACGTGCTGTCCGGCGGCCGGCTCGAGCTCGGGATCGGCGCCGGCTGGATGACCTCGGACTACGAGGCCGCCGGCATCCCGTACGACAGGGCCGGCCTGCGCATCGACCGCTTGGCCGAGGCGTTGGCCGTCCTCAAGGGCCTGTTCGCGGACGAGCCGTGCACGTTCGCCGGCGATCACTACCGCGTGACCGGGCTCGACGGTCGACCCAAGCCGGTGCAGCGACCGCACCCACCGATCGTGATCGGCGGAGGCGGCGAGCGCGTGCTGCGCCTCGCGGCCCGCGAGGCCGACATCATCGCCATCAACGTGAACCTCGCGGCCGGCGTCATCGACGAGCGCGCGTTCCCCACCGGAACGGCGGCCGCGACCGAGCGCAAGCTCAGCTGGATCCGCGACGCGGCCGGCCCGCGAATGGACGACATCGAGCTGCACGTGCGGGTCCACCTCGCGCTCGTCACCGACGACCGCGACGGCATGGCCGACGCGCTCGCTGGTGGCTTCGGGCTGACGCCAGACGAAGCTCGGGCGACGCCGCACGCGCTCGCCGGCACGGTCGAGCAGATCTGCGACGACCTGGTCGAGCGCCGCGAGCGCTACGGGATCTCCTACATCGGGCTCAGCGGCGACCAGCTGGAGGCCTTCGCCCCCGTGCTCGCGCGGCTCGCGGGCACCTGACCCGAGGCAATACCTGTCGGATCTGGGACTCGAGGCAATAGCAGTCGTATACGACCGGTATTGCCTCGAGACGCGTGTGGGGAGCTCAGGCGCTGCGGCAGGTCGCGTCGAGGAGGAGGCCGACGGTGCCGAGCGTCCCGTCGTCACCGGGTGGGCCCATCTTCCCCTTGGCGACGACGTGACCGTTGCCGAACGACAGCAGCGGGCGATCCGCGTCCTCGTCCCGCACGTCGGTGACGACGCCCCCCGCCTCCACCCGCTGGGCCTGGTAGATGCGCGCCGTGTCCTGGTAGAGCACCTCGTCGTCGTAGGTCGTCGCCTTGCCTGGCGTCTCCCGGCGGCGGACGCTGACCGTGAACGCGATGCCGGACTCCGTGCTGCCCTCACCGGCGAGCGCGAACGTGATGCGCGCGCCCGTGGGGTCAGCGGGCTCGCCGTCGGGGCTGCACGCCGTGACGGTGAGGTCGCTCACGGTCGCGCCGACGGCGATGGAGCCGGTGCCGGGCGCGGACACCGGCAGCGTGTCGGGCGGCTGCAGCACGCCGGCGGTGTCGTCGCTCGGATCGGTGAGATCGGACCCGTCGTCCGACGAGCACGCGGCGAGCACCAGCGCGATCGCGATCGCTCGCGCTACTCCCACTCGATGGTGCCGGGCGGCTTGCTCGTCACGTCGTAGGCGACGCGGTTGACGCCGGCGACCTCGTTGATGATGCGGCTCGACATGCGCTCGATGAGGTCGTACGGCAGGCGCGCCCAGTCCGCGGTCATCGCGTCCTC
>CAYSAC010000095.1:0-11050 GCA_964428815.1 uncultured Acidimicrobiaceae bacterium | reverse complement strand
TCAAGGTCGCCGGCGCGCTCGCCTTCACGCTGCTCGTTGTCACCAACGAGGCTTCGATTGCCGGCCCATCGGTGACCGTGACGACGACCCATGCGGACGGAACGGCGGTCAAAGCAAACCTGAAGAACAGCTCCAACGCGGTCGCCGACGGCTCCAACACTGGCCCGTCGACCGGGACGCGGGTTGGCGTCGGTGTTGCGGTCAACGTCGTGTCGTCCGACAACGTCGCGAGCATTGGCGGTGGGACGACGCTCGCGTCGCAGCAGGTCTCCGTTGAGGCCCTGGCGCCGGCGGCTGCGAACTATGGTGCCAAGGCGACGTCGGGCGTTGGCAATTCCTCCGGTGTCAACGTGGCGGGCTCCCTGGCCGTGAATGTCGCAGTCACGGATACGAACGCGTCACTGACGGGAGCTGTGACCGTGGGCGCCGGAAACGACGTGGTCGTTACCGCGACATCGAACGCCGCGAACACCGCCAGGGCGCTCGTCGCGAAGGCGCCCGAGCAGGTCTTTGACACGGCGACCGCGGTCGACATTACGAACGACAAGATCACGCTGCCGGCAACCCTGAAGCTGGCCCACGGAACCGCCCTCGCCGAAGGCGCTGCCGTCGTCTACAGCGCCGGCGGCGGAACGCAGATCGCCGGCCTCGTGGACGGGGCGACGTACTACCTCGTGATCCCGGATTCGAATACCCCCGCCGTGGTGCAGCTGGCGGCGACGGAGGCCGAAGCGACCGCTCCTACGCCCACAGTGAAGAACCTTACGGCCGCAGGCACTGGGAGCCAGCACAGCCTAATGCCCGCTCCATCCGCAACCGGCACGGGCGTCGGCGCATCGATCGCGGTGAACGTCGTCACCGACGACACGACGGCGGAGCTCGAGAACGGATCGACATTGACCGGCGCCGAGAACCTGACGCTTAGTGCGACGTCGACGAACACCGTAACCACGGAAGCGGAGAACGGCGCCGCGGGGTCTACCGGCGTTGGCGGCGGCATCGCGCTCTCGATCTCGGTGCTCAAGACCAGCGCGACCATCGGCTCGGGCGGCCTGCTTATGGTCTCCGGAAACGTCGGGGCGACCGCAACGCAGACCGCAACGACCACGACGCTGGCGGCCGGCGACGTCGAAGGTGCGAATACGGCGGTCGGGATTGCGCTCGGCCTCGGCGTCTCGATTCACACTGTCGTGGCCACCACGCTCCGAAGCATCACCAGCACCCTGGCGACTGGGACGATGTCGTTCATCGCGATCGGCTCGTCGTCGACAACGACGAACGCGATCGCATCCGCGGCCGGCGGGCCAGAGCAGGATTCGGATCCCGCGACCAACCAGAACGTGAACTCGCAGGCCGACGACCAGCGCGATGCCGCGGATGCGACTGCCGCGCGGAACGGCGCCGACACCTCCGGCACAACGCCGACTCCGGACGCTCAGGACTCGGCGGGGAACGGCGTATCGGTCGCCGCGGCGATCGCAATCAACATCGCCAACGTCAAGTCCAGCGCAGAGCTGCCGGCAACCGTGGCGCTCACGATGGGCGGCCTGCTAACGCTGCGATCGAGCCAGAACGCCGACGCGTCGGCCAAGGCGGACGGCAAGGCGAAGAACGCAGGCACCGCTGCCATCGGTGCGGCCGTCGCCCTGAATGTCGCGAACGTGACGAACCAGGCGGTCAGCGCCGGCACGGTCGTCTCAAACGGCGCGACGCTCGAGGCGCGGATGAACGGCCCCCCAGCGACCGAAAAGCACACCTTCTCCGCCGAGGCGACGTCCGGAGCTGGAGGCGGTGGCAAGGTCGGTGTCGCCGGCTCGTTTGCGCTCAATGTCGTCAACCTCACCACCAGAGCGCAGCTGCAGACGGGTTCGTCGCTAGACGCCGATGCTGACAACAACGACGGCGCAGCCGACGATGTCAGCCTCACCGCCACCTCCAAGGCGAGCTCGACCACCAAGGCGCTTCCCCAGGGTGGTGGCGCTGGCGGCGCAAGCGTCGGCGTCGGGGCCTCGATCGCGCTGAACATCGTCAACGACATCGCGGATGCTTCCATCGCTGCCAACGCGCTTGTGACCGACGCATCCGAAGTCGAGCTCCGTGCGTCGGCAACGCACTCGATGACCACCGAGGCCAAGACCGGCGCCTCTGGCGGCGGCGTGTCGGTCGCCGCCGCGGTCGCGGTCGCCATCTCCAACGTCGACGCCACCGCCAGCATCGGCACGCAGTGCTCCGGCACGCCGACCTGCGTCCCCGGCACATTGACCATCTCGGGTGCGCTGGACGCCAAGGCCGAGCTCGCCGCGTCCGCCACCACCAGCGCCAAGGGCGACACCGTCGGCTCCAGCGCCGCGGTGGGGGCCGCCATCGCCATCGGCGTCTCGAACCATTCGGCGACTGCCACCACGCTGCGCAACATCAACGCCGGCGGCGCCATCAGCTTCCAGGCGCTCGGCGCGTCCGGCTCGAGCACCAACGCGATCGCTTCGGCCAAGGGCGCCCCGGGCGAGACCAGCACCGATCGGCCCAAGAAGCCGGCGTCCGAGGGCGGCGGAAACCTCGACGTTGACGGGCAGATCAAGAAGGAGCGTGACGCCGCCGACGCCAAGGCTCCAACCGGAAAGGGTTCAGGGACGACCACTACGCCACCGGCCAAGGACTCCAACGGCACGGGCGTCAGCGTTGCAGCCGCCATCGCGGTCACCATCGCCAACAACACTTCGCGCGCGAGCATTCCCGATGGGCTGACGCTGACCGCCGGCGGTGCGCTGACCGTGCGCAGCTCGGCGAACACCGATGCCACCTCGGTCGCGGATGGACGCGCCAAGTTCGCCGGTGGCACGGCAGCGGTCGGCGCCGCGATTGCCATCACCCTCGCCAACGTCACCAACGAAGCCATCCTGGGTGACGCAACGGTCACCTCCAACGGCGCAACGCTGGAGGCGATCATGACCGCCGTGCCGACCGGTGGGACGCCGAGCACCGAGGCCACCCACACGTTCGGCGCGCAGGCGACCTCCGGCGCCGGCGGCGGCAAGGTCGGTGTAACGGGCTCCTTCGCCCTCAGTGTCGTCAACCTCACCACGACCGCGCTGTTGGCGGGTGGCTCGACGCTCGACGCCGACGAAGACAACGACACAGACGGGACCGACGCCAACGTCCTGCTGAAGGCGGCGTCAACCTCGGCGACCACGACGAAGGCCCTGCCCGAGGAGGGTGGCGCCAGTGGGTCCAGCGTGGGGGTAGGTGCCTCGATCGCCATCGCGGTGGTCAACGACGCGGTGCGCGCCGCGCTCGCCGACGAGGCAGTCATCAGTGACGCCAATGACCTGACCCTGTCGGCCAAGACCACGAACACCATGACCACCGAGGCCAAGACCGGCGCCTCTGGCGGCGGCGTGTCGGTCGCCGCCGCGGTCGCGGTCGCCATCTCCAACGTCGACGCCACCGCCAGCATCGGCACGCAGTGCTCCGGCACGCCGACCTGCGTCCCCGGCACGCTGACCATCTCCGGGGCGCTGGACGCCAAGGCCGAGCTGGCCGCATCCGCGACCACGAGCGCGAAGGGCGATACCAGCAGCACGGGCACGGCGGCAGTCGGCGCGGCGATCGCCATCACCGTCGCCAACCACTCCGTGAACGCCACCACGCTTCGCAACATCAACGCCGCCGGAGCGATCAGCTTCCAAGCATTGGGCTCGTCCGGCTCGACGACGACATCAACGGCCAGTGCCGCGGGCGCCCCCGGCAAGAGCCACGCCGACCGTCCGAAGGAGGCTGACGGGACCACTCCGTTGAATGTGGATGGCCAGGTCAACAAGGAGCGCGCGGCAGCCGACGCGAAGGCGCCGACGGGTAAGGGATCCGGCGAAGGCGGAAGGGCCGCGAAGCCGAATACATCGGACGGTCCGGTGACCGTCGCCGCGGCGATCGCGGTAAATGTCTCGATCGTCACTGTCGCCGCCACCGTCCCTGCTGTAACTCTTACCGCAGGTGGGTTGTTGACCCTGCGCACGGTCAGCGACGTAAACGGCAAGGCTGGAGCGGACGGGTCGGCCAGCAATGGAAGCGTCGGCATCGGCGCGGCAGTCGCGATCAACTACGCCGATATCAAGGCTCGCGCGACGATCGGTGCGGGCGCGACGCTGACCTCAACCGGGCTCCTCGTGACCTCAACGATGCGAGGCCCCCCGGCGTTCACCGATACGGACGGAACTCACACCCTCGAGGCAACCGCGAAGTCAGGTGCCGGCGCGAAGGATGTGGGAGTTGCCGGGTCGCTCGCGATCAACATCGTCAAGGCTCAGACGCTCGCCGTCGCCTACGCACCCTCAGCGACCGGCGGCTCTCAGACGAGCATCAACGCGCGCACCGGCAACATCACCTTCACCGCCGCCCACGTTCAGCACGCGATCGCCCGGGCGACCGCCAAGGCTGAGGGCGGTAACGTCGGGGTCGGCGCGTCGGTGGCCCTCAACGTCCTGACGCCGGTCGAGACTCGCGCCGAGATCGAGAACGGCGTGGGCGTCTCGGGCGGAGCTGACGTCACGATCGGCGCGAGCAGCGAGATCTGCGTAGAGACTGAGGCGAGTGGCGGCTCGGCCGGCGACGTCGCGGTCACCCCGGTCGTCGCGCTTCTCGTCAGCAAGGACGACACGACCACCGCCCGGATCGGCTCGCGATCCGGCACGTGGACGGTCTCCGGCGCCCTCAGGGTCAGCGCGACCCACGTCGCCGACTTCTCCCAGACGCAGGCCGATGCGACCGCCGCAGGCGACAGCGCGGCCGTCGGCGCGGACGTCGCGATCAACGTGGTCCTGGGATGGCGGACGACCGCGGAGCTTGCCCGCAGCGTGACCGCTGGCTCAGTCGTCATCAGTGCTGACTCGAACATGCTCAGCACCGCGACCGCGGTCGCCAGTGCCAAGGGCACCCAGTCCGGCGACGAGGACGCGGACACCAAGGCCAACAAGCAGGTCAAGGGGAACGACAACACCAAGGACACCATCCCGGCAGCCGGATTGCCGAAGGCCGATACGCAGACGGACACTGCCAATGCGACGGCGACCACCCAGACCGGTCAGGCTGGTGGCGGCGTCGGCGTCGCCGCGGCGATCGCCGTCAACTGGGTCGTCATGACGAACACCGCCCGCATCGCCGACGATGCGGTCGTCGCGGCGACCGCGTCGGGCGGCCAGGTGCGGGTCAGCGCCACCAACCAGACCGACGCGACGGCGCACGCCGTCGGCCTTGCCCTGTGCACCACCGGCTGCGACGCGAACGTCGGGGCGGCGGTGGGGCTCGACGTCGTCGACGTGACGAACACGGCTGAGATCGGTGCGCGCGCGCAGGTGACTGGCGCCGGCGTCACGGTCGAGGCGATCACGCCGGCGGGGGAGCGGAACGACATCGCGGTGCGCGGTCTCGCGGCCGCGGGCGGCGACTCGCAGGTTGGCGTCGCGGGCTCCATCGGCGTCGTCGTGGTCGACTTCGACACCCTGGCCAAGATCGGGATCGGCGCGGACGTCGACTCGAGCTCGGGGGTCACGGTCACGGCTACTGCTCGGTTCGCCCTGCAGAACCTCGCGGTCGCCGCGGGCATCTCGACCGGCAGCGCTGCTGTCGGCGGCGCGATCGTCGTGAACGTGTTCGACGACATCACGACCGACGCGATCATCGACTCGGGCATCACGTCTGGAATCACGAGCGTCGACGCGGCGGGCGCGCTCTCCGTGACCGCGACCGCCTCCCTCGCACCGGTGATGCTGTCATTCGGCGAAATCAGCCCGCCGGCGACGCTCGCTGCGGCGACGGACCCTGGGGTTGACCCCGAGCCGGAGTTCGTGCCGCTACGCCCGCTGCTGATCCTTCCCGGGATCGGTGGGGCATTCGCCGCGAACAGCTTCCTCAACGACTGGTTCACGAACCGCGGAGTCGACCCGCTCAACCTGCAGATCGATCCGCTGGGGCAGTACTACCACGACCTGATCCGCACGCTCCGCGACGTCGGGTACACGCTCGACGGGAACCTGTTCGCCGCCAACTACGACTGGCGCATGAATCCCGGGCCGATCGCCGCGGCGTTGCTGAACGGCGACCTGACCGACGACGTCTTCGATGGGGTGATCGACGGGCTGACGGGTGTCTCGATCACGGACAGCGTGTACGAGTACGGCGTCGACTACCTCGGCTATTGGCTCGCCCGCGCATCCGAGCAGTGGGCCGCGACGCACGGCGGAGAGAGGCCGACGTCGGTCGACATCATCGGCCACAGCACCGGCGGGCTGGTCGCGCGCACGTACGTCCAGAGTGCGGCGTATGGGGCCGCGACGTCCACCGGCTGGCTGCTGCCCAAGGTCAACGACCTGATCATGGTCGGCGTTCCGAACCGCGGCGCAGCCAAGGCGTGGAACATCCTCCACAACGACTGGAACGTGGAGAGCGCCTTCAAGGTCGTTCTGTCGAAGGCCCTCAACGAGGCCTGGATGCGGCTGACGAACCCGCTGTGGCCGGGGTACACCGGGATCATCCGCGGGCCTGACTACGACATCACGGGTCCGTTCTTCGCCGGAACGTCCACGAACCCGAACACCATCGCGATCACGACGTCGGATGCGGACAAGGTCCGGTTCATCTCGCTCTACATCCCGACCGCACGCGGGCTGCTGGCGACATATCCGTTCCTGGACTCCGATGCCGGCGGGCCGCTGTCGCAGCAGACGGTGAACGCGAACCTCACCGGCGCTGACGCGCGGAACGCCTTCGTGCTCGACCTCAACGCCGGGCTCGACCGGACGTTCACCTCCGCCGCGCTCGACGCGAGCACCGGACACAGCGTCACGGTCGGTGGCGTCGCGCGCAGCCCGAACGCGTTCATCGACCTCCTTCTCGGCAGCGCGATCGTCATCTACGCCGACCGGATCGAGGGTGCCTACCACGCCGCCAAGCACACCGGGCCCGGACCGCTGACCACCGGGACTGCATCCGGCGACGAGCTGCTTCCGTTCACCGACTTCATCGACCATGCCCCCGTCGCTGGCGAGGTCTGGTACGAAGACGTCCACGGCCACGAGGGCGACGGAACGGTGCCGGTCGTATCGGCGGCCGGCCAGTTCTCATCCGACGAGGCCCGCATCGCCGGCGGCAAGCTCGTCCTGCACCGCATGACGACCGACATGACGTGCTGCAGCCGGCCGACGGTCCTCCAGGGGCTCGCCCGCAAGGGCGACAACCTCGACCACACCGGGCTGATGTCGTTCACGGCCGTCCAGCGCGTCCTGCTCACCCGCCTCGGGATGGTCGAGGGAACTGACTTCCGCGTCGGAAGCACTCCGTCGTCGAACGACGTCTCCTTCGGTCTGTGGAACAACCCGGTGCAGTCGCTGAACCGAGCGATCTACCTCGGCATCCTGAAGGGCCCCGATCTCGTCGAGGATCTCGTCGTCGAGCATCTCCTGGGTGCTCGCGCGACCCTCACCTCGGTCGCTCTCTCGGGCAGCGGCGGCAAGAGCAACGCGGCGGTGTCCGGCTCGGTGATCGTCGACGTGTTCAAGCTCAACACCCGTGCGTACATCGCCGGTGGCGCACTGATCAACCAGACGGTGACGGCCCTCGCAGGCCAGAGCGTCACCGTGGCAGCGACCGACGACACGGTCGTCAAGAACCTAGCCGGCGCAGCCGCGCTGACGACTGGCACCGCCGGCGTCGGGGTCGGGATCATCGTCGAGGTCATCGACAAGCAGGTCGGCGCCTACATCGGTGCGTCGGCCAAGGTGAAGGCGCTCGGCGCCGTCAGCATCAGCGCCACCTCGACGCAGGACATCCGAAACAAGGCGGCGTCGGCGGCAGGGGCGCTCGGCACTGCGGGCGTCGGCGGCTCGATCCTCGTTTTGGTGCTGACGAACGATGTGAACGCATACGTCGTGGGCGGCAGCGGCTCGACGCTGGATGCCGGCACACTCGCCATCACCGCGTCCGACAAGGCGCTTCCGCTCGAGCTATTCGCCGGCGGGGTCTCGTACGGCGGGAGCGCGGGCGTCGGGGCATCGGCTGCGATCCTGGTGAAGACGACGGATGTCGCCGGGTACGTCGGGAGCGGCGCTCAGCTGACCGTCGGCGGGCTCTCGATCACGGCGGCGCAGGACGACGATCTGCGGCTCGCGTCCGCCGCCGGCGCCGGCGGCGGCAGTGCGGCCGTTGCGGGCTCCGTCGTCGTGAACGTGCTCACGCACACCACGACGGCCACGCTCGGCGGCACCACCACGGCGAGCGGGGACGTCTCGATCTCCGCGAGCGACCGCACGAAGCTCCTGGGCCTCGGCGGCACGATCACCGTCGGCGGCTCGGCGGCCGTCGGCGTCGGAGCCGATATTCAGGTCCTCACCAAGACGACGGTTGCCTCGATCGCGGCGGGCGCGAGCGTCACGACGTCTGCCGGCGGGAACGTCACCGTCGACACGGTGTCGAGCGAAGACGTCGTGTCAGTAGCGGCCGGGCTGGCCGTCGGCGGCAGCGCAGCGGTCAACGCCAACGCTTCGGTCCCGGTGTACGTGATCACCACGAACGCGATCATCGGAAGCGGGGCGACGGTCGCCGCCGACGGTTCGGTGCGCGTGTCCGCGGACGAGGCGCTGAAGCTCACGATCGTCGCCGGCAACGTCTCGGTCGGCGGGTCTGCCGGCGTCGGCGCGGCCGCCGCGGTCCCGGTCATCACGAAGCACACCAACGCCACCATCGGCGACGGCGCCAACGTCAGCGGCAAGGGCAACGGGACCGGCCTCACCATCAAGACCGGCGCATTCAGCGTGACGAAGGTCGACACCCGCTTCACTCCAACCTCTGCGGTGGATGCCACCAAGGACGAAATCGAGCTCGGGTACCAGCACGGCCTGAAGACAGGTGACCAGGTCGTGTACTCGAACGGCGGCGGCACCAGCATCGGCGGACTCACCGATGGGAGCGCCTACCACGCGATCGTCGTCTCGCCGACGAAGGTCAAGCTCGCGAGCACCAAGGCGAACGCGGGCTCCGGCACTGCGATCGACCTGACGCTCGCCAGTGGCGCCGGGCGCGGCGAGTCACATCGCGTCACGTGGGTCAACGCGCCGGCACCGAGCGGCGACAAGTCTCCGAGATTCACGCCGAGCAGCGCCGTCGATGAGGCGAACGACACCATCACGCTGCCGTACGACATCGCGTCACCGGCTCTCACGACCGGTGCGCCCGTCGTGTACAGCTCCGGCGGCGACACACCCATCGGGAACCTCCAGGACGGGGTGACGTACTACGTCATCGGCAGCACGAGCGGCGCGTTCAAGCTCGCCACGTCGAAGGAGAATGCCGAGGCCGGCACCCATATTCAGCTCAGCAAGAGCGGCGTGGGCGGGAAGTCGCACAGCCTCGTCCGACACGGGAACAACCCATCCGCCGACGCCTCGGAGCTCGGGCTCCGCACCGCCGCGCCGCAGACCGCGGCCGCGTTCAAGGGCGTCGCGGTCACCGCGACCAACCGCGACGACATCACCGCGCTCGGCGTGGCCGCCGCGGTCGGCGGCGCGGCGGGCGTCGGGGTGTCGGGGACGGTCGACGTCATCACCGTCCAGACGAAGGCGACGATCGGCAAGAACGCGAAGGTCAACGATTCGAACACCGGCGCCGCGTCCGCGCAGTCGGTGGTCGTCGCCGCTGGAAACGACTTCCGCCTGCTCGTCATCGGCGCGACAATCGCCCTCGGCGGCACCGCCGGCGTGGGCGCGGGCGTGAACGTGATGGTCGTCGACCTGACGGCCGCGGCACTCGTCGACGACGGAGCGATCGTACGGGCCGCGAACGACATTCTGATCTCCGCCGCCCAGAACGGTACCGTCAGCTCGGTGACGGCTGCCGGCGGCGGCGGGACCGTCGGCGTCGCCGGCGCGGTCGGCGTGTTCTCGCTGACGATGAAGGCGACGGCCAAGACGGGCACGTCGGTCACGATCGACGCCGGCAACAACGTCGCGATCCTGGCGAGCGACGACACGAAGGTGACGAGCGTCACGGGCGGCGTCGCCGGCGGCTTCGTCGGCGTTGGTGCCGGCGTGTCGGTCCTGACGCTCAAGAAGACGACCGAGGCATCGGTTGGTCCGTCCACGAACGTGGACGCCCGAGCAATGGGGACGACCGGGCTGACGGGGATCTCGGACGGAGCGGTGTCTGCGACTGGCTTCGGGACGCTCGGCTCGTTCCGCGGCGTCGCGGTCCAGGCGCGCTCCAGCGAGCATGTCTTCGGCCTCGTGATCAGCGTCGGTGGCGGATTCGTCGGGGTCGCGGTTCCTGTCGGTGTCACGCTCGTGACCGTCACGACGCAGGCGTCCATCGGCGCGAACGCGAGGGTGAACAAGGGCTCGGGCACCAAGGGCGCGAGCCAATCGGTGAACGTCTCTGCGCTCGACTCGATGAAGACGATGACCATCGCGGGCGGCGTCGCCGGAGGCTTCGTCGGAGTCGGCGCGGCCGTGGATATCGGCGTCGCGAACTCGAGCGTGAGCGCCTCCGTCGCCGCTGGCGCTCAGGTTGACGCCGTGGCGACGGTGTCGGTCAACGCCCTGTCGACCAAGCACGTGACGACGTACGTGTTCGCGATCGGCGGCGGTTTCGTCGGCGTCGCCGGCGCCGTGTCGGTCTGGACGCTCGGAACTGCGCCGGTCACCGCGTACAGCAACGGCCAGGGCGACAGCGGCAATGCCATGGGCGACACGGGGACGAATCCCGCGACCTCCGCGGACAGCCAGGTTGGCGGGGGCGGAAACGGCTACCAGAAGATCCTCTCGGGCGCCACGTCGTCCACGAGTGGGAGCGCGCACGAGAACAAGACGAACTCGCGGATCAACGCCGTGACGGGCGGCACGACGGGCGTCAAGGCGACGGTGGCCGCGAAGGGCAGCGCGATGGGCTCGCCGGCCGGCAGCGCGATGACCCCGGCCACCCCGATTCCGGCGGGCACGTCTGCGGCGATCGACGGAACGGTGGTCGCAGGCGGCAACGTGACCGTTCGAGCGCACGACGTCGCAGGTCT
>CAYSAC010000094.1:0-11195 GCA_964428815.1 uncultured Acidimicrobiaceae bacterium | reverse complement strand
CGACCGCGTCGCCGTCAGCGACGCCGGCCTCGCTCGCGTCGTCGGGGTGCAGGATGACCTCGGCCCGCTCGCCGAGGAGATCGAGGCCGGCGTTGAGCTTCTTCGCCTGGCGGCGGGGGATGAGCACGAGTGGCGCCGGGGGCTCGAGACCTGCGGTGATGGTGGAGCTGGGGCAGCGCCCGGCCTTTCGGGCAGGTGTACCCATGCGTCATCGGATGGTCCTTGTCACCGCGGACCCGGACGACCTCGTCACCGACGGTGTCGACGACGATGCCGCAGACGGCGGTGCAGATCCGGCAGAAGCTCCGCGTGCTCCGCGCCGCTCGCTCGCTCGGCATGTCGCTCGGCACGCGCGAAACGATAGCGCTGTTTTCAGTGAACGAGAAGGTCGTTCCCAGTTGTCGTCAGCAATGGCGGCGTTGGATGCGGCGCGAGCAGGATTCGGTCGCACCGGGGGCGAATGAGTCCGACATGCGGAGAGTGGGGGCTCTCGCGGCTGTCGTCGCGATCATGTGCTCGTTGCCGGTGTTGGACGCCCGGGCGGCACCGGGTGGCCCGCCCCGCTGCGGCAAGCACGATCTGCCGGAGGGGGTCGGGCTCGACGGCCTCCCGACCCCGCAGCTGCAGGGTGACGTGCCGCTGGCGCACCGCACCGAGACCGACGGCCTCTCCCGGGCCGAAGCGGGATACAACTGCGGCTTGGCGTTGGTGGCCCGAGAGGTGCTGGACGCCGACGGCCGGAACCCGACCGGCAACGCGAACATGGCGACGGCGAGCCACTGCGCGTACGTGGCCGGACCAGGGACGACGTTCGGCCCGGCGCAGTACGACGAGGCTGACGATGCCGGCGGCGTGGCCGTCGTCGACGTCAGCAACCCGGCCGACCCCGAACACATCATGACGCTGAAGGGCAGCGGCGGGACATCCCTCGTTTCCGAGACGTTGTACGCGGTCGATGTCGTCGACCCGGCCACCGGTGACACCACCCGCTCGATCCTCGTCGCCGGCCAGTACGGGAACGCCGGGTCGGGTGGCGACAAGCCCATGGAGGTCTACGACGTCACCGGCGAGAAGTGCGCACACCCCGTGCACCTCGGGACGGTCCGCTGGCCGGAGAACATCCACAACCTCACGATCTCCGGCAACGGTCGGTACGTCTTCGCGACGCAACCGACCCAGGTCGTCGACATCAGTCCGATGTTCGAAGGCCTGGCGCCGATCCACCTCGGCAACCTCGACAACGTGATGGACTACCCGGTGGTCGGCCCGGCGCCCGGCGCGGATGTGGACGACGCCGCGCCCGCCGCCCGCCAGCAGGGTCTCCCGTCGAACTACTTCGGCCACCAGGTGTGGACCGACTACGCCGGCACCCGCGTGTTCCTGGGATCGCAGACGCCGCAGTACGACGTCTTCACCATCGCCGACATCGGCCCGTGGCTCGAGCGCAACCCCGACGGCACGCCGAAGGGCATGCCGATCGTCCGCAGCCAGGAGGCCGGCCGGGGCCACTCCGTGACCTGGGCCTCCATCAAGGGCAAGGGCGAGTGGGTGATGCACGCCGAGGAGAGCGTGCTCGGGCAGGCCTACGGCTGCCTCCCGTCGAGGTCGAACCCCTTCGCCGGTGCCGCTGAGCCATCCTTCACCGACGTCTCGGACGTCGACGACCCGTTGATGCACGTCAGCACGTTCGGGCTCGAGATCAACCGGCCGGAGAACTGCCAGTCCCAGCTCGACTCGGGCGTGCAGGCGTCGGTGCACTACCACGAGTTCGACAGCACCGAGAACGCCAAGATCGCCATCATCTCGATGCAGAACGCCGGCATCCGGGTCGTGGACGTGCGGGATCCGGCCCACCCGGTCGAGGTCGCCTACTTCAACCCGGGCGACGTCGACCCCGGGCCTGGTGTCCGCCTCGACAACGCGTGGGGCCACCCGAAGTACGACGCCGCGACCGGGCAGATCTGGTTCGCGACGGCCTCGGGCGGCTTCTGGGTGGTGGAGCTGGAGAAGCAGGTTCGGAGGTATCTCCGTCTCAACGCGCCTCGCGGTCCGCAGCACGACCTCGGCGCCCCGGGCACGCGAGGTGCGGTGCCGCTCGACGTCGACTTCGGTGTCGAGCTCCCGCCGGCGTGGTGCACGCTCGGCATCGCGACGTCGAAGGCCTGAGCTCGTCCGGACCCTGGGCGCCGCGAACGGCCTTCATGAGATCCGGCTCTGGCGGCCGGCCACGGTCACGGCGACGCCGGAGTAGCGAACCATCCCGGTGACGGGGTCGATGATGTCCTTGTCGGTCAGGGCGTTCACGTTGGCGCTGTGGTGACCGTGGGGGACCGACACCACGCCCCGCCGGATCATCGGATCGACCTTGGCGACGCCCGTGAGCTCACCACGCTCGGAGCGGACGATGACCGCGTCGACGTCAGCGACACCGGCCTCGCTGGCGTCGTCCGGATGCAGGATGACCTCGGCGTCGCGCTGACCGGATGGCGATGATGGGGTCGGAGAGGCCGATGTTGTGGCCGTGTGACACCACCGGGTTGACGCCGATGTACATGACCAGGTTCGCCCGCTCTTAGAAACGAGCGCGGAGCCGCCGCGCCAGCAGGCCGGCCGTGACGAGGATGACGCCCGCCGCGACGGGCCACGCGACACCGGTCGCCGGCAGCGAAGCGTCGGGGCCGGCACCCGGCGCGGCGGCCGCCGCGAACGGGTAGGACGCGTCGGTCGGCTGCGGGAGTCCGAGCGCCTCGATGACCTGGGGCTGGAGCTGCAGCACCTGCATCGCGCTGCTGCCAGACGCCAACATGATCCCTCTGGCGGCGTCGTAGTGGAACACCCCAGAGTGCACGTGGCCGGTGCCGGCATTGAAGTACGCCGCCTCCTTCGGGGCGTACCCGTCGCGGAGGTCGAAGACGCGTAGCCCGGCCCCGCCGAACTCCATCATCACGAAGGCTGCGCCGTTCTTGTTGTAGACCGAGTGCTCGGTGACTGTGGCGTTCGCGCCCGAAGCCTTCGCGGCGTCGCAGCTCTCCGGCTTGTTGATGGCCACCGTCACCAGCGACGCATGCTTCATCTCGTCGCCCGTGACCTCGGCCACGTACGCCTCGGCGGCGTTGCCGAGCCCGGTCGGCCTGGGATAGTCCTTGCAGGTGTCGCCCGGGCCGCTCAGGCTCTCGTTGGCGCCGATGATGAACTCGCGCCCGTCGGCGGTCCTCCACCAGTTCATGCTGTGGCCCGGGAACTCGGGAAGCGAGTCGAGGATCGTGATGTGGTTCGGGTCCGAGATGTCGACGACCCGTGCCGTGGACGGTTCGAGCTGAGAGACGCCGTCCCCATTCTGATTCGCGCCGTACCACCGGGTCCCCTCCACGTTGTCGTCGGACGAGTGGGAGTACTGCCGGGGATATTCACCTTGCGGGGCGGCGTCGCACGGAGTGGATATGGCCTCGCTCTCGCCCGGAACCGGGAAGCCCGACTGCCTGTTCATCTCACAGGTGTGGTTCTTCACGGTCCAGGTCTCCGGGTGGTCCAGATCGTCGAAGTAGGCGATACCGAAGCCCAGCCCCGTGTAGGCCCGGCGGGCGTCGTGGCTCATGCCGAGCTCGTGTTGGGTGGTGGATGCGATGTTGGCACCAACGATCGCGAGAACGCTCGGCCACGGGATCTCGCCCTTGAACACCATGTCCTCGCAGTTGCTGATGTCCCACACGCCCTTGCCGGAGACCAGGATCGCCCGGTCGTCGGTGGTTTGGGCGCGCATGCTCTCCGAGCCCCCATGCGTCGCCTCCTCGTCGGTCTGCACCGGGTGCGCCGGGTCGGCGAGGCTGTACGCCTTGATGACGCTGCCGGTGCGGACGTAGCCGCAGTGGCCGGATCCCTGCACGGACCCGCCCCCGGCAACCTCGCTGATCAGGGTGAGCCCGCAGTTGACGCCACCTTCGGGTGCGACGTCGCCCTGGATGCCGAGCTCTGGCGTGTCGTTCTTGCCGCACAACGCCGGCGACTTGTTCGGGTCCGGCTCCTGAGCGGCGCGCGCCAAGGGGAGCACCCCGCTCGCCAGCACCGCCAGCGCACCCACCACGCAGGCGATCTTGGTCTTGGTCTGCATTCGGTGTGGCTCCCTCGTGATCGAGAACCTGTCTTGCACTAGTGCTGTAGTTCGACCCGCGACTCGGACATTCCTCCCGCCGGAGCTGAGAGGCGCCGGTACGGTGTCGAGCCGTGCCGGCGACTCCGAAGCGCGAGCGCGATCCCACGGCGAAGCGGGCGCGCATCGCTCAGGCCGCTCTCGAGCTGTTCGAAGAGCAGGGCTACGCCGAGACAACGATCGACCAGATCGCGAAGGCGGCCGGTGTTGCCCGTCGCTCGATCTTCGACCACTTCCCGACGAAGCAGGCGATCCTCTTCGACCACCTCGTGGTCAGGCGCAACGTGGCGATCGAACACCTTGCCCAACGGCCGTCGTCGGAGCCGCCGCTGACGAGCCTCCACCTCGTCCTCCGAGAGCTCTGCGTGCAGGGGTACGACCGCCGGCTGCTCGGACAGATTCGCGCCGTGGTGGCAACGCAGCCACAGCTCGTCTTCGAGGGAAGCGACGTGTTCGAGAGGGCTGCCACAGCGACGCTTCAGCGTCGAGGTGGTGCGAGCTCGTTGGAGATCCAGGCGGTGACGGAGATGGCCATGGCGTGGTTCCTGACCGCGATCCGCGTGTACTTCAGGGACGGCCGACGATCACTGGTGAGCTGCTTCGACGAGGTCGTCGCCGCCTGCGTGAGCGCCAGCGCGGCGGACCTCGGCGCCCCTTCGTGACCTGGCCGTCAGGTCGCGCTGGTCTCGTCGGCCATCCGGCCGGCGGTCGCCCAGAGCCCGGCGGCAAGCAGGGCGAGCAAGACGAGGGCGATCGGCGCGACCGGTAGGCCGCTGTCGTCACCGCTCGTGCTGGCTGGCGCCGTGCCGATGGCGACCGGCGACTCGTCGGCCGGTGACTGAGGCGCCGCGGCCTCGTCGACGGCCGTCGGCAGGTCGATCGCCGGCGCGTCGAAGGAGCCGACCGGCGACGACGGCGTCGACGAGAACCCGGGGCTTCCGTCCGAGCCGAACGACGTCCCGCTGTCGAACGTGGTGTCACCGTCCGTGGCAGTGCCGCCGTCGGAGGTGGCGTCTCCTCCCGCGGCACTCCCGCTGCCGGACGTCTCGAGGGCGTCGGCGCTCGGTTTGGCCAGGACCACGCGATCGCTCGCCGCGCCGGGGAGCACGGCCAGCGCGAGCGTGCCGCCATCGGTGAGCGACGCGACGTCGAAGGTGTAGACGCCGGCGGTGGCTGCCGCGGAGGCCTTGGTGGCGCAGTCGTAGGCGGGAGCGTCGGCCATCGCACCGCCGTTCGCTGGGGCAAAGGAGCTCGTGAGTGGGCAGACCGTCAACGTCGCGCTCGGCGTGGTGACAGAGCCCGCCGCCACCGTCAGCCGCAGCTGCGAAGCAGCCTCGGCCTCATCCAGCGCGAACTCGACGGCCGCGTAGGACTGCGGCTGGTCCGCCTGCGGCCCGCCTTGCACGAGCAACGCGTCCTGCGCGTCGGGCGCCAGCGCGAGCAGCGGCGCCGTCGTCCACCAGCCTGAGGCACCGACCTCGGCCGCCGCCGAGGGGATCGGGACGAGCACGACGGCGGCCGCGGCCGCGGCGACAAGGCTCCGAGTGATCACGTCAGTCATCGACCACTCGCAGCAACATCTCGGCGACGGCCTGAGGCTCCGTGATCATCAGGTCGTGGCCCGTCTCGATCTCCCACACCCGCTGCGCTCCCGCTGACCGATCCTCCTTCGTTCCCTCTATCTCGTTCAGCGCGTTGACGCAGACGATGTCGGTGCGGGGGATCGCACGGACCGCTGCCTCGTTCTCGAGCCGCAGCGGCTGGGCGAACGTCTCCCACGGGTGCGGCGTGAGCCGTCGCTGCATCCACTCGAGGTCGTCCTCGTCGGTGACGCCGTAGAGCCGCCCGAACTCCGGCCCGGGCCACAGGACGAGCTCGACGCCGTCGACCTCGCGCACGTCGCTGCGGGCGAACTCCATGTGCGCGGGCGCGACGTCGACGAGCGACTGGCCGTTCTTCGGCGATGCCGCGTCGAGGTACACCAGTTGGCCGACCCGGGCTGTCGCACGGTCGGCGACGCCAGTGATCACCATGCCGCCGTAGCTGTGGCCCACGAGGATGACATCGGTGAGGTCCTCGTGCTCGAGGACGGCGACGACATCGGTGATGTGCAGGTCGAGGTCGATGCCGGGGCGCACCAGGTGTGACCGCTCGCCGAGCCCGGTCAACGTCGGCGTGTGCACCTCGTGGCCCGCAGCTCGAAGGAGCGGTGCGAGCCGGGCCCAGCACCAACCACCATGGCCGCCGCCGTGCACCAGGACGTAGGTCGCCATCGATGAGAACACTACATGTCATCTTGTGTTGACCCGAATCTCAGAAGCGAGAAGAATGTTTTCATGGCGGTCCTGATGCACGGCTCGCTCGAGGCGGGAGCAGCCCGGTTCGGTGACCGCGACGCGGTTCGGGCGGCCGACGAGTCGTGGTCCTTCCGCGACCTCGACGAGCTGAGCAACGCCTTCGCCCGGCACCTCGCCGCCGCCGGCGTTTCGGCCCGCCAGCGGGTGGCCGTGATGACCACCAACCGCGTCGAGTTCGTCATAGCGGTGTACGCCATCAGCAAGCTCGGCGCCGCCGCCGTGCTGCTCAGCCCGGCGTGGAAGGGCGTCGAGGTCGGCCACGCCCTCGAGCTGACTGGACCCGTTCACGCCGTCGCCGACGGCCCGGCCGTGGCGCTGCTTGCGGAGCGGCTGCCCGTCACCGATCTCGACGACCAGACGGTGATGGACGCGGCGCTCGCAGGCGATCGCAGCCCATTGACGGCGACGGTGGAGAACACCGACGAGTCGGTGCTGGTGTTCAGCTCGGGCACGACCGGGCTCCCGAAGGCGGTCCGCCACACGCATCGCTCGATCGGGCACGCGACGTTGCACTGGTGCGCGGCGCTCGGGCTCGGGCCCGACGACCGGTTCCAGGTCGCGACGCCGCCCTCCCACATCCTCGGCCTGCTGAACCTGCTGGCCGCGGCCGAGGCCGGGGCGACCGTGCGGCTGCACCCGCGGTTCGACCTCGACGAGGTGCTGCGCCGCATCGAGTCCGAGCGCATGACCCTCGAGATGGCGGTCGCGCCGATCGCGCTGGCGATGGCGAACCACCCGAGCATCGAGGACTACGACCTCTCGTCGCTCCGCTACATCATGTGGGGCGCCACGCCGGTGAGCGAGAGCGTCGCCAAGGTCGTGACCGAGCGCACCGGTGTCCGGTGGCTTCCCGCCTACGGCGCGAGCGAGCTACCGGTGATCGCCTGCAACCCGGTGGGTGACCCCGATCGGTGGCGGCTTGACGCCGCCGGACTCCCACCGACAGGCGTGGAGCTGCGGGTCGCCGATCTGGAGACCGGCGAGATCCTCGAACCCGGGGGGATCGGCGAGATCCAGGTCCGGAGCCCGTCCGCCATGGCCGGCTACCTCCCCGAGCAAGCCACTGCCGACGCGTTCGCGGACGGCTGGTACCGCACCGGTGACGTCGGCTGGCTCGAGGACGAGGGCTGGGTGCACCTGACCGACCGCTCGAAGGAGATGATCAAGGTCAACGGCTTCCAGGTGGCGCCGGCCGAGCTCGAGGCCGTGCTTCTCGGGCACCGTGCCGTCCTCGACTGCGCGGTGTTCGGGCTCCCCGACGAGCGGGCCGGCGAGGTGCCGGTCGCTGCCGTCCAGCTCGACCCGAGCGTGGCGGTCGCCGACGGTGAGCTCACTCGCCTCGTGGCCGACTCGCTCGCGACCTACAAGCACCTCCGCCACGTCGTGGTCGTCGATGCCATCCCGAGGCTGCCGTCCGGGAAGGCGCTCCGACGCACGCTCCGCGACGAGTGGACCCCGGCGCTGCTCGCGACCGGGAAGGACGACTGATGGACGTCCGGCTCGCCCCGGAGCAGCAGGCGCTGCGCGACTCGGCGGCCCAGGTGGTCGCCCGGCTGGGACCAAAGGCGGTCGGGCAGCTCGATGACGTCGAGCGGGCCGCGAAGCTCGACGCGGCCGTCGCCGCGTCCGGCTGGCGCGAGCTGCGTGCCGCTGAGGACAGCGGCGCACCCCTCGCCTCCGGCGTCGAGGCAGCGATCGTCGCAGAGGAGCTGGGCCACGGCCTCGTCGATGCCCCCTTCCTCGGCCCCACGCTCGCGGCCGAGCTGCGTCGCCTCGCCGGCGCGCCACTCGCGACGACGGCCGAGACTGTTCTCTTCGCGCCCGGGCTCGCCTCGCCGGCGGCCGCCGTCGACGGTGCTGTCGCGATCGACGCGCACGGCGCAGCGTCCGCGCTCGTGCTCCTGCCCGGCGAAGGCGGCCACGTTCTCGCCGAGGTCGGGCTGCGTCCCGTGGAGGGGCGCACGGATCTGACCCGGCCCACCGCGCTCCCTGTGGGGCAACCGGTGCCGCTCGCCGCACAGCAGCGCGTGTTCACCGACGGCGACCTGGCGTCGTGGACCGCTCTCGGCCTCGCGCTCACGAGCGCCGACCTCGTCGGGATCATGCGCGGCGCCGTGGAGCTGACCACCGAGTACGCACTCTCGCGAAAGCAGTACGGCACCGCCATCGGTTCGTTCCAGGCGGTCCAGCACCTGCTTGCCGACGCCTTCGTCTCGATGGAGGGCTCGCGAAGCGTGGCCCTCCATGCCGCCTGGGCCGTCGACGCCCTCGAGCCCGGCGACGCGCTCGCCGCGGGTGCGGTGGCCAAGGCCTACTGCGCGCGGGCGGCGCGCACCGTGTGCGAGACCGCCATCCAGGTGCACGGCGGCATCGGCAACACCTGGGAGTGCCTGGCCCACGTCTTCCTCCGACGGGCGCTGCTGTCGAGCGAGGTGCTCGGCGGTGCCGGCGTCAACCTGACGCGGGTGCTCGACCACCACGGAATCGTCAGGTAGCGATGGACTTTGGCGACTCGCCAGCGGAGGCAGAGTTCCGATCGCGGCTCAGGGGCTGGCTCGCGGGCAACAACCCGGGGCTGCCAGCGTCGTCGACCGACGACGACTACTGGCGTGGCCAGGTGGCGTGGCATCACTCGCTGTACGACGCGGGGTTCTTCGGCATGTCATGGCCGAAGACGATCGGTGGGCAGGAGCTGCCGAGCGTCTACGACGTCATCGTCGACGAGGAGCTCGCGGCCGCAGGCACGCCGCCACGGCCGAGCCTTGGCTACCTCGTGCAAGGCATCCTCGAGCACGGCAACGAGGACATCCGGCAGCGCTTCCTTCCGGGCATCGTCAGCGGGCGCGACCGGTGGTGCCAGGGCTTCAGCGAGCCCGACGCAGGATCGGATCTCGCAGCGCTACGCACACGCGCCGATCGCGACGGCGACGACTACGTCATCACCGGCCACAAGGTGTGGACCAGCTACTCCGATGACGCCGACTGGTGCCTCGTCCTGGCGAGGACCGATCACGAGGTGCCGAAGCACAAGGGGATCTCGGCGTTCGCCGTGCCCATGGGCCAGCCTGGCATCGAGCAGCGGCCGCTGAAGATGATCAATGGCATCACCAAGGAGTTCGGCGAGGTCATCTTCGACGGTGCGCGGGTGCCGGCGGCCAACATGATCGGTGAGCCCGGCGAGGGTTGGCCGCTCGCGATGACCGTGGTGAGCCACGAGCGCGAGCCCGGCGAGCTCGGATACGTGGCCCGCTACAAGAAGCTCGTCAACGAGCTCACCACCAAGGTGCGGAAGGAGCCGGTGGCGTATGACGCCGAGCAGGTGCGCGACCTCGGGTGGGCGATCGTCGAGGCCGAGATGCTGCGACTGCATGTGTGCCGGCGCCTGTCCGACCGGCTCGACGGGATCTCGCACGGCCCAGAGGGCTCGGTCGACAAGCTGCTCATGACCTGGGTCGAGCAGGCCGTCGGCCACGCCGCGCTGGCGATCGGCGGCACCGGCGCGAGCGGCGAGGACGACACCGCGTTGAAGGTGTACCTCTACAGTCGAGCGCAGAGCGTCATGGGCGGCACATCGCAGATCCAACGAAACCTCGTCGCCCGCCGCATCCTCGGGCTGCCCGCATGACCGGCTACGACCTGCCGCCGGTGATCGAGGTCGAGGTCGACGGCCCGATCCGCATCGTCCGCCTCAACCGGCCCGAGCAGCTCAACGCCACCAACCATGAGCTCCACCGGGGACTTGCCGACCTGTTCCCCCAGATCGACGCCGACCTCGAGGCCCGGGCCGTTGTGCTTACCGGCAACGGCCGAGCGTTCTCCGCGGGCGGCGACTTCACCTACCTCGACGAGCTCACGAAGGACGCCGCGCTCCGCCGCCAGACGATGGTCGACGGCAAGGCGATCGTCACCGGGATGGTCGGGTGCCGCGTGCCCGTGATCGCCGCCGTCAATGGGCCGGCGGTCGGGCTGGGCTGCAGCCTCGTCGCCCTCTCCGACATCGTGTTCATGGCCGAGAGCGCGCACCTTGCCGACCCACACGTCGCCATCGGGTTGGTCGCCGCCGACGGCGGGCCGGTCACCTGGCCGCTGCTGATGAGCCTGCAGCTCGCCAAGGAGTACGCGCTGACGGGCGACCGGATCTCTGCCGAGCGTGCCGCGCAGATCGGGCTCGTCAACCACGTGTGCCCCGACGATGAGGTGTTCGAGCAGGCGCTGGCCTGTGCCCGCCGCATCGCCAAGCTCCCGAAGCAGGCCACCGAGGACACCAAGCGCATCCTCAACCTGCACCTCGAGCGCGCGGTGCTGGCGACGCTCGACTTCGCGCTCAGCGCCGAGGACCGGTCGTTCACGTCGCCCGAGCTGCGCGCCAACCTCGATCGCTTCCTCGAGAAGGGCTAACCGCCGGATCGTCCGCGCCCTGTCATGGCGGCAGTCGGGTGTCGGGGTGGTCGGGGTCGCCTGGCGGCACCATGAACGTCTTGCCGTCGCGGTGGATGACCGCCCAGCCCTTGTAGGTCTTGAGGTCGTGGTGGTGCTTGCACTTCGGCTCGAGTTCGTCGAGCACGGTGTGCTGCGACTCGACCCACGGCACCGTGTGATCGATCTCGACGCGTGGCACTGGGCAGCCATCGATGGAGCACAGCGGTGACCGCCACAGCAGCGCCATGCGCTGGGCGGTGTTGGGGCCGCGC
>CAYSAC010000093.1:0-11218 GCA_964428815.1 uncultured Acidimicrobiaceae bacterium | reverse complement strand
CGGTGGCCGACTTCCTCGACGTGGTGATGCACGACGGCAGCCTCGAGTTCCGGCTCGGTGAGGTGCACGTGCCCGACCGATCGGCGCTCGTCGGTCGCAGCCTCCGTGACTCCTCGCTCAGGGACCGGACCGGCGCGCTCGTCCTCGCGCTCCGCGAGCCCGATGGCTCGTTCGTGACCAATCCTGCGCCGGATGCGGAGATCCGCGCCGACCAGCTGCTGATCGCGATCGGCACCGAGGCCCAGCTGGCTGCCCTGCACGGGATCGCCCAGGAGAGCCGTTGACGCCGCGCGGGTGCCGTCGTACCCTCCCCTTTGCTGACACCGACGTAAGTACGCCGGTGTCATCCTTTGCCCACCACGTCTCGAGGCAGCCATGGACTCCAACGGCTACAGCGGCCGCCAAGCCGCTGACATCGTCGGCATCACCTACCGCCAGCTCGACTACTGGGCCCGCACCGACCTCATCCGCCCGTCGCTCGCCGACGCCAAGGGCAGCGGCAGCCGCCGGCGGTACTCCTACCAGAACCTGCTAGAGCTGCGGATGATCAAGACGCTCCTCGACGCCGGGCAGAAGCTCGAGAACGTACGCAGGGCGTTCCACTACCTGCGCGAGAACCTCGACGGCGACGTCGCCACCCACCGCCTCGTGATCTCGGGCGACAGCGTGGTACTCGTGCGCGAGGAAGACGACCTGATCGACGTGGTGAGCAAGTACCAGGGCCAGGGCGTGCTGAACCTCCTCGCCCTCGGCACGGTGCAAGAACAGGTCGATGCGGCCATCGTCGAGCTGCGTCCGGACGATGAGCCCGTCACGGGCGGCGGTGCACCGCGGGCCGTCACCGCCCCTCGCTAGGAACCTGCGGAACGATGCCTGTGCGCACCTCGCCGGCCAGCTTCTCCGCTCGCTCCGTCCTCGTCCCTAGCGGATGGGCAAGGCATGCGCGTCGGTTCTGCGTCCTTGCGAGCGACGAACCTGACTCGGCGGATGCACGCACGGATCGCTCAGCAGGCTCCTAGGAGATCTCCGACACGCCCGTGGAACCTCGCCGCTCGCCCCTCGACGCGGCCCACCGAGCCCTCGGGGCGAAGATGGTGCCCTTTGGCGGCTGGGACATGCCGCTGGCCTATCCAGACGGCACGCTCGCAGAGCACCGCTCGTGCCGCACCGGTGCGGTGGCCTTCGACGTCAGCCACCTCGGCACGATGCGCGTTGCTGGTGCTGACGCGCTCGAACGCCTGCAGGCGGCGCTGACCAACGACCTCGGCAAGATCGGCCCGGGCCGAGCCCAGTACACCCACCTGCTCGACGCGGAGGACGCCTCCGTGCTCGACGACATCATCGTCTGGTGGATCGATGATGAGGTCTTCGATGTGATGCCGAACGCGTCGAACACCGATCGCGTCGTCGAAGCCATCGGCGGCACCGACACGACCGCGACGCGGGCGATCATCGCGGTGCAGGGTCCCGAGGCCAGAGAGCGGCTCGCCGCCGTCGCGCCGGATGCGGCGGCAGTGCCGAGGTTCCGCGTCGCCCGCTTCGACTGGGACGGCGTCACCTGCACCGTCGCCGGCACCGGCTACACGGGCGAGGATGGCGTCGAGGTGGCGGTGCCCGCGGAGCACGCCGAGCGCCTCTGGTCGAGGATCCTCGCCGCCGGCGTCACCCCGGCAGGGCTCGGCGCGCGGGACACGCTGCGGCTGGAGGCGGGGCTCCCGCTCCACGGGCACGAGCTCGGGCCCGGCATCACGCCGCTCCAGGCGGGGCTCGGCTGGGTCGTCAGCTGGGACAAGGGCGAGTTCCGGGGCCGGGCGCCGCTGCTCGCTGAGAAGGAGCGGGGCGTCCTGCGGCGCCTGCGCGGGCTCGAGGTCGAGGGCCGCCGCCCTCCCCGCGCCGAGCAGGTCGTGTTCGTGGACGGGAGGCCGGCGGGCGTGGTGACGAGCGGCAACTTCTCACCGACCCTCGAGCGGGGCATCGCGCTTGCCTTCCTCCCACCGGAGGTCGAGATCGGTGCCGAGGTCGGCATCGACGTGCGCGGCACCGTGCTGCCCGCATCGGTGGTCGCCACCCCGTTCCTGGCGCGCGGCTAGGTTCCGCGGCGGACAGACAGCCCTTTCAGGAGGCAAGCAGATGGTGCGAGCTCGGCGGTTCTTGTTGATCGTGGTCGCGATCGCGCTTCTCGGCGCCGTCGGCTGCGGCGGCTCAGATGACAAGGCGGTGGACGTCGGGGAGGACTCGACGGTCGCCACCGATGAGAGCACCGACGCCACCGATGAGAGCACCGACGCCACCGACGGAGGGGATGCAGCCGCGCTGTTCGCCGACGAGGACTGCGCCTTCTTCCAAGAGGCGCTGAGCAGCAACCCCCTCGCCGCCAGCGGCACGGGCACGGACGTCGACTTCGAAGAGGTTGGAAACTCCTTCCAGGAGATCGCCGACAATGCTCCCGACGAGCTATCCGACGACTTCGAGCTGCTGGCTGACTTCTACGTCCAGTACGGGCCCGTCGTGCAGAAGATGGCGGCGTCCGGTGGCCAGCCCGATCAGGAGACCTTGGCCGAGCTCCAGGAGATCGTGCAGGGCCTGGATCAAGCCAAGTTCGCGGAGGCGTTGACCAACATCTCGACGTACTTCCAGGAGGAGTGCGGCATCGGCGTCACCGCCACCACGGGCGGCTGATCAGTCGGCGGCGGCCGCCTTGGCCGCCTCCTCCTCGTGGTGCTGCTGGACGGCGGTCATGACCGCGGTCGTCGCCGCGCCGATGAACGTCGGCCGGTTCGCCGCAGCCCAGTCGCGGCTCGCGGTGGCGCGATCAGAGGAGCCTTGGAACCGCGGGAACACGTAGCGGGACAGCAGCTCGTAGGAGCGGCGGGTCGCTGCGGTGTCGGCCCATTCGTGTGCCATGACGAGGAAGGTGCCGAAGCCGCCGGACTGCTCGACGAGACGCTCGATCTGCGCGATCGCGTCATCGGGCGTGCCGATGACGGCGAAGCCCGTCCCGTTCATGGTGTCGGCCTGGGAGGTCGCGTCGTCGCTGTCGGGAGCGAGGGGGAGTGCCGCGACCTTCTGGAAGTAGTCGATCCAGTCCGACAGCCCGAACTGCACGTCGGCGTAGGCCTGCTCCTTGGTCTCGGCGATGTGGATGGGCCCGACCAGTCGCCAGTCCCGACGGTCGATGGGGCTGCCGAACTCCTCCGAGCGCTCCTCCATGACCTGCCAGTGCGAGCCGAGCACGTCGAAGCCTCCCGCTGACGTCGCGCCGATCGACAGTAGCGAGCAGCCGAAGCGTCCCGCGGCGCGCGGGCCGGACGGCGACACCTGCGCCGCGACCGCGACCTCGAAGTGTGGGTGGGTGTAGGGGCGCAGCTGGAGGCGTGCGTCTCGCAGGGTGAACCAGTCGGTCTCGTAGTTGACGGGCTCGTCGCTGCGGAGCAGGAGCAGGATCGCCTCGAGCGCCTGCTCCATCATCTCCCGCTGCTTGGTGACTTCGATCCCCATCATGAACGCGTCCGACGGCAGCGCCCCGGGCCCGACGCCGAACATGACTCGGCCGCGCGTGAGGTGGTCGAGGAGCACCATGCGGTCGGCCAGCATCAGCGGCTGGTGGTAGGGGAGTGAGCTGACGCCGGTGCCGAGGCGGATGTTCTTCGTGCGCTGCGCGGCGGCAGCGATGAACACCTCAGGCGAGCCGATGATCTCGTAGCCGGCGGAGTGGTGCTCGCCGATCCACGCCTCGTCGAAGCCGAGGGCGTCGAGGTGGTCGATCAGCTCGAGGTCGCGCTCGAGGGCGAGGGTCGGGTTCTGCCCCACGGGGTGGAACGGAGCCAGGAAGATGCCGAACCGCAGGGGCCAGTCCATGGCTGTCGACATTACTTGACCGCTCGGTCAAGTAACCAGGTCGGATCCGAGGCAATACCTGTCGAATCGCGGACTCGAGGCAATGCCTGACGCATGCGCAAGGTATTGCCTCAGGCTCGCTGGGGGTCAGCGGCCGCCTGCGAGCTGGCGGGCGATCGTGCCGGCGTCGAAGTAGGTGCGCTGGCAGACGAGCTGATCGCCGTCGAAGACGAAGAACGCGGCGACGCGGCACCGGAAGCGGCGACCGGTGGCGTCGAGCCCCCTGATGGACCCGAGGTGGGTGCCGGAGAACCAGGCCTCGCAGATGACCGCGTCGTCGGCGTGGTGCAGCGCGATGAGCTCGGTGGACTGGTCGGGGAACGCGGTGCGGCTGTCCGACAGGTAGGCGACGACCTCGGCGCGGCCGTCGTACACGCGGCCGGTCCCGATCAGCTCGAACCGTGGGTGGCCGAAGGCCGCGAGTGCGCCGTCGAGGTCGTGACGGTTCTGGGCGTCGACGAGCGCTCGGATCGCCGCCTCCCGGCGCTCTCGCAGCCGCGCATCGATCGGGGTGACCGTCATGACGTCAGTCGAGCAGGTCGGGCTGGTCGGTCACGATCTTGTCGTAGAGCGGCTGGAAGCTGAACCAGCCCGCGACGTGGGAACCGACTTGGCTCGCTGTCAACCGGGCGACCTCTTCGTCGATCAGGACCGGCTTGCCCGCGGCCTCGGCCATGAGCTGCACGTGGCAGGTGCGCTCCATCGTGATGTACCACCACGCCGCCTCGTCCACGGTGTGGCCGACGGTCAGGAGGCCGTGGTTGCGGAGGATCGCTGCCTTGTTGTCACCGAGCGCGTGGGCGAGGCGCTTGCCCTCGAGCACGTCGTCGACCACGCCGGTGAAGTCGTCGAAGAGGGCGTGGTCCTCGAAGAACGCGCAGGAGTCCTGGGTGATCGCGTCGAGCGTGCGGCCGAGGGTCGACCACGCCCGCCCGTAGGGGCTGTGCGTGTGTGCCGCGGAGACGACGTCGGGCCGGGCCGCGTGGACCTGGGAGTGGATGGCGAAGGCAGCCTGGTTGACCGGCCACGTGCCCTCCACGACCTTGCCGTCGTGGTCGACGCAGATGAGGTCGGAGGCTCGGATCATCCCGAAGCTCATGCCCAACGGGTTGACCCAGAACAGCTCGGGGTGCTCGGGGTCGCGTGCGGTGAGGTGGCCGGCGACACCCTCGTTGAAGCCGAAGCGGTCGAACAGCCGGAACGCGGCAGCCATGCGCTGCTTGATGTGGGTGCGCTCGTCGTCCTTCGACGTGAACGTCGGGAAGCTGTGCGGGGTGCGGGGTGCGCTCATGGGTCCTCCTGCGGTGCCGCCGCGATGGTACCGGCCTGCCCACCGAGGCCATCCCATAGCAGCGAGGCGATGTATTCGACCAGTCTGGCGCGCGGCATGGTCTGGTGGTCGAGCCACCAATCCCCGGCCTGGTGGACCATGCCGACGATGCCGTAGGCCCAGGGCTCGGCCGGACCGGAGTCGAGGCCGAACGCGCGCAGCTGCTCGCCGATGACCGACGCGACCGAGCGGCTGATCTGGTCGATGAGCCCGTTCATGGGCAGCGTCGCCGCCTGGGACTTGGCCGCGACGTGCTGGATGAGGAAGCGGTAGAGGTTCGGGTCGCGCTCGATGAAGCTCACGTAAGAGTCGACGGTCGACACGAGCAGGTCGCGCGGGCCGGACTCCGCGCCCAGCGATCCCTGCACGCGATCGAGCACATCGGTCGCGAACACGTCGGCGACCGCGCTGATGAGCCCGTCGCGGTCGCTGAAGTGCCGGTAGAGGATCGGCTTCGTGACGCCGCCCGCTGCCGCGAGCTGCTCCATCGTCACGCCGGGGCCGAGCGCCCGGATGGCCTCGATCGCGGCGCTCAGCAGTTCGGCGCGTCGGACATCACGGCGCGCCGAGCGCTCCTCGTCGTGGGGCTTGGCGCGGCGCCGGGTCTCAGTCATGAGCCCTCACGGTACCGCTGGCGCCCTCAGCGCCCCTGGTCGATCAGCCCCCAGCGGCGGCGGATCGTCTTCTCCACGGTGCCGAAGAGCAACGCGTCGATGACGATGCCGATCATGAGGATGACGACCATCGTCGCCATCAGGCTCTCCGAGTCGGCAAAGTCGCGTGCGGTCTGCAGCTGCACGCCGACCGACTGCTTGCCGACGATGATCACCAGCAGCTCGCCGGCCATGAGGGAGCGCCACGCGAAGGCCCAGCCTTGCTTGAGGCCGGCCACGAAGCCGGGCAACGCAGCCGGCAGCACGACGTGGCGGAACAGGGTCAGGCCCCTGGCGCCGAGGACGCGGCCGGCCCGCAACAGCAGGGGAGGGATGTTGTCGACGCCGGAGATGAGCCCGTTGGCGATGGCGGGCGCCCCGCCGAGCACGACGACGAAGAGGATGGCGCCCTCGGAGCGCTTGAACAGCAGCAGCGCGAGCGGGAACCACGCGATCGACGGCATCGTCTGGAGCCCGGTGATGAACGAGCCGAACGCGACGCGCAGCACGCGGATGCGGGCGACGAGCGCGCCGACGATCGAGCCGATGACGGCGGATAGCAAGAACCCGGTGGCGGCGCGCCAGAGGGTGATGCGGAGCGCGGTCCACAGCTCACCGCTGCGGACCTGCTCGAACAGCGCGTCGCGCACCTTCAGCGGCCCGGGCAGGACGAACTCAGGTCGCCACCTGCTCCAAACGACGACCTGCCAGATGAACAGCGCCATCGCGACTGCTGCCAGCTTCGGCCATGTCGCCGACCACGCCAGCGCGGCGCGGCTGCGGCGTGGCCCGGTCGCCGTCTCGAGCGCGTCGAGGCCAGCCAGCTCGGCGTCGAGCACCTTGTCCTGATCAGTCGCCGGCATGGCGGCGCACCTCCTCCCGCAGCCGCTCGGTCACCGAACCGGCCAGCGCGCTGACGTCCGAGGCCTCGATGCGCCGGGGGCGCTCGATGTCGACGGGGAACTCGGCCACGACCCGGCCCGGCCGGCTCGACAGCAGGATGATGCGGTCGCCTAGGCGGGCGGCCTCACGCACGTTGTGGGTCACGAACACAACGCTGAGGCTGCGGTCGGCCCACAACCGCTCGAGCTCGTGGTGGAGGATGTCGCGGGTCATCGCGTCGAGGGCGCCGAACGGCTCGTCCATCAGGAGGATGTCGGCCTCCTGTCCGAACGCCCGGGCGAGGGATACCCGCTGGCGCATGCCACCCGACAGCTCGTGTGGCCTGCGGTGCCCGAAGCCGTCGAGGTGCACCGTGTGCAAGAGCTGCTCGGCCTGCCGGGCTCGGTCCTTGCGGGCGATGCCGCGCAGTCGGAGCGCGAGCTCGATGTTCTGGCTGACGGTCAGCCACGGGAAGAGCGCGGCGTCCTGGAACATCAGCGCGACCCGGCCCCGCGCGTCGACGGTGCCGGCGGTCGGCTGGTCCAGGCCCGCGATGAGGTTGAGAAGCGTGCTCTTGCCACAGCCGGATGCGCCGACGATGCAGACGAACTCCCCGGCTTGGACGTCGATGGTGACCCGATCGAGGGCGGGCACGGCCGAGGCGCCGTGCCCATAGGCCTTCGACACGTTCGCGATGCGAAGCGCGGCGAGCGGGGTGGGTGGTAGCGAGGGCGTGCCCGTCGCGGTCAGGCCCTCCGTGGTCTCTTGCGTCACAACCCCTTGACCTCGTGCTTGCCGGCCTTTGCGAGAACCTCGTTCAGGAAGTTGAGGTCGTAGATGCCATCGAGCTCGACGGGATCGAGCACGCCGACCGCCGTCGCGTCCTCCGCCGACTTGGCGAGCGACGACGCGATCGGGTCGACCGTGAAGGTGAGGTTCTCCCACGCCGCATTGATCACCTCAGCCTTGAGCGGCTTGCCGGTGATCTCGCCGATGCCCTCGTTCGTGATCGTCTTCGCCTCCTCGGGGTAGGCGTTGACGAACTCGACCGCGTCGTACAGCCCGTGCAGGAAGTTCTTGACGACGTCGGGGTGCTCCTCGAGGAACTTGGTGCGGACGATCACCTGCGTCGTGACGAACTCGCCGCGTGGCCACAGGTCGCGCTCGTCGACGAGCACGTTGCCGCCGCCCTTCTGGACGAGGCGCGTCGCCCAAGGCTCGGGCACCCATGCGCCGTCGATGTCACCGGAGATGAACGCGCTCAGCGTGTCGGCGTTGGCCTGCGGCACGATCGACACGTCGCCACCACCTGAGGTGTCGCTGCTGAGGCCCTCTTCCTTCAGCCACGCGCGCAGCGCGACGTCCTGGGTGTTGCCGAGCTGGGGGCTGGCGATGCTCGTCCCCTTGAGCTCCTCAGGCGAGGTGATCTCCGGCTTGGTGACGAGGTAGGCGCCGCCGGACGTGGAGCCACCGATGATCCGGATGGCCGCGCCGTCGGACTGGGCGAAGGCGTTGATGGCCGGGTTCGGTCCGATGAACGTGATGTCCAGCGCCTCAGCGAATAGCGCCTCGATCGCCTCGGGGCCGGCGTTGAACGTCGAGGTCTTGATGGTGACGTTGTCGCCGAGCGCCTTCTGGAACTCGCCGTGGCGGTCGCCGACGATGCCGGGGGCGTGGGTGACGTTGGGGAAGTATCCGAGCTGCAGGGTGACCGGCTCGCTTGAGCCGTCGGTGCCCTCGGTGGTGCTCGACCCGGCGCTGTCGTCGCCGCACGCCGCCGCCAGCAGGGCGAGGAGCAGGGCGAGGAGCAACGCCGTCAGCGGGCGTCGGGGGGTGCGGTTCGTGGTTCCCCTTCCGTCCTTGAGGTTTGTTGATCGACATTGTAGAGATACAACGCCACCTGACCAAGAACCTTCCGCGGAACCCGCGAACTTTGCGCTGCGGGGCAGAATCCGTGGTCATGCGCTACGTCGTGTTCGGGGCCGGGGCCATCGGTGGCGTGGTCGGGGGCCGGCTGGCCGAGGCGGGCCTCGAGGTCGCGCTGATCGCCAGGGGAGCGCACCTCGAGGCCATCCGCCGCGACGGCCTCACCGTCCGGTCGCCCGATGGCAGCGTCACGCTCGACGTGCCCGCCTACGCCGACCCGGTGGCGGCAGGTGTGGGGGAGGGGGACGTCATCCTTCTCGCGGTGAAGGGGCAGCAGACCCCAGCTGCGCTCGCCGCCCTGGCGGGTGCGCCCTCGTCGACGCCGGTCGCGTGCCTCCAGAACGGTGTGGCCAACGAGCGGGAGGTGCTGCGCCGCTTCACCAACGTCTACGGCGTGGCGGTGATGCTGCCGGCAACGCACGTCTCGCCGGGCGTGGTCGACGCGTCGTCATCCCCGACGACCGGCATCCTGGACCTCGGCCGCTACCCGAGAGGGGTCGACGAGACGGCCGAGGCCATCGCCTCCGCCTTCCGGTCCGCCACCTTCAGCTCGGAGGCGACGCCCGACATCATGCGGTGGAAGCACGCCAAGCTCCTCATGAACCTCGGGAATGCCATCCAGGCGCTCTGCGGCCTGCAGGGCCGAGGCGGCTCGCTATGGCCGATGGCCAAGGCCGAGGGCGTTGCCTGCCTGGCCGCCGCCGGGATCGAGGTCGCCAGCGAGGAGGAGGACCTGGCCCGGCGGGGCGAGCACCTCTCTGTGCGGCCGATCGACGGCGAGCGCCGGGGCGGCTCGACCTGGCAGAGCCTCGTCCGGGGCGCGCCCGACGTCGAGACCGACCTGCTCAACGGCGAGATCGTCCTGCTGGGCCGCCTGCACGGCATCCCGACGCCCGTCAACGAGTCCCTCCAGCGCCTGATGCACCAGGCCACCAGAGAGGCGTGGCAGCCAGGCGTGATGACCGAGGACGAGATCCTGGCCCTGGTCTGACAGTTCGCTGCGCCCACGGAATCGGTGGTCCTGGCTCTCCACCGCACCGCCCCTAGGCCGATCGGCGCGCAGTCCCCCCGGCTGGGGGAGGGGCCGGCGTTGTGACTCGGGAGCCTCCTGCGCTTCCCTCAACCAGATCGGGCAATCCATGCCTGATCTGTTGACCTGAGAGGCGGCCGACGCTCCCTCAAACAGATCGGGCAACCCCGGAGCAGGCAGCGCGCCGTCTGGGATCGCTGCGCCCATAATCCTGGTTATGTAAAGTCACCTAGGCCATACGGCTCTGGGCCTTCCGATTCTTCAGGTTTGTGGCTCGAACGGCCGATCACCTGGGTGTGCTGCCGCTCGAAACGCGCGCGCTCTTGGACGACCGCACGCTGCTGAGCGTGCTGAGCGGGCTGCCCGACCCCGTCCTGGTGGTCGACGCCGAGGCCGCGCTGCTCTGGGGCAACCACGCTGCTGAGGTGTTCTTCGGCCGCTGCATGGTGGAGTCGATCGGCATGTCGGGGCTCGAGCTGGTGCATCCCGACGACCTCGACTTCGTGCTGCTGTCCCTCATGACGGTCCAGGACAAGGAGACGGGCGCCCCGATCGAGATCCGACTGATGGCCGCATCCGGGTGGCGGCTCGTGGAGCTGATAGGCGCTCCCCTGCCAGGCCCGCCCGATGGGCGGCTGGTGCTGTCGGTCCGCGATCTGACGGCGCGGCGCGGCTTCGAGGTCGCCTCCGACGACGTCGCCAAGTTCCGCTCGCTGGTGCAGAACGCGGCGGCGCTGACGATGCTCGTGTCGCCTGCTGGCGACGTCGAGTCCGCGTCCGGAGCGCTCGCCCGCATGCTCGCCCACGACCACGATGTCGTCGTGGGTCAGCCGCTGGCAGACCTCGTGGTCGAACAGGACCGCGGCGCCCTTGCCGAGATGCTGGCGGTCGCAGCCGCCGGTCCCCCTGGCGCGGCGGCCGCCCCCACGATCGAGGTCGAGCTGCGTCGCGGCGACGCCGGCCAACCCGTGCCCTTCGAGCTCACGATTGTGAACCTCATCGAGGACCCGACCGTCGGCGGCTTCGTCGTGTCCGGCCACGACATCAGCCAGCGCAAGGCGGTCGAGGCCGAGCTGCGCACGACCTTGTCGCTGCTGAGCGCGACCCTCGACTCGACCAACGACGGCATCCTCGTCGTCGACCGGTCCGGCGCGATCACGAGCCTCAACCGCCGCTTCGTCGACATGTGGGGCATCCCGGACGTGCTCGTCGCCACGAGGGACGACGCCGCCGCGATCGAGTATGTCCTCGCGCAGCTCGTAAACCCCGAGCTGTTCGTCGCGAAGGTGTCCGAGCTCTACGCCCATCCCGACGCTGAGAGCCACGACATCCTCGAGTTCATCGACGGGCGCGTGTTCGAGCGCTACTCGATGCCCCAGCGCGTGGACGGCCAGATCGTCGGCCGGGTCTGGAGCTTCCGCGACGTCACCGAGCGCAAGCGGCTGGAGGACGAGCTCGCGCACCAGGCGCTCCACGACTCGCTCACCCAGCTCGCCAACC
>CAYSAC010000092.1:0-11240 GCA_964428815.1 uncultured Acidimicrobiaceae bacterium | reverse complement strand
GGTGGCGGTACAGCAGGTAGGTCGAGATGAGGCCGCCGAAGAGCAGGCACTCCGAGCCGAGGAACACCCACATCCCGAGCTTCTCGTTCGAGATGCCGGTGCTTGTCTGGTGGTGCACCTCGCCGTGCGGTTGGACAGCGGTCTCAGTCAACGCCGATCACCTCCTCCTCGGGGGCAGCCTCTGGTTCGTGGTGGCCGTGGCCGGCCTCATCGTCGGTCGCAGGCTCGAGCGCCCAGCCGTACACGCCGGAGACGACGAGGATGCCGCCGGCGACCGCGAAGCCGAGGTGGAAGATGAGGCCGTACGCGATCAGCGGCAGCCCGAGCGCCATGACGAGCGGCCAGTACGACGGGCTGGGCAGGTGGACGCCGACCGCGTCGCCCTTCTGGGCGACCTCCTCGATCGTCTTGACCCGCACGGTGCGGTGGTTCTCGTCGGTGCCGTACTTGCGGTGCCAGAACTCGTCGAGCTGGCTGACGGTTGGCACCTCGTCGAAGTTGTGGGCCGGCGGGGGCGACGGGAGCATCCACTCGAGGCTGCGAGCGTCCCATGGATCGGGTCCGACGGGAGGCGCGTCCTTGGCGTTGCGATGGCTCGTGAAGATGTTCCAGAAGAACAACGCGAACGAGGCCGCGATGGTGAAGGCACCGATGGTCGAGACCATGTTCCAGACGTTGAAGCCGTAGCCGTCCTTGTAGGTCGCGGTGCGGCGGGGCATGCCCTGCAGCCCGAGGATGTGCATCGGTCCGAAGGTGAGGTTGAACCCGATGAGCATCAGCCAGAAGTGCACCTTGCCGAGACGGTCGCTCAGCATGTAGCCGAACACCTTCGGCCACCAGAAGTAGAGGCCGCCCACGAAGCCGAACAGCGCGCCGCCGAAGAGCACGTAGTGGAAGTGGGCGACGATGTAGTAGGTGTCGGTCTGCTGCAGGTCGGCGGGCGACACCGCGTGCGTGACCCCGGATAGACCACCGATGGTGAACATCGTGACGAGACCGACGGAGAACAGCATCGGCGTCGCGAACGTGATCTTCCCGCCCCACATCGTGGCCAACCAGTTGAGGATCTTCACGCCGGTTGGCACTGCGATGAACATGGTCGACAGGGAGAAGGCGGCGATCGAGATCGGCCCGAGGCCGGAGGCGAACATGTGGTGCGCCCACACGCCCCAGCCCATGAAGCCGATGGCGATGCCGGAGAACACCATGAACGGGTAGCCGAAGATCGGCTTGCGGGAGAACACGGGGATGATCTCCGACACGATGCCGAAGGCAGGCAGGATCAGGATGTACACCTCGGGGTGGCCGAAGATCCAGAAGAGGTGCTCCCACAGCAGCGGGTCCGCGCCCTGGCTGACGTTGAAGAAGTTGGCGTCGAAGAGCCGGTCGAACATCAGCAGGAACAGCGCGACGGTGATCACCGGCAGCGCGAACACGAGCAGGAACTGGACGACGAGCGCCATCCACGTGAACACCGGCATCTTCATGAGCGTCATGCCGGGCGCTCGCATGTTGAGGCAGGTGACGATCAGGTTGATCGCGCCGACGAGCGACGCGATGCCGGTCATCTGCAACCCGAGCGCGTAGAAGTCCATGCCGTGGCTGGGTGAGAACGTCACGCCGGTGTTGGGCGCGTAGGCGAACCATCCGCCGTCAGCCCCGCCGCCGAGCAGCCAGGACGAGTTCAGGAAGATGCCCCCGGAGAGGAAGCACCAGAAGCTGAACGCGTTGAGGCGCGGAAACGCGACGTCACGCGCGCCGATCTGCAGCGGGATCAGGAAGTTCGAGAAGGCCGCGCCGATCGGGATGACGACGAGGAACACCATCGTCACGCCGTGCATCGTGAAGAGCTGGTTGTAGAGGTCGGCGGAGAAAACCTTGCCGTCTGGCGCGGCCAGCTGCGTTCGGATGGCCAGCGCCTCGACGCCGCCGACCATGAGGAAGAACAGCGCTGACGCGCCGTACATGATCCCGATGCGCTTGTGGTCGACGGTCGTCAGCCAGCTGCGCCACCCGGTGGTCGAGCTCGGCCGCGTGAACACGCCGAGGGGCCGGTGGGCCGGAAGTGCGCCGCCGGTGGTGAGCTCGAGGGGGGTGAGGGGTCGTTCGTCGATCGCCATTGGTTCAGTCCAGTTGTGAGAGGAAGGCGACGAGGGCGTCGATCTGGTCTTCGGTCAGGTTCAGGTTGGGCATGCCTCGCCGGCCGCCCGCTGCCATCGGCTTGCGGCCGGGCGGGTCGCGCAGCCACGCCTCGAGGTCAGGCGCATTGAGCTCGCCGCCGATCTCGCCGTACTGGACGATGCCGTCGCCGTCGGTGTCCTGCCACAGGTCGAAGATGGCGCCCGCGAACGCGCCGCGGGTCGCGAAGTGCGTGAGGTCGGGCGCCACGCCGGATACGAGCTCGGCGCTGCCGTCGAACTCCTCGGCATTGCCGCCGTCGGTGCTGCGCACGACGTGGCACTGGCTGCACAGGGTGCGGAACTGCTCGAGGCCCTCCTGGGCGAGCGCACCCTGAGGTGCGTCGGGCTCGGTGGTCTGGGCCTTCACCCAGCGGTCGAAGTCGGGCCGGTCGAGGGCGATGACACGGATGCGCATGTACGCGTGCGACAGGCCGCAGTACTCGGTGCACTGCCCGACGAAGGTGCCGGCCCGGTCGGACTCGATGGTCAGTGGGTGCGTCCGCCCAGGAACGGCGTCCTTCTTCCCGTTGAGCTTGGGTGCCCACCAGGAGTGGATGACGTCGCGCGACCGTATGCGGAGGTTCACAGGCTCACCCGCGGGGATCACGAGGTCGTTGGCGGTGACGATCTCCTTCTCGCCGTCGCCGTCGAGGTCGTACTCGTAGGACCACCACCACTGCTGGCCGTAGACGTCGACCTCCATCGCGCCCTCGGGCTCGTCGGTGATGTCGAACAGCGTGGCGACGGTGAGGATGGAGATGCCGGCAAGGACGATCGCGGGCACGATCGTCCAGCCGATCTCGAGCTTGAAGTTGCCGTGCAGCTGCTCGGGGATCGAGCCGTCGTCGTCAGCCCGCTTGCGGAACTTGAACGCGAGGAACAGCGCGCCGCCCTGCACGAGGACGAAGACGACGGCCGCCACCCAGAAGACCTGGTTGGACAGGTTGTCGATGGTCCGGGCGATCGGTCCCTCAGGCTCGAGGGTGTCCTGCGGCGCGTCCTTCGCGCAGGCGCCCAGCAGCAGGACGAGCGGCAGCGCGGCGGCGATGTAGCGGCGGCGGGGGGACGTGCGGCGGCTCATGGCGCGTGCTCCTCGTGCTCTTGGAACTCGCGTTCGCCGACCGCGGCGCTGACGACGCCGGCGGCGATGGTGCCGATCGCGCCGAGCAGCAGCAGCGCGGCGACAGCGCTCGAGCTGATCCGCGGCCGTGCGGCAACGAGCGCGCCGACACCGAGGATGAGGAGGGCGATGCCGATGGACACCCCGACCGCGCCGAGCTTGGAGACGCTCAGGTAGACGCGGGAGATGGCGAAGATGATGACGGCAACCGAGATGACGCCGGCGGCCGGCACCTCGACCGGGTTCATGAACCGGTTCCGGATCTGGCGGTTGGCCTCAGGATCGCCGGTGGCGTTGTCCGACCACGCGAGGACCATCCACTCGACGAGCACGACCGCTACGGCCACCAGGCCGAGCACGAAGAGCTGTGTCCCCACGACGAGACCGACGATCGCGCACGCTGTGGCGAAGCCGGCGACGATCGGCCAGTAGGTGTGGCGGACGGGGCGGGCGGCGGGCGGCTCGTCGGTGCCGGCGAGCTGCGCCAGCGCCTCGGGGTCGGCGTCGCGGGTCGAGACCGAGACAAGACCGAGCAGCGCGGCGAAGGCGCTGATGCTGACCAGCAGCCCGTAGCCGAGGTGGTCGCCGACACCGCCCTTGTAGCCGATGCTGATCGGCCCGAGGCCGTTGCCGCCGGTGGTCCAGCCGTACGCAGCCGCGAGCACGAGCGTGAGGGCGCTCAAGCCGAAGAACCACTTGGATCCGGTGGTGATCATCGTGTCGTCGGTCCTACTTCGTGATGAAGACGGCGTACCAGATCACCGAGTACACGGTGATGGTGACGTACCAGTAGAGGGCGGCAGCGCTCATCCCCTCGGCGTCGCGACCGGTGAGCTGACCGCCGAGCGCCTGGAATCCCATGACGAGCGCGAACAGCAGCCCGATCGCGGTCATCGCGATGTGCGCGCTCGGGATGACGTAGAGCAGCAGACCCTGGGGCGAGTCGGCCACGCCGATCTGTATCTGGCTCAGGAGGTAGACGATGTCCGCGATGTAGGCGACGCCGAGCACCGCGGTCACCCCCAGCGCGAGGTAGGCGTGGGAGCGGTCACGGTTGCGCAGCGCGTACACGCACCACGCCATCGTCACGCCCGACATCAGCAGCGTCGTCATGCCCATGCTGCCCGGCGTGAGAGGCAGGAAGGTGCCCTCCGGAAGCCACGCCTCGCCCTCGGCGACGACGCTGCTGCGCAGCTGGGCGTAGGCGGTGACCAACGTCAGCACGACGAGCGCGCTGGCGGCGGCGCCGAGGCTGGCCCCGACGAGCAGCACGCGGGGCCGGCGGGCGTCAGGGGGCGGAGCGAGGGCGAGCGAGGTGGTGGCCATCAGGAGTCGGCCTCCTCGGCCCGGTGGCGGGCGTCGTACAGGGGAGCCTCCGAACCGACGTCGGGGAGCGTCGCGAAGTTGCCGACCGGCGGGGGCGAGCTGGTCGCCCACTCGAGCGTGTGCCCGCCCCACGGGTCGTCGCCAGGCAGCTCGCGCGACCGGGCCGTGCGCAGCAGGGTCGCGATGAACAGGAGGACGGCGGCGATGACGAGGGCGCCGCCGAGGAACGAGACGATGTTCAGCGCCTCGATCGTGTCGACCTCGTCGGTGACCTCGCCGAAGAAGGGGACCTGGTCGAGCGCGCCGGACACGACGTCGGGGAACGAAAGGCCGATTGTGCCGAAGAGCAGCAGGGTCGCGGCAAGCCGGCTCGGCGCCTCGCCCAGGCTGCGCCCGAAGATCTTCGGCGCCCAGTAGGTGACGCCGCCCATGAGCGCGATCGCGGTCGCGAGGAGCACGTAGTGCGCGGTTGCCGTGGTCCAGGTCGTGTCGTAGACGTCGAGCGCGTCGATCGAGCTGGCCGCACCGGCCGCAAGCCCGACGACGAGCATGATGGCTGAGGCGGCGGCGTAGATGAGCGGGCTGCTCAGGCGCACGCGCCCGGAGCGAGCGGTGCCGGCCCAGAGCCCGAGCAGCGCAAAGGTCGGGAGGAGGATGGCGAAGGACACCGCGATCCACGGCGCCTCGAAGAGCCAGTCGCGCGTCGGCGCGCCACCGTCGATCACGAACGCCGGCTGGGCCCATGCCCCGACGCTGAGCGCGGCGAACAGCCCGATCGCGCCCATCGCGACCCGGTGCAGCTTGTGGCGGGTCGAGCTGAACACGGGGACGACGTCGCCGATGAACCCGAGCACGGGGATGGCGAACGCGTAGAGCGCGGGCTGCCCGAACACCCACGACAGGCGCACGTAGACGCCGTTGTTCCCGCCGAGCAGGAGTCGCCCCTGGCGGTGGTCGGCGTAGACGAGGACGAGCACGCCGAGCAGGACCGGCAGCGTGAGCAGCCACACGACGCCGCCGACAAGGGTCGACCACGCGTAGAGCGGCGTGCGGGCGAGGGTGACGCCGGGGGCGCGGAGGCTGACGACGGTCGTGACCAGACAGATCATCGCGACAGCCAGGGCGACGACGACGCCCGCGAGGGCCAGGACGAACAGGGCGACGCCGTCGCTGTCGCCGCCGAAGGGCCCACCGTTGATGGCGTAGGAGGCCACCACGAGCAAACCGCAGACGAGGTAGGTCCAGAACGAGGCTGCCGCCGCGCGCGGGAAGGCGATCGTCGGCGCGCCGACCTGCAGCGGGACGACGGCGGTGGCCAGGCCGACCACGAGCGGCAGGAGGAAGAGAAACGACCCGACGACGCTGTGGAAGGTGAACATCTGGGCGAGCGAGCTTCCGTCGAACACCGCGAGCCCCGAGGTGTCGATCCGCTCGGCGCCGAGCAGCGCGCCGACGACGCCCGCAGCGATGAGGAACAGCAGCGACGACGCGATGTAGAGGCGACCGATGGCGGTGTGGTCGCTCGCACCGACGATGGCGGCGAGCCCCCTGGGCGCTTCGATCGCGGGGGTCGCGTCAGCGTCGGTGGCCGATGCGGGGGTCGTGTCCGTGAGGGTCATGGGCGCACCTGGTCAGGGGGACTGATTCGGTCGTGGAATCTAGTCATGCGTGCCAGATGGTCCGAAACCCGGGACTCACACACCGGAACGCAACAGCTGGTCGAGGGCCATGGCGCCGAAGAGCAGGCTGATGTAGGTGATCGAGTAGCTGAAGAGGCGCATCGCGCGAGCGGGCGTCGAGTCCTGAAGCAGCCGCCACGAGTACCAGGTGAACACCGCGCCGAGCACCAGCGCGGTGCCGAGGTACAGGTGCCCCATGCCCGCGACCGGCGAGAACGCGATCGTGAGCGCCCACAGCAGCAGCGTGTAGCCCAGGATGCGGATCGACGTGGTCCGGAGACTGACCACCGCTGGCAGCATCGGCACGTCGGCCCGCGCGTAGTCCTCGCGATAGCGGATGGCCAGGGCCCAGAAGTGCGGGGGCGTCCAGTAGAAGATCACCGCGAACAAGACGACGGGCGCCCAGTCCAGCGTGCCAGTGACCGAGGACCATCCGATCAGGACCGGGACCGCGCCGGCGGCGCCACCGATCACGATGTTGTGGGTGGACGTTCGCTTCAGCCAGAGCGTGTACACGAACACGTAGAAGAGGCAGGCGACCACGGCGAGCAAGGCGCTCAGCAGGTTGACGGTCGTCCAGAGCAGGGCGAACGCAACGACCTCGAGCGCGATCGCGAACACAAGGGCGCCGCGCGGTCCGATTACCCCGGTGACGAGCGGACGGCCCTTCGTGCGGTCCATCACCTTGTCGATGTCGCGGTCGACGACCATGTTGATGGCGTTCGCCCCGCCGGCGGCGAGCGTGCCGCCGAGGACGGTCATCGCCATGAGCCACACCGAGGGCAGCCCGCGCTCGGCGACGATCATCGTCGGCACCGTGGTGACCAAGAGCAGCTCGATGATGCGCGGCTTGGTCAAGGCGACGTAGCCCGCCAGGCGAGCTCGCAGCGGGGGCCGGGCGGTCTGCAACATCGCGGGTCGCAGGCTAGACCCGACGCCCGAACACGGGCCAAAGGGTCAGGTTGGTGGGTCGAGCGCCTCTTGCACGCCCGTCAGGTCGAGCAGCCGCTGGACGACCGGGGATCGGGGTCCGACGACGAGCCGGCGCTCCCGCTCGATCAGGTACAGGTGGGACTCGATGATCGACGCCAGCCCGGAGCTGTCGATGAACCGGACGCCGTCGAGGTCGAGCACGACGTCGCCGTCGCCGACCGCGGCGACCGCGTCGCGCACGCTGTCGGCCGTAAAGCTGTCGAGCTCACCGGCGACCACGATTGCCGTGGACCCCTCGCGCTCGACGGCGACGATCGACAGAGCGCCGACCCCCTCGCCATCGCCCATGCCCGCCCCAGAACCCATGAGGCCCCATCGTAGGAGACCGGCGAGGGTGGTCGAAGGCGGCCACCGATACGATCCCGACGGTGACGGGGTCGCCGACGACAGGGACTGGGTCCAGGCGCTCCCGCCCGGTGGCCGTCCGGATCCTCGCCTGGGGCGCAGCCGTCGGTGGTGCCGTGGCCGCGGCCGAGCTCGTCGACGAGCTGCGCGACCCCGAGGTCTGGCTCGTGCTGACGGCGACCGCCGTCATCATCGGGGTCACCGTGCTCGGCGGCTTCCTGTGCGGGGTCGCCAGCGCGCTCGCCTTCGCGGTCGCGGCGTGGCGGTTGTTCGAGGTCGGCGAGACGGCCTCCGGTGGCCTGCTCGAGCTCGCCTTCGTCATCGGCGGTGCGACGTTGGCCTTCTACGTGGAGGCAGGGCTCGAGCTCCGCGCCCGCGGTCAGCTCCGGACGGCGTGGCTCGCCCGTGTCAACGGCCTCGCCGAGGAGCTCGCGGCCCTCGATCGGACCGACGACCCTGTCGAGGCGGTGCGGGCGGCCGCCGAGCGCGCCACATCGGACGCTACGGCACCGCCGGCGATGGCCAGCGAGCTCGCCGCCTTCCTCCGTACCGTCGGCGACCAGTGCGCGCAGGCCCTCGAGCGGGCGGACCTGCAGCGGGCCGAGCAGCGCGCCCGCGCCGACCTCGAGTTCCTCGCCAAGGCCTCGGACGCACTGGCGGCCAGCCTCGAGGTCGAGCGAGTGGTCGCCGCGCTCGACGACCTCGCCGTTCCGTACCTCGCCGACGAATGCTGCCTGACGCTCGCCCGCCAGCACGGCCAGCCTGCGCTGCCCGACCCGGACCCTGGCTCGGACGACGGCGAGCGGGCGTGCACCCTCGAGCTGCACGCACGGGGCCAACACGTCGGGTGGCTCGCACTGCGGCGTCACGACCGAGCCGTCACCGAGGACGAGCGCGCGGTCGCGACCCAACTCGCGGAGCGCGCCGCCCATGCCCTCGACCACGCGCTCCTGTTCGCCGAGCAGGCCACAACCTCCTCGACGCTCGAGCACAGCCTGCTGCCCGAGGTGCTCCTCCCCGTCGAGCACCTCCAGGTCGCGGCTCGCTACCTCGCGGCCGTCGAAGGCCACGCCGCGGGCGGCGACTTCTACGACGCGCTGCGGACGCCCGGCGGGTCGGCGGTGCTGCTCGTCGGCGACGTGCAGGGCAAGGGCGTCGATGCGGCCACGCTGACCAGCGTCGCCCGGCACACGCTGCGGGCTGGCGCGCTCGGCGGCGCGGGACCGGCCACGATGCTCCGCCAGCTCAACGAGGCGCTGCTGTACGGGCACGCTGAGCGCGTCGCTGCGACCGGCCGTCCGACGGTGCGGTTCGTGACCGCCGCGGTCGTCCAGCTGACCCCGACGCCGACAGGGTTCCGGGCGGTCGTCGCCGCCGGCGGGCACCCGCCGCCGCTCGTCATCCACCCCGACGGCACCGTCGATCAGATCGCTACGAAGGGCGCTCTCCTCGGGGTGTTCCCAGAAGCGTGCTTCCACGAGCGCACCGTCGACCTGGGTCTGTCCGACACGTTGGTGCTGTACACCGACGGCGTCGTCGAGCAGCGCGACCAGCCAGAGCTCTTCGACGAGCTTCAACTCGGGCGGCTCGTCCGCAACATGCTCACGTCCCGCCAGGCCGACGACATCGCCCAGGTGATCCTCGACACTGTCGTCGAGCTCGCGCCCCGCGAGGTCCGCGACGACATCGCTCTCGTCGTCGCAAGGGTCACCGGTCCGCGCTAGTGCAACCACGCGGAAGTCTCACGCATGTACCGCACGGAACTTCCGCGCGGCTGCACTAGTGATGAGCGTCCGCGTGTCCCCTGCTGCGTACCGCCGGATCACCGGTCTCGCACTCGCCGCGCTCGCGCTGATCATCGTGACCGGCGGCGCGGTGCGCCTGACCGGGTCAGGCCTCGGGTGCACGGACTGGCCGGCGTGCCGGGACGACCGGCTCGTCGCGCCGTTCGAGTACCACGCCCTCGTGGAGTTCGTGAACCGCACGTTCACCGGGGTGGTGTCGGTCGCCGTCATCCTCGCCGTGCTCGGATCGCTTGTGCGCACGCCTCCACGGCAGGACCTGACGTGGTGGTCGCTCGGGCTCGTCGCAGGCGTGATCGGCCAGATCGTGCTCGGCGGCCTGACCGTGCTGTTCGACCTCGCGCCGCCGCTCGTGATAGGCCACTTCCTGCTCTCCATGGTGCTCGTGTGGAACGCCGTGGTGCTCCACCACCGCGCCGGACAAGAGCCCGATGGCGAGGTGCGCGACCTCGCGGTGCCAGAGCTGCGGGCGCTCTCGCGCGTGCTCGTCGTCGCCGCCGTCGCCGTCATCACGACGGGCACGACCGTGACCGGTGCAGGGCCCCACGGCGGTGACGAGGACGTCCGCCGGCTCGGCTTCAACGTGGCCGACGTCGCTCGCATCCACGGCATCGCCGTCGTGCTGCTCCTGGGGCTGACGGTCGCGGCCGTGTGGGTCGCCCGCCAGGGTGGCGCCGCGCCAGACGTCGAGGCGCGCGGGCGGCGGCTGCTCCTCGTGCTCGTGGCGCAAGGAGCGGTCGGCTACACCCAGTACTTCACCGGCGTGCCCGTCCTGCTCGTCGGCGTCCACATCGCCGGTGCCGTGCTCGTGTGGGTCACGGTGCTGCGCTTCCACCTCGGGCTGCGAGCGTCCGCGGCCGCCGAGGCTCGCAGCCCGCTCGCTCCGGCGGTCGCGTGAGATGGCCGGCCCCCCGCTCTCACCAGCCCAGGTCGACGAACCGGTGGACGAGGTGGTCGCAGAGGCGGACCGGCCCTGGATCGTCATCGTGTGGAACGACCCCATCAACCTCATGTCCTACGTAACGTTCGTCTTCCAGAAGCTGTTCGGCTACAGCCTCGAGAAAGCCACCTCGCTCATGCTCGACGTCCACCACAAGGGCCGCGCCGTCGTCTCCAACGGCACGAGGGAGAAGGCCGAGCTCGATGTCTTCCGCCTCCACGAGCACGGCTTGTGGGCGACGATGCAGCACGACGTCTGATGGACCTCTCCCGCCGCCGGGTCAAGCGGGTCCGTGGCGGCGCCTACCAGCTGCGGCTTCCGCCCGAGGAGCGGACGCTGCTCGGCGAGCTCGTCCCCCAGCTGCGCGACCTGCTGACCGCGACGACCGACGACCCCTCGGTGCGCCGCCTCTTCCCCACCGCCTACAACGAGGACCCCGAGCGCGACCGCGAGTACCAGGCCCTCGTCCGCGACGAGCTGCTGGAGCGGCGGCTCTCCGCGCTCGACACCGTCGAGGAGACCCTCGGCGAGGACCGGCTCGACGAGGAGCAGATGAGCCGCTGGATGGGGGCGCTCAACGACCTCCGCCTCGTCATCGGCACGCGCCTCGACGTCGACGAGTCGCTGCCCCGCCTCGACCTCGACGACCCGCGCGCGCCGGCCTACGCGGTCTACGAGTACCTCGGCTGGTTGCTCGACCAGGTGGTGTCAGCCATGACGGAGGCGCTCCCCGAAGTCCCCGACTGAGCCGACCTCAAATTGAGCGTGACAAGCCGACTGCTAGTGTCTGGCGCTGCTCCAGGGGAGTCGAGCCCCCATCGTCCAGTGGCCTAGGACGCCTCCCTTTCAAGGAGG
>CAYSAC010000091.1:0-11266 GCA_964428815.1 uncultured Acidimicrobiaceae bacterium | reverse complement strand
AGGTGCTGTTGAACCTGCTGTCCAACGCGGTGAAGTACAACCGGCCCCGGGGCAGCGTCGCGGTGTCCTGCGAGCAGCCTGACGCCACGAGGGTGCGCATCAGCGTGTCCGACACCGGCACGGGCATCCCCGCCGAACGGCTCGGGATGCTGTTCACCCCGTTCGAGCGACTGGGTGCCGAACAGACCGGCGAGGAGGGCACCGGCATCGGCCTGGCCCTGTCCCAGCGCCTGGCCGAGGCGATGGGCGGCACCCTGACGGCGGTCAGCACGCTGGGGCAGGGCAGTACCTTCACCGTGGAGTTGCCCCGGGTCGAAGGGTCCGTCGAGCGCTACGAGCGCCTCAACGGCGGGACCCAACCGGCCGCTGCGCCGGCGGCGGACCGTCGGGTGGTGCTGCACATCGAGGACAACCTGTCCAACCTCACCCTGGTCGAACGGATCCTGTCCCAGCGGGCCGACGTCGAGGTCGTCGCCGCCATGCACGGCCGCCTCGGCCTGGAGCTGGCCCGCGAGCACCACCCGGCGATCGTCCTGTTGGACCTGCACCTGCCCGACATGGGCGGCGAGCAGGTCCTGCAGCGCCTCCGCGACGACCCCGCCACCGCGTCGATCCCCGTGGTGATCGTCAGCGCGGACGCCACCCCCGGACAGGTGCAGCGCCTCCTCAGCGCCGGCGCCGCCGCCTACCTCACCAAGCCCATCGACGTCCGCGAGCTGCTCCGGCTCCTCGACGACACGCTCGCCGACCGATGAGCACCCAGCAGCACCCACGACACGACACGCCCACGGCGGCCGTCCCGCTGTCGACCGCCGTCGCCGGGGTGGCAGCCGCCTCGACGGTGGTCATCGTCGACGACGAGCCCGCCAACGTCGCCCTGCTGGAACGGCTGCTCGCCACCGCCGGGGTCGTCCGGGTGCACGGCTTCACCAACCCCCGCCAGGCGCAGGCCCACTGCGCCAGCTCCCTCCCCGACCTCGTGCTGCTCGACCTGCACATGCCCGACCTCGACGGCTTCGCCGTCATGGAGGCCCTCCAGCGGTTGGTGCCCGACGGCGGGTTCCTACCCGTCCTGGTCCTCACCGCGGATGTCACCGCCGAGACCAAAGAGCGGGCCCTGGCCGCCGGCGCCAAGGACTTCCTCACCAAGCCCTTCGACCGCACCGAAGTCCTGCTGCGGGTGGCCAACCTGCTCGAGACCCGCGCCCTGTACCGCGGTCTCCAACAGCACAACGCCGAGCTGCAAGCCAACCTCGACGAGCGCACCGCGGTCGAACGGGAGGCCGCCGCCGAACACGAACGCCGCCAACACCGCATCGACCTAGCTCTTGCCCCCGGCTCACTCACCATGGTGTTCCAGCCCGTCGCCGACCTCGCCACCGGCGACGTCGTCGGCGCCGAAGCCCTCGCCCGCTTCGCCTGCGAGCCCCACCGGCCCCCCAACGAATGGTTCGCCGAGGCCGACGACATCGGGCGGGGCACCGAGCTGGAGCTGGTCGCGATCGCCGCCGCCCTCGACCAGCTCCACCAGCTCCCCCCGGCCACGTTCTTGGCCGTCAACGCATCACCGGCAACCTTCATCACCCCCGAGCTCGACGCCCTCCTCGCCCAGCATCCCGCCGAACGGGTGGTGCTCGAGCTCACCGAACACACCCGCGTCGACGACTACAGCACGCTCCTCGCCGCCCTCGACCGGCTCCGCCGGAGGGGCGTCCGCATCGCTGTCGACGACACCGGCGCCGGCTACGCCAGCTTCCAGCACCTCCTCCGGCTCCGCCCCCACATCCTCAAGCTCGACATCACCCTCACCCGCGGCATCGACGCCGACCCCGTCCGCCGCGCCCTCGCCGCCGCCCTCGTCACCTTCGCCACCGAGATCGGGGCCACCATCATCGCCGAAGGCATCGAGATCACCGGTGAGCTCACCACCCTCCAGCACCTCGGCATCCCCTGGGGACAGGGGTACCACCTCGCCCGCCCCGGAGCCCTGCCACTGCCCGCCCTCCGCCTTGCCAGCCTCCCGACACCGAACTACTGACGAAGACGGCCACCGCTCCTGGAGTGCCGCGGCGCCCGTGCGTCGGAGCCCGCGAGGCTCGAGAGACCCGGGACGCTCCACGACCAACCCAGATCCGGCAGCGATCGGGACGGGGAGGATAGGGAGCACGTTCCGCCGGTTGGGTTTTCGCCGACGCTCGCCCGTGACGAGACCGAATGCCTGATCGGCACCCGGGTCGCCATCGCCAGCGGTATCGCAGAACGACGTCCCCGAAAGCGGCGGGTAACCGTCCCCAATCACCGGTTATACGTGTGATCGCCGGCTGTCTCGCGCTGTCTGCCGTTGCGGTGAGGCAGGGAGTGGCTGAGCCTCCGCCGATGCGCCTTGGCCGCTGCTTCGCGGCTCGGAGTAGGCCCTCAGGCCGCCTCCTGTTGAGCGTAAGCCCTGGTCACAGGCCTACACCGTCGGTAACCATCGACGGGTAGTCCCTCGTCACCGCTCCTCCCCACCAACGCTGCTCCGCCAAACGCGGGGTGCCCTTCAACAACACTTATGCCACAGGGGCGGATAGGGGTTCACGGGCATTCTGGGCGTGCCTGCTGTTCCTGCCGCGCCGGCCACGCACCGACGGAATCACCGCGGTTCGCATCTCAACCCGCCGGCTCGTCGAGTGAGCCGTCAACCATGGTCATAAGGTGCCTTGATGTCCGAGGACGCAGGCGCGCCGTACTCGTTTCCACGAGATCCCGCGCTAGCGGATGTGGCGGAGGCACTGCTCGCGGCTGGCCACTGGGCGATGATCGTCGATGACCGCTGGAACCTGGTCTACGTCACCGATGAACTACGCCTCACTTTCGGTGCGAACATCGAGCTGGCGCCGTTCGCGATAGGCAGGTACTTCCTCGGCGAGGAAGCAGCGCTGGTCGCGCGGAGCTGGCGGTTCGGCATGAACTCGACGGATCTGAACCGCGCCTTCTTCGCGGGCGTCGGTGCGTACGTCCTGGCCGACACCCCAGGTGGAAGGGACGCACTTCGCGCCCTCGTCGACCCCTCGATGCGCGACCTCGTCGACGACATCAGGCCCGCCGAGCCCGCCGCGATCGCGTTCCTCGGGGGCGGCATGAGCGTGGACCGGGCCGTCGACATCCCCATGGTCGCGCTACGCATCCGCGACGCGTCCGGGCGGTTAGCCGGGACCGCCATCATCACGAAGCCACTGGCGGGCATGGCACTGCTCGGTGCCGTGACCTCCATGAGCGACCCCGCACACTCCGCGCGCATGCAGCTCGTTGCCCGCGCCGCCCGACGCCCCTCCGCGATCCTGTTCGCTGACCTCGAAGGCTCCTCCTCATTGGCCCGCCGTCTCTCCACAGCCAGCTACTTCGCATTGGGCCGTCGCCTCGTGCGGGCCGCGGACCAGTGTGTGATCGACGCCGGAGGGCTTGTCGGCCGCCACGTCGGCGATGGAGTCGTCGCCTTCTTCCTGGCCGAGACCTCGGGGTCCGAGTCGGCCGCTGCGCGAGCCTGCGTCGAGGCGGCCCGCGCCCTGCGCGCCTCGCTAGCCGACGTGGCCCGGCGCACCGAGCTCGGGCCAGATGACGTCGTGCTTCGCTTCGGTCTCCACTGGGGCTCCACCCTCTACGTCGGCAACATCACGACCGGGGCACGCTCAGAGGTGACCGCCCTCGGCGACGAGGTCAACGAGGCGGCCCGCATCGAGGCGTGCGCCACCGGTGGGCGCGCTCTGGCCTCGAAGGCGCTCATCGAGCGGCTTACCCCCGACGACGCCCTCGCCCTCGGCCTCGACCCCGACCACACGGCCTACACCACGCTCGCCGACCTCCCCACAGCCACCGACAAGGCCCGCCGCGACGCCCCCTCGATCGCGGTGTGCGACGTCGGAGACTGAGAGCTGCGTCGAGATGGGGGTGCCGGTCGCTCGACCTACTCGATGTTCTCGGCCGCTCGTGCGAGGACGGCTGCGACGCAGTCTTGGGTGGCGTCTTCTTGGATGAAGTGGCCGGATCCTGGAACGAGGTCCAGGGTGGCGCCGGGGACCACCTCGGCCCATTGCTCGGCGTCGGTGAACGGGAACACTGCGTCAGCGTCGCCCCAAACGAAGTGCGTCGGGATCTGCAGCTCCGGAAGCTGTGCATCGTGGCGGCGTGTGTCTGGGATTTCGATGAGGGTGGGAGCCCGCTCAGCCTGTTCTGGACGTCGGCAACGGGTCTCGATGCCCAGGCTCCCGGCGAGAGCTCCCTTCCGGGAACACGCCGCGGTCACCTCGCACAGTTGCTCGGGGACGCAGGTGTCGAGGCCATCGAGCACGCGGAGCTCGCCGTCGAGGTCGAGCACCCGAGCTTCGAGGACTGGTGGCAACCCTTCGAGCTCGGCGTCGGCCCCGCGGGCTCGTACATCGCGACGTTGGGCCAGCCCGAGCGGAGACGCTTGGAGGAGCGCTGCCGCGAACTCCTCCCAGCACCACCGTTTGTCGTGACCGCCTCAGCATGGGCCGCGAGTGGCCGGGTCCCTGCCGAATGACCTTCGCCATCTCTCGGCGAGTCCGCCCTGTCACCGAACGCCGGTACGTGGTGATCGCCGTCTTCAGGCCGCCGTCGGGGGCGCGTTCGCCCTGGTCACCGGCTCGCACCGTGGGTAACAATCGCGGGGTAGCGCCTCGTCACCGCTCCTCCCCACCAACGCTGCTCGGTCCAGACAGCGGGGTGCCCGCGACAACGCATCTGGGATGCCCGGCGTCCGTAGTTGCTTGACTCTCGCTCATGCGTGTGCTGCCCGACGGGGTGAGCGCCACTGCGTCGCCGGTCGTACGATCGCGTCGAGCGGCGGCTGGTCGCCTGGGGGCAAGGGGGACGGCATGACATCCAGATCGGTCGAGGTCACCATCGATGCGAGGCCGACTTCGGTTTCGGTGGCACCCGCACGAACGGCTGTGATCGTCGTCGACATGCAGAACGACTTTGCCGCTGTGGGCGGGATGTTCGAGCGGGCGGGCATCGACATATCCGTCATACGAGCTGCCATCGAGCCGACGGCGCGGGTTCTTCAGGCGGCTCGTGCTGCCGGGATGAAGATCGTGTATCTGAAGATGGGATTCCGTGCGGACTTGTCTGACGCGGGTGCTCCTGATTCTCCGAACTGGGTCAAGCACTCGTCCTGGGGCGTCGGCGAGGAGGTGCGAGCACCGAACGGGAGCACCGGTCGGATTCTCATCCGCGACACCTGGAACACCGAGATCATCGATGAGCTCACGCCAGCGTCCGACGATGCCGTCATCTACAAGCACCGATTCAGCGGTTTCTTCGAGACGCCTCTCGACAAGTTGCTTCGAGATGACGGTGTCAAGACCCTCGTCTTCGTCGGCGCCACGACGAGCGTCTGCGTCGAATCCACGGTTCGAGACGCGATGTTCCGTGACTACCAGTGCCTGCTCGTCGAGGATTGCATGGCTGAGCCGATGGGCGCCGAGTCGTCCCTCAGCCACGACGCCTCGTTGCTCGTCCTGCAGGCCCTCTTCGGATCGATCACCGATTCGGAGACGCTGCTGGGAGCGCTCGAGGAAGCGGTCGCACACATCGCGTGATCTTCGGCCATGAGATGTGGGACGAGTGGGATCACCGCCTACCCGGCGTAGCCCCGACCGCACCGGACACGCGGGTGATCGGTGGCCGGCGTTCGCGGAGCGGGAGTGGCTGGCGGGCGAGACCCGATGAGCGCGCCTGGCAGGCCGTCCCGTTCGCGGCTCGCGCAGGCGCCGGTACCGCGAATGCGCAGGTCACGCGCTTCCAGCGTGGGTAACTATCGATGGGTAGCGCCTCGTCACCGCTCCCCCCCACCAGCGCTGCCCCCCAGATGACGGCGCGCCTTCGAACGGCGTCGAGGGTGCCGTCGCGGCTCCCGCGTCAGCGAGTGTGGGATGGTTCACCTGCGCGAACTATCGCCGGTTCGGAGCGGGCCGTGGTGCTTCCCTGACCGACTGTTATGTGCGGCGACGAGGATGAACCGATCACCGAATTTCCCACTCGGCATGCGGCGCAGAATGGTCATGCTTGCGAGGTGGTCAGTGCTGTCCGTCCCTCGGTATCGGTCGCAGAGTTGGACCGATGGTGCCGTTCGCTGCTGGGGAGTGGTGTCGACGCTGTGGTGTTCGAGTCCGGCTACTCGTCCGCTGTGTTCGGGGTTGACCTCGTCTCCGGTCGTCGGGTCGTGGTCAAGGCGCGCCCATGGAGTCCTCGTCTAATTGCCTGCACGGAGGTGCAGCGGCGGCTGTCTGCGAACGGATTTCACTGCCCAGAGCCACTCTGCGGTCCAGACGAGCTCAACGGCCTGGCGATCTCCCTTGAGGAGTTCGTTGAGGGCGAGCCGCTGGCCGACAGCGGTACCGGCGCAGTTGTCCTGGCAGAAGTTCTTGCCGAACTGATCAGTCGTGCGCCGGCGGCGTCGGAGGTGCCTCCGCTACCTCCGCCGTATGGCTTTCTGCAGTGGCCGAAGTTGCCGCACGATCGGCTCTGGCCGCCGACGCCTGAGATCGGCGTCGACCTGAACGATTCGGTAGGCGTGGCTTGGATCGATGACCTGGCTGTCCGCGTTGCGCTACGCCTGCAGGTGGACCTGCCGCAGGTCGTAGGGCATGGCGACTGGTGGTCGGTGAATATCCGATGGTGCCAGGGGGTCCTTGCGTCCGTTGACGACTGGGACTCCGCCGTCTCGCTCCCTGAGCCCGCGCTCGTAGGCGCAGCTGCGGCGCTCTTCGCCGACGGTGAGTCAAGTGTCGAGCAATCAGAGACGTTCCTCGGTGCGTACGCAGCTGCCACGGGGCGCGTGCAAGATCGAGCGAGCCTGGAGGTCGCATGGGCTGCGGGGCTCTGGGCGCGGCTCGTGGACGCAAAAAAGTGGATCGCCGTTGGGACCACGGTCAATCCAGAGGCGCTGCGTGCACAGGTTTCTGAACGAGCGCAGCGAGCCGGCTTCGCGATGTAGTCACCGGTCCACGGTTCTGGGCGCCGATCACGCACGAAGCTCGCGCCAGAGATCGCGATCCAGAAGTAACGCCGCGGCGCGCCCATCGGCGCGTCGCGAGCGGGTCATCAGTTAGGGCTTGCTCGGCGCGCGTCTTGATGCCTCCGGCATCGACCCGTGGCAAGAGGCATCGGTCGTGCGAACATGCTGCGAGTGGCGACCGATCCGTTGTTGAGCCGAGTGCTCGCCGCCGCGGGCCTTGACGATGCGGGCAGCTTCACGGCGTCTCCGGGCTGGGTTAACCGGGTCTGGATGAGCGACGCGCTGGTCGTCCGTTTCAGCGACGGGCAACTGCGTGGCGGGTTCCTCCACGAGGCACGGGTGGTCGGCCTGCTCACGGAGACCGCGGTTCCACATGCGCGGTGCATTGGCACAGGTACGAGTCCGGATGGCACGTGGTACATCTGCGAGCGGTTGCCGGGGCGCACTCTGCACCAGGTCTGGAACGAGCTCACGCCCACCGATCGGCGCGAGGTCGTCACCGCCCTGGGGGCCGCGATCCGGGTGCTTCACGAGGTTGAGGTGCCCATCGACTTGAGGCCGCCGTGGCTCAGCGATGCCTTGACCTTCGAGCCTCGCAGCGCCGACCACGCACGCATCGAAGCTGCGCTGTGGCTGGCCGAACTGGCGGCGCTGCTTCCCGGCGCGGACGTCGAACTGATCAAGAGTGCCCAGTCTTGGATGTCCGAACGCCTCGACCTGTTCGTAGGCGACGCGCGTGTCCTCGTGCACGCGGATCTGCACCCATCCAACGTCATGGTCGACGGCACAAAGATCAGCGGACTGATCGACTTCGAATTGGCACGAGCGCAGCCGGCCGACGCGGAGCTGCACAGGTTGCTGTTCTGGTGCGCGCGGCCCCAGGACGTCCCGCCTGTGCCCGGCGAGCCGGGACTCGACGTACTGACTCTGCGCGATGTGCCGGGCTGGCTGCGCGACGCGTACCCACAGCCATTCGCTGTGCCGAACCTGCGCGAGCGTCTTCTCGTGTACGAGATGCAGTGGGAACTCGCACAGCTGCACCGCATGCGGACCCCCGACGCGATGGCCGCGGCCCAGGACCGAATCCGTACTCTGCTCAGCGGCCACGCGCCGACAGACGTACTGGACTGGTAAGCCAAGACGCTCTCCGTCGGCCGGATCGCCGGATCGGCGCAACCGGCTCGCCCACAACGAGCGACGGAGCCAGACCCCCTAATGCACGCTCGCGAATCCGAGGAGAAACAAGTCCTCGGTAGCGCCTATCGGCGCGTACTCGCGCCCCTCGGCCGTGACGCGATCTGGTCGGTCAGCGCTGCCGCCAGATCGCCGATTGTTCCGAGGTCGTGATTGTTCCGAGGTGGGCGTTGTTTGCTGGGTGGGGCGGGGGGATCGGCGGTGGCGAGGTCGGAACAATCAGAGGCTGTCGAGGAAGGCGAGCAGCGGGTCGGGCGGCTGATAGCGGCCCGCCGCGGTGCCGGGCGGCGTGACGCGGGCGATGGCCCTCTCCTTCTGACTCATGTCGGCGTGCAGGTAGATGTGGGCGGTGGCGAGCTGCTCGTGCCCGAGCCAGAGTGCGATGACGGCGACGTCGGTGCCGGCGTGGAGGAGGCGCATGGCGGCGGTATGCCGGAGGGTGTGCATGGTGACGTGCTTGCCGCGCAGCGATCGGCAGCTGATGCGAGCGGCGTCGAGATGGCCGGCCAGGCGGTCTTCGATGGCGTCGTGGCTGAGGCGTGTCCCGGTGCGGGTCGGGAACAACGGATCGCTGGGCTGACCGCCGCGCTCTTCCAGCCATTCCCGTAGCACTGCGACGGTGAGCCGCGTGAGGGGTGTGGCTCGTTCCTTGCGTCCTTTGCCCATGCAGCGCACGTGGGCGCCGCGTTGGAGCACAACGTCGCCGCGGGAGAGGCCGATGAGCTCGGAGATGCGCAGCCCGGTCTGGACGGCGAGGACGAGCATGGCGTGATCGCGCCGGCTGGCCCAAGTGGCGCGGTCGGGTGCGGCGAGGAGGGCATCGACCTCGGCATCCGGTGAGCCAGGTGACGGCCCGCCGATCGTGCCGTTTGGTGGGGATGGCGAGCACGCGTTGGATCGTCCCGGCGTGTTCGGGATGACTGAATGCGGCGTAGCGGAACAGGGAGTGGATGGCAGCCAGCCGCCAGTTGCGCGTGCGGACCGTGTTGTGCCGGTCGTGTTCGAGGTGGTCCAAGAACGCAGTGATCAGCGGCGCGTCGAGATCGGCGATGTCGAGCGCGGACGGCGCCTTGCCGGTCTCGGTGGTGGCGAAGCGGATCAGCAGTCGAAACGTGGTTCGGTAGCCGGCGATGGTGTGGGGCGATGAGCCGGTCGGTGAAGAACGCTTGCAGCACCGGGGCGAGCGCGCTCATGGCTGGCCCTCCTCACATGTCTCGAGTCGCGCGGCGGCGAGCTGCATGAGCTCGGGGACGGCGGACAAATACCAGTAGGTGTTGGCAGGCTCGACGTGGCCGAGGTAGGTCGACAGCACCGGCAGCAGCACGGAGACGTCGGCGTTGTCGCGGTAGCCGTCGATGAGGGTGTGCACGGCGAAGGCGTGGCGCAGGTCATGAACGCGTGGGCGGACGGTGTCGGTGCGCAATCCGATCGAGGCGGTGATGTCGCGGAAGACCGCGTCGGTCTCGCGTCGATGCAGAGCCCGGCCAGTGACCGAGACGAAGAACCGATCGACGCTCGGCGTGGGGGAGAGCCGGTCGCGTGTCGTGGCGTAGGCGCGGAGCGCGGTGGTGGCCGATGGGTGCAGGGGGACGAGGCGCATGCGGTCGAACTTGGCGTGGCGGACCGTGATCACGCCCTCGACCAGGTCGACATCGGCGCGGGTCAGCGCCATCGCCTCGCCGCTGCGCATGCCTGTGGCCGCCAGCAGCCCGAGCAGCGCCGTCTGGGTTGCGGCCCGCAGCGGTGGCCGCAGCTGGCGCGCGGCGGCCAGCACATCGGCGATCTCGCGCGGTGTGTAGATGTAGGGCGTCGGCCGTCGCCGCGGCACCGACAGCAGACCCGCGGGTGGGATCTGATGGGCCGGATCGAGGGCGTGCAGGTAGCGGGCGAAGCCGCGCACCGCGCTGAGCCGGAAGTCGACGGTGATCGGCTTGATCCCTTGCGGCAGACGCGCCCACGCGACCGCCAGCTCGACGGTGATCGTCGCCGCGCCGTTTACCTCGAGGTAGGCAACGAAGCCGGGCAGGGATTCGCCGTGGCGGCCAAGCTGAAAGCCCAGCGCGCGGCGCAGCCGCAGGTAGTCATCGAGATGATCGCCCAGCGTGCTCATGACGCCCTCCCCGACGGCCAAGGCCTAGCGATGGCGCGCAGCCGCTCGACATCGACCCGCGCGTAGATGGCGGTGGTGCCAAGGGAGCGGTGGCGCAGCACCTGGCCGACCTCGGGGAGTGACGCTCCCGCCCGCAGCATGTCGGTGGCCGCGGTATGGCGCAGCCGACGGGGGCGCACCACGCCAAGCCGGGCACGGCGCGCCGCCGCGGCGACAAGAGAGCTCACCCCGACACGGGTCAAGCCAACCGGCGGCGGCTGCACCCGCAGAAACACCTCCCGTGCCGTGGCTGAACGCGGGCGGCCACGGCACAAGTACGCGGCGATCGCCTCGCCGACATCCACCGGCAGCGGGAGCTGGTCGACGCGGTTGCCCTTGCCATGCACCGTGAGCTGCCCGGCTCGCCAGTCCATGTCGTCGAGGCGCAGGGTCGCGACCTCATCCGCCCGCAGCCCGAGCCGCAGGATCAACACGATCACCGCGTAGTCGCGTCGACCGCTGGAACGTCGCCGATCACACGCGCGCAGCAATGCCGTCTCCTGTGCGAGCGTGATGCCTTGAGGCAACAGCGATCGTCGCCGGCCCGACACCGGCAACGCCGCCCCCGACAGGTCGCGCTCGACCAGCCCGCTGACAAAGCAGTAGCGGAGGAACGATCGCAGCGCGCACCCGAAGCGACGCACCGACGCCGGTGACCACGCGCCAACCTGACCGAGCACCGCGTGCGACACGTCCGCCGGGGTCAGCTCGCTCAGGTCGCTGTTGCCGAGGTCGGCGAGGAACCTGCGGACGTCGGCGACATACAGGTCGACGGTGAACGTCGACACGCCCCGCTCGCGACGCAGGTAGCCCGCGAACTCCTCCAACAGCCGATCCGTCTCGCTCGCGGTCGAACTGGACATGGCGCTGCCTCCTTCGCTCGACATCGATGAAGGAAGCTTCGC
>CAYSAC010000090.1:0-11277 GCA_964428815.1 uncultured Acidimicrobiaceae bacterium | reverse complement strand
TAGTTTGGCCGCTGACAAGGGCGTTCGACAAGGGGGCTGGTGGATGGGCGACACGTTGCTGGGTGGAGGTGACGGTGGCTACGCCGCCGTACCTGCGCACCACGGGGGTTCGGTGGTCGCCGAGGCGCTCGCCGCCGCGGGGGTGTCGCACCTGTTCTTCCTGCCGGGCGGGCACATCGCGCCGGTGATCCAAGGCTGCGACGCGGCCGGGATCCGCCTGGTGGGGACGAGGCACGAGTCCGCCGCCGTGTTCATGGCCGAGGCGTGGGCGCGCTGCACCGGCGAGACGGGTGTCGCCGGCGTCACCGCGGGGCCGGGGTTCACCAACGCCGTCACCGGCATCGCCAACAGTCAGTCGACAGGCATCCCCACCGTCGTGCTCGGCGGGCGCACGCCACTCAACCTGCGGGGCAAGGGTGCGGTGCAGGACTGCGACCAGGAGGCGGTCGCGCGGGTCGTCGCCAAGTGGGCGCGGACGGCGACGACGCCTGCGTCGCTCGGCACGCTCGTGCGGGAGGCGCTGCTCACCGCGCGCAGCGGCCGTCCCGGGTCGGCCTACCTCGACCTGCCGACCGACGTGCTGACCGCTGAGGCACCGGCCTTCGCCGGTTCGCCGCTCGCCCGCCAGCGCGGCGGTGCCGACGCGGGTGCGGTGGACGAGGCCGTCCGGCTGCTGGCTGCGGCGGAGCGACCGGTGGTCATCGCGGGCGGCGGCGCGTTCTGGTCCGGCGCAGGAGCCGCGCTGCGCGACTTCGTCGACGCCACCGGCATCCCCGTGACGACGACGAGCCACAGCCGCGGGCTGCTACCCGACTCGCACCCGGCCTGCCTCGCGTCGCTGCTCCACGGCGGCGTCGGGGTCGCGTTCGCCGACGTGGTGCTGATCGTCGGCAGCCGGTTCAACGGCAACCTGCTCTTCGGCCACGAGCCGCTCTGGCGCGAGGACCACACCATCATCCAGATCGACTGCGACGCCGCCGGCTTCGCCCTCAACCGGCCGCCCCACCTCGGCCTGCTGGGCGACGGCGCGGTCGTCCTTGGCCAGCTCACCGAGGCGTGGAAGGGCGAGCCCAAGTCGGCGTGGTGCGCGGAGGCCAAGGGCTACGCGGACGGCAGCCTGGCGCACTGGGCCGAGGAGACCGAGCAGGACGCGACCGGCGTTCACCCCGGCTGGCTGGCGAAGGAGGTCTGCGCGTTCGCCCGCGAGTCAGGTGGCGGGTCGGAGACGATCGTCATCGACGGGGGCGACATCCTCGGCTGGGGGCTCGCGTTCGTGGGAGCCGAGCAGCCCGGGTCGGTGCTGTTCACGTCTGACGCGCTCGGCACACTCGGGGTGGGCGTTCCCTACGCGGTCGCGGCGCCGCTGGCGCGGCCCGACGGGCCGACGTTCGCGCTCATCGGCGACGGCGCGTTCGGCCTGTCGGCGATGGAGATCGAGACGGCGGTGCGCGCCGGCACCGCGCCGGTGATCGTCGTGTCGAACAACGCCTCCTGGGGCGACGTGCGCTACGAGGAGACGGAGTGGTTCGGCGCCACCCGCGGCACCGACCTCACGCCCGCCCGGTACGACCGGCTGGCCGAAGCGCTCGGCGGGCACGGCGAGCGGGTCGAGTCAGCTGAGCAGCTGCGGCCTGCCCTCGAGCGAGCGCTCAAGTCGGGTGTGGTCAGCGTCGTCGACGTCCGCACCGACCCCGACCGCCCGAACGAGGTCCTCCGCAACATGGGCGCCCTGGCTCTCCAATAGCCAACCCGATCGTTCTGGCGGTGAAAACCGACCACCCGTGGTCGAATTCCACCGCCAGTTCGGGTGGGTTGGCTCAGATGATGGACTGACCGGCGGCGAGGCGCGCACGCAGCAACGCCGCGAGCCGGGCGCGGTGGTGGGTCGCGTCGCCGAACGCGACCTGGTCGAGCTGGGCTCGCTTGAGGTGCAGGTGCACATCGGACTCCCACGTGAACCCGATGCCGCCGTGGACCTGCAGCGCCGACTCAGCGACCCGCAGGCCGGCGTCGCTGCACCAGACCTTCGCGGTCGACGCGGCCACGCTCGCGTCAGGGTCGCCCGCGCCGAGCGCCCAGGCCGCGTGGTACACCGCGGATCGCATGCCCTCCACGTCGACGAGCATGTCGGCACACCGGTGCTTGACTGCCTGGAAGCTGCCGATGGGCCGGCCGAACTGCTGGCGGTCCTTGGCGTAGGCGACGGCCATGCGCATGACCGCCTCCGCGCAGCCGAGCATCTCCGCGGCGTGGAAGACGGCGCCGCGGTCGAGGTGCGCCTCCACCGCATCGGCGCCGCCGACACTCGTCGCGGGCGCATGGTCGAGCTCGATCCACGCGAGCTCGCGCGTCAGGTCCATCGCCGGCTCCGCCGCGCGCGGCACGTCGCGCAGGTCGACCGCGACGAGCTCGTCCCCGGCGGGCGCCACGAGCACCGACGCCGTCGCGCCGAAGATGACCGGCTCGGTGCGGCCGCTCACCGTCCCGTCGCCGTTGCGCTGCAATGCGGTGCGCGCGCCCGTTCCGATCTGCTCGCCGGACACAAGCGCGGGAACTGCCGCTACCGCGAGAAGCTGCTGGGCGAACGGGACGGGCGCGAGGTGGGCGCCGGACTGCTCGAGCAGCACCGCCGCCTCGACGGTCCCGAGGCCGAGCCCGCCGTGCTCCTCCCCAACTGCCACGCCGAGCCAGCCCTGGTCGATCATCGCCTGCCACAGGTCGCGATCGAAGCCGTCGGCGATCATGACCGCCCGCACCCGCTCGGACGTGCAGCGCCGCTCGAGCAGGTCGCGCGCCGCGTCGCGCAGCGCCTGCTGATCGTCGGAGAGGTCGAAGTCCATCGGGCCGCTCACCGTAGCGACCCTGCTAGACCGGCGCGATGGACCTCACCCCGACGCGGGAGCAAGAGGCGTTCCGTGCCGAGTGCCGCGGTTGGCTCCGGGAGGAGCTGCCGTGGGAGTACGGCGTCGGCCTCCCGCCGCTGTTCGATGACCTCGCGGAGGAGGTCGCGTTCCTGCGCACGTGGCAGGGCCGCCTTGCCGGCGCCGGGTTCGTGGGCGTCACCTGGCCAGAGGCCTATGGCGGCCGCGGCCTCACGCCGCTGCACCACTACATCGTCCAGGAGGAGCTGGCACGCGCCCGCGCGCCAGAGCTCGTCGGCCGGATCGGGGTCAACCTTGTCGGTCCGACGCTGCTGGCCCACGGCACGCCCGAGCAGAAGGACCGCTGGCTGCCGAGCATCCTCCCGGCCGAGCAGCTCTTCTGCCAGCTCTTCAGCGAGCCGGACGCGGGCAGCGACCTCGCGTCGCTGCGCACCCGCGCCGTGCGGGTCGACGGCGGGTGGTCGCTGCACGGGCAGAAGGTCTGGACGTCGTACGCACAGTTCGCCGACTGGGGGCTGTGCCTGGCGCGCACCGATCCGGACGTGCCGAAGCGCAAAGGGATCTCGGCGTTCATGGTCGACATGGCCGCGCCCGGCGTCGAGGTCCGCCCGCTGCGACAGATCACCGACGAGTCCGACTTCAACGAGGTCTTCTTCGACGGCGCGTTCGTGGCCGACGACCAGATGATCGCCGGGTGTGGCGATGGCTGGCGCGTCTCCGGTTCGACGCTCCAGCACGAGCGGGGTACCAACCCCCGCCAGCTCGTCATCCACGCCCAGCTGCTGGAGGAGCTCGTCCGCCTGGCCGAGGAGGCAGGCAGCGCGGACGACCCTCGCGTGCAGCAGCGGCTCGCGCAGGCCTTCGTCGAGGTCCGCCTGTTCCAGCTACAGAACTGGCGGTCGCTGTCGCGCCTCCAGCACGGTCGCGAGCTCGGACCGGAGGCGGCCACGGCCAAGCTGTACTGGAGCGAGATGAGCCAGCGCATGCACCACACGGCGCTTCAGGTGCTCGGCGACGCGGCACCGCTGTGGCGCGGCGCGAGCGCCAACCCCGGCGGTGGGCGCTGGCAGCGGTCGTGGCTCTACTACCGGGCGGCGTCGATCTTCGCGGGCAGCAATGAGATCCAGCGGACCATCATCGGGGAACGGGCACTCGGGCTGCCACGCGAACCTGAACTAGCGGAGGGCAGATGAGCTTCGAGACGGTCCAGTACGCGGTCGACGGCCATGTCGCGACGATCACGATGAATCGGCCAGAGGTGGCCAACGCGCAGGACACGCAGCTCATCGACGAGCTCGACGCCGCGTTCGACCTCGCCGACGCCGACGACGAGGTGCGCGTGGTGATCCTCGCCGGCAACGGGAAGCACTTCTCGGCCGGTCACGATCTCAAGGCGCTCGTGGGTGACGTCGAGCCCGACGCGTGGCGGCTGATGCGGGAGACGCCAGAGGGCAAGCTCCATCACGAGAAGGTCATGTACGTCGATCGCTGCTTGCGCATCCGCGACTTCCGCAAGCCGACGATCGCCGCGGTCCAAGGCAAGTGCATCGCCGCCGGCGTCATGCTGGCGTGCATGTGCGACCTCATCGTCGCCGCCGATGACGCCTCGTTCCAGAACCCCGTGCTGCGGATGACCGGCGCGGGCGTCGAGCTGCTCGTCGAGCCGTGGGAGATGCCGGCGCGCAAGGCAAAGGAGTTCCTCTTGGCGGCCGAGACGTTCTCCGCCGCGGAAGCCGAGCGGCTGGGCATGGTCAACCGCGTCGTGCCCGCGGGCGAGCTGATGGCGGCGACGCGCGAGCTGGCCGAGCGGATCGCGCTCGTCCCGCCGACGACGGCGCAAGTCGTCAAGCGGTCGATCAACAAGACCCTTGAGCTGCAGGGCCAGAAGGACGCATGGGACTACCACTTCATGGCCCACCACTGGATGCACAACACCTCGACGGCCCTCAACGCCCTCGAGGCCCGCAAGCAGAAGACGTCGATGAAGGACGTCTTCGCCGAGCACCGCGACGAGTGAGGAGCTTGATGTGACCGAGGTGTCTGAGCGCTACAAGAGGCTGTCCGACGCGTTCGCCGACAAGATCGAGGGCGTGAAGCAGGACCGGTGGACGAGCCCGTCGCCCTGTGATGATTGGACCGCACGCGACGTCGTGGGCCACGTCATCCAGACCCAGGGGATGTTCCTCGGCTTCATCGGCCGCGAGGTCGGCGACGGGCCGTCGGTCGACGACGACCCGCGAGGTGCGTGGGACGCGGCGCGGTCCGCCGTCCAGCGTGACCTCGAGGACACCGAGCGCGCCGCGCAGGAGTTCGACGGGTTCACCGGACGGACGAGGTTCGACGACGCCGTAAACCGCTTCCTCTGCTTCGACCTCGTCGTGCACGGCTGGGACCTCGCCCACGCCACGGGCCAGGAGGAGGTCATGCAGGCCGAGGACATCAGTCGCGTGCACGAGCAGGCGGAGGCCTTCGGTGATGCGATGCGGGGTCCGCAGGCGTTCGGCCCCGAGGTCGAGCCGCCCGAGGGCGCCGACGAGCAGGCGAAGCTGCTCGCGTTCCTCGGCCGTCGATCCTGACGCCTAGGCCTGGCGCTCGTCGCGGCGCTTGAGGCGGGCGAACGCCTCGGCCGGGACCTCGCCTGGTTCGAGCACGACGGAGCGGATGCCAAGCCCGTCGCGTCCGCGCGCCTGCGCGAGGCGGTCGACGAAGGACCGCGCGCCGGCGTCGCCACCACCAAGGAGGAGGACCTGCATCGCCGTGGTCGACACGAGCAGGCGGTCGGTCCCGCGGAGGATCGCGGCAACATCTGTAGCGAGTGCATCGGGGCCGTCGGCGGCGGTGATCGCGAGAAGCGCGTCGCCCTCGATGGCCTCGTTCAGCGTCTCGTAGAAGGCCTGCGCGTCGCTCGGTCCGGTCGGGACTGGGCCGCTCGCCGATCGGACAGGCGCTCGACGGCGCTCTTGGGGCGCCTTGTCCGGTTCGACCTCGGCCGTCACCTGCTCGACAGCGCGCTCGAGCGCCGTGAGGTCGGGCTTGAGCACGAAGATCGGCTTGATGGGATGGCGTTTCAGCACCGACTGGTCGGCCTCGTAGCTGAAGACGATCACCCGCGCCCCGACCTGGGCGGCGATCGTCACCACGTCGAAGTCGGTCGTGTAGCCGAGCGACAGGTCGATGACGACGGCGTCAGGCCGCGCGTGCTCGACGAGGCCGGCAGCGGCGATCGAGCTGTCGGCGATGCCGACCACCTCGTGGCCATGTCGCACGACGATCTCCTCGACCATCGACCTGATCAGCTCGTCGGTCTCGCAGAGGACGAATCGCACGCCGCAAGTATCGACCAGGTGCAGTCGATCCGTCGCGCTTCGACCGCGCTGCATGACACAGCTGTTAGATCTGGACTAGAACGAGCTCGTGCGGATCACCGTCGACCGCGAAGCCTGCACCGGGCACGGCCGCTGCTACACGGTTGCGCCTGAGGTCTACGAGGCCGATGACGACGGCTACTGCGTGATCCCGAACGAGATCGTGCCCGCCGGCCGGGAGCGGCAGGCAGAGCTCGGTGCCCGCAACTGCCCGGAGGACGCGATCGCCGTCCACGACCCGGGGGTGACGTGAGCGAGACCAGCGACGCCGGCGGCGGGCTGTTCGATGGGGAGATGGCCCGCAACCCCCAGCCCATGATGAAGGCCATGCGGGACACGGCCCCGGTGCTCGAGATTGACACCGGGCAGTTCCACTCCTTCCTCGTCGCGCCGCACGACGCCGTCATCGACGTCCTGCGCTCGCCGGAGGTGTTCTCTTCGCAGTTCGACGCCGTGCAGATCGGGCAGGTGCGGCCGCTCATCCCGCTCCAGATCGACCCGCCGGAGCACCACGGGTTCCGCAAGCTGCTCGACCCACTGTTTGCACCAAAGCGCGTCGCCGAGCTCGAGCCCCGCACACGCGAGCTCGTCTCTGGGTTGATCGACGCGGTCGTCGACGACGGCGCCTGCAACTTCAACGACGCCGTCGCCGAGCCGCTGCCGAGCACGGTCTTCCTCGACCTGCTCGGCCTGCCCACCTCCCGCACTCCAGAGTTCATCGAGCTCAAGGACGGCATCATCCGTCCGCCGGCGCGGTCGCCCGCGGAGCGTTTGGCGATGGTCGCCGAGACCGGCAAGCGGATCTACGCGGTGCTCGAGGAGGTGGTCGACGCTCGCACCGAGGACGCGCGCGACGACTTCATCTCCGGCTTCCTCCACGCGGAGGTCGACGGCCACCAGCTCAGCCGCGACGAGGTCATCGACATCTGCTACCTGTTCTTCCTCGCCGGCCTCGACACGGTGACCGCGTCGCTCGACTGCATGCTCGCGTTCCTCGCGCAGCATCCCGAGCACCGGCGCCAGCTCGTCGAGGACCCGTCGCTCATCCCGCACGCAGTAGAGGAGCTGCTGCGCTGGGAGACCCCGGTGCCCGGCGTTGTTCGCATGACCACGACCGACACCGAGCTGGCCGGCTGCCCGATCCCGGCCGGGAACACCGTCACGGTGCTGCTCGCCTCCGCGAACACCGACGAGGCGGCGTGGGACCGGCCCGACGAGGTCGACTTCCATCGCGAGGTAAACAAGCACGTCGCCTTCGGCGGCGGGGTGCATCGGTGCCTCGGCTCCCACCTGGCGCGCATGGAGCTGCGCGTCACGCTGGAGGAGTGGCACGCGCGCATCCCGGAGTACGAGCTGGCACCTGACACCGTCCTGCAGTACTCGCCGGGCCTGCGCCAGATCGACCACCTGCCGCTGGTCTGGTAACGCAAGAGCGATCCCGCTGCCCCGCGGCTCAGGACGGTTTCGCGGGACGCGGGCGATCGAGCGCGGACGCGGCCAGGGTGCCCGCGATGACGTCGTGGGCGACGTCCGCCAAGCGAAGGTTGTGGTTGCGAGCGTGGTTGCGCAACGCGGAGAACGCCTCTTCCATGTTGAGGCCTTCGCGCTCGGCGACCATCCCCTTCGCCTGCTCGATGACGATGCGGGAGGACGAGCCGCGCCCGGCTCGACGGGGACCGCAGCGACAAAGACCGCGATCGCAGTCGAAGGAATTCGCTCGCCCTCACGAGCACCCCGACCGTCGCCGCGCTGATGAACTGCACTTCGCTGAGGTCGACGACGAGATCGGCGTCGTCGAGCGCGATCGCCCGAGCGAGCGTGTCAGACAGCGCAGCCACGGTCGTGAGGTCGTGCTCGCCCACGAGCCACACGACGGTGTGATCGGGGTCGCGGCCAGCGACCGCCACCCGGCCGAGGTTGCGATCGATCGGTCACTTCATCGCCTCGTCGCCGAGGGCTCGCCCGACCTGCACACGGTCACCACGGCCGATGGTGTTTACCGCGTGCGACGAGGTTCCTAGTGCAGCCGCGGGGTTGCACTAGTCCGCGAACACGGCGCGGCTGTGCTCGAGGAAGAACGTGTGGTCGTGCCCCTTGTTGGGGTCTTCCGCGTTGTACTTCGCGCTCGTCGGCGATCCATCCGGAAGATGCTCCTCGGAGTAGATCGCGCCCACAGGGCAGACATCGGGCTGGTAGCACGCGGTGCACGACGTGCACTCCTCGAGGTTCACGTACAGGGTGCTGTCGCCGAAGATCGCGATCGCGTCCGGGTTCGGCGCGTGCGTGTTCTCGATCGTACCGCTGCCGGCTTCTTCCTCCGAGAACAGGACGTTCTTGTCCGGGTCGAACTCGTAGATGCACTGCACGGGGCAGACATCGACGCAGGCTCGGTCCTTCACGTCGATGCACGCTTCGGTGATGATCGCGAGACCGGCCATGGGTCATCTCCTCATCGGGATCGGCGTGATGGTAGGCCAGCCGAGAAGGCCAGCGCGAGCGCGAGCAGGACCGCGCCGAACATCACCGGGCGTAGTGACGAGCCCGTCGCAGGCAGCGACGTGGCGAGCGACCGGGGACCGTACGGGACCGACACTGGAGCCGGGCCGAGCGGGCGGCCGCCGGCGGCGTCGCGATAGCTCCGCCACGGCGTCACCGGCTGGTGCGCAACGCCCGAGCGCGTGTAGTCGCACACACCGCTCGGGAACGCCGCCCGGAGCGCATCGAGCTGCGCGTCGGTGAAGGTCACCGGGTAGTCCTCGGCGCGGAGCGGCTTCAGCTGGCATTTCATCGTGTCGTCTGCAACGGGACCACCGGCCTCGATCCGCGGTGAGGAGTAGGCCTGCACGGTCAGGTCGCACACACCCGCCGGCTGCTCCTGGCCGGCGCCGTCGGTGCAGCGGTCGGTGAGCGACGCCGGCTTGTCCTCGATGATCTTGCGTGCGAGCGGGAGAGGCCGCGTGTCGGCCTCGACCGCGGCGAGCCATCCGTCCATCGCGATGATCGACTCGTCGACATAGCCGACATCGCCCAGCAGCGGGACCTGGCCTCGCCAGAGCAGCTGGTTCGCCGCGGTGCCGTGCTCGCGTAGCAGACGCTCACGCATCGAGTAGGTGCGATACACGTCGTGGAAGGCACCTGGGTCGGGGCCTCGGAGGTCGATGATGGCGACGTCGTCGAGGTTCTCGCCGGTGTTGATGGCGCCGCTCAGGTAGAGCCGCTGGAGCGCGAGCGGATCGGCTTCGGCACGCGACGCCTGCGGCTCGTAGTCGAGGTCGAAGGCGCCGATCTTGGTGTTGAGGTCGACGAACTGGGCGGAGGTCATGGTCCCGTCGACCAGGCCCGACAACCCGTACTGGATGCCGACGTTGTCGAAGGGGCGGCGGGCCCTGCCCTCGCCGTCGTCGCCGAACACGTTGATCATGTAGTCCTGCAGCGAGCAGCGGACGCCGTCCGGGTTGGTCTGTGGGTCGTAGACCTGATCATCGGGCACGCCAGGACAGCTTCGGCTCGGGTCGCCGCCGGACGGGATGACCTCGGTGAAGGTGATCGGGTTGGCGGCGTTCGGGTGCCCGTAGGCCGATGCCATCTGGACCGGCGTCCATGCCACGCCGGGTGCCCACCTCGCCGGCTGCTCGAAGTAGGCCCGGAGCATGTCGTAGTCGACGTACTGCTGCGCCGACGACCAGGCGTCGGTGAAGCTGCACTGCGGGGTGATCCCCTGGTACAGCCCGGGATAGGCGTTGGCGACCTGCTGCTGGACGAGCGAACCGCCCGAGCAGCCGCTGCCGATCGCATAGCGCATCGGGCCGAGCTGCTCGATCACCTTCTCCTTGGTCATCACCAGCGACTCGGCCTGCGTGACGATGTTGCAGTTGTGGCCGGCGTTGTCGAGCGCGTGGGACATGACCGCGAAGCCCTTGCTGAGCGCGGTCTCGTTGCGGACGTCCGGCGCGTCGCCCTGCTCGTAGCTCGTGTCGCAGCTGGCGCCATGGGTGATGAGCAGCTTGGAGGAGATGCCGGCGGGTGGGTCCCACGGCGCGACCGGCACCGCCGGGTCGAACAGCGCCGCGATGCGGTACTCGTCGCGGGCGAGCACGCCGACTTCTTCGCGGACGATGAACGGCACGGTCTCACCGGTGTCGGTCGTCGTCATGGCAACGTCCGACGGTGGGCTCTGCAGGTCGTAGTCCGTGAGCCCGCCGCCCGAGTTCGGCTTGTAGAGGTACGTGTAGTGGGGCTCACGATTGCACTGGTCGTCGATCGAACCCGCGGCACACGTCCATGGCTGGATCTGAGGCCCCGAGAACACCGGTCCGCCGATCGTCGCGTTGGTGATCGTGATGCGGGCTCCGCGCCCATCGCGCAGATGGGCGCGCAGGACGTTGCGCCCGACCGCGAGCCCGGTGATCAGTCCCTGCACCTCACCGTTCGGCCGTAGCGCGACGTCGTCGCTCACGTCGCTGCCATCGACGTCAACCCGCAGGTCGGAGGACGTGGCGCCGCTCGGGAGGTTGATCTGGACGAGCGCGTCGCCGCCCGACACGACGTCGGCGCGGTTCGACAGGACAAGGATCTCGACGACCGGAGGCGCCGCGGCTGCTGCCGGCTCCACCAGCGCGAGCGCGAGGGCGGCAAGCGCGACCAGAGCAGCCGAAGAACGTCCCAGCGTCGGCACTAGTGCAGCCGCGCGGCTCGGATGGCGGCGACCGCGGCGGTGTCGGCGGCCAGCTTCGCGCCCTTCGCCAGCCGCGCCATGCTGGGCAGACGACCGGGGTGCTTGAGGACGTAGCGCGCGATGGCGCGGGGGTTGGGCGAGCCGTCCTGGTTGCTGAGCCGGAAGATCTCCTCGTCGATGGTGCCGTCGGTCGCGCGGTCGCTGATGGCGCGGAAGACCGACCACGGGATGCCCCGGCGTTCGCAGACCTCGGCGATGGCGGCGGTCTCCATGTCGAGGCATACGACGCCGCGCGACCGCAGGCCGGCGAGGACCTCGGCGTCGGTGAGCAGCTCGTCGGTCGTCCACATCGTCC
>CAYSAC010000089.1:0-11396 GCA_964428815.1 uncultured Acidimicrobiaceae bacterium | reverse complement strand
GCTCGGCCGTCTGGCACACGCTGGCGTGGGCGATCTTCGGCGGCGCGTACGTCGGTGCGATCGTGTTCGTCGCGTCCGGCTTGGACGAGTCAGCGGAGAACGTGCTGCTCGTGCTGGCCGCCGGCTCCCGCCTGTCGTCGTACATCGGCGCGACGGTCGGTGAGATCGGCTTCCTGCGCGGCATCTGGATGGACGGCTCGCGCCGGTTGGCCTGGCTGGAGGACTACGCGGCGTCGCTCGTCGTCAACGAAGACCAGCCGGTGCCGACGCGGCTGCGTCAGGGCATCACGTTCGAGGACGTGTCGTTCGCCTACCCCGGCACCGATCGCGAGGTGCTGTCGGGTGTGTCGTTGACGCTGCCCGCAGGTGCGGTCGTGGCGGTCGTCGGCGAGAACGGCGCCGGCAAGACCACGCTCGTGAAGCTGCTGTCCAAGTTCTACGAACCAACGGCGGGTCGCATCCTGGTGGACGGCGCCGAGCTGTCTCGCATGCCGGCCGACGAGTGGCGTTCGCGCTTGGCCGGCGCGTACCAGGACTTCTTCAAGTTCGAGTTCCGCGCGAGCCAAACCGTGGGGGTCGGCGACGTCCCGAGGATGGACGATCTCGTCGCCGTCGGTTGCGCGGTCGACCGAGCCGGCGCCGACGACGTCGTGCAGAAGCTGTCGGCGGGCTTGGAGACCCAGCTCGGTCCGACCTGGCCCGACGGTGTCGAGGTCAGCTTCGGCCAATGGCAGAAGCTCGCGCTGGCAAGAGGCTTCATGCGCGACGAGCCGCTGGTGCTGGTGCTGGACGAGCCAACCGCGGCGCTGGATGCCGAGACCGAGCACGCATTGTTCGAGCGCTACGCCGCGGGTGCAAGGTCAGACGCCGACGACGGCCGCGTCACCATCCTGGTGAGCCACCGCTTCTCAACGGTGCGGATGGCCGACCTCATCGTCGTGCTGGACGGCGCGCGCGTGGTCGAGGTCGGGACCCACGAGGCGCTCATGGCGAAGGGCGGTCAGTACGCGGAGCTCTACGGCATCCAGGCGGCTGCGTACAGGTAAGCCCTACATGTCGAGCGAGAGCTGATCTGCCTCGTCGCGGTTCAATGCCGGCGCTGTCGCCTGCAGCGGAAAGAGAGCCTCGATGGCCTCGAGTGCGTGGCCGCCTCGCCGGACGAGCTCGGCGTTGCCCGGTCCGCTTCCAGCGCCCGTCCACACGACGACCCCACCGAACGAACGGTGGAGCGCCTCGGTGGCGCCCGACCATGTCCCGCCCTTGTCGAGATCAGACGCCACGACGAGTGTGGCGTCCGCCAACGCGTAGATGAGCTTGTTGCGGCCCATGGCGTTTGCGACGGAGAAGCCTGCGGTGGGCTTGTACGGCGAGCAGAGCGCAACGTCGCCGTCGTGGATCGCCCGGAGGGTCTCGGGTTCCCGAAGTCGGCGGCTCAGGCTCTCCGCGAGGATGCCGATGGTCTGGCCACCGTTCTCGAGAGCCGCGTACATCGAGATCTGGTCGACACCCTTGGCCCCGCCTGACACGACGACGTGGCGATTCGCAACTGCCGTGCTCGCAGCATCTCGTGCGACGTCGGCACCCTCCGCGGTGACATCGCGTGAGCCGACGATGCCGAGGCTCGGTTGATTCAACAACGAAGCCGGCCCGGCCACGTAGAGAAGTGGTGGAGCGCTGTGGCCAAGACGGTCGATGAGGCGCGACGGGTACTCGTCGTCGACGGCAGCAAGCGGGGAGACGCCGGACTGCTCCAGACGCTCGAGCTCGAACGCGACCAGGGTTGCGGCGTCGAGCAGCGAAGCGACTCGCTCTGCCTCAGGGAGGCTCACAGACGTCAGCTGCGCTATCGCTTCCGCGCCTTCACCCAGGAGCACTCCGAGATCGCGGACCTGCGAATGAAGACCCCAGTACTCCAACGCCTTGAGGGGCTGTACCGGCAGATCCACGATCCGCTGCACGAGGAGCAGCGACGCAAGAGATGCCTCGCTTCGCCGGCCCATCAGGAGCCTTCGGCCTTCGCGAAGACGAAGGGATGGACGGCGCCGCAACCCGCCTCACGAAGTGCGACTCCGACGACCGTCAGGGTCCATCGGGAGTCGACGATGTCGTCGATCAGCAGGACAGGACCAGTCGGGATCGCAGCGTTCACCGCGAAGGCACCGTAGACGTTGCCTACCTGCTGGGCGCTGTTCTCCATGTCCTTCTGTGGCTTCGATCGGCGGGTGCGACGGACCGCCTCGACCGCTGGAAGGCCAAGGGCGACGGCGATGTGATGAGCGCCGCGGGCGACGAGATCGTCTGCGCCTGAAGGCACCCAGGTCACCCACTCCGGAGCTGGATCCAGCGCCCATGCTCGGATGAGCTCGACGGCAGCAGTCAGCAGGTCATCGTCGAATCGGCCTTCCCCGCACTTTGCCTGCTTGACCAAGGTGCCCCAGCCGCCATCGCCGTACGCGGCGAGCGCGCGCCCGGGCTCGAGCCGGACGGCAGCCGGGATGGTTCCGGTGCGAGCGCCAATCCACCGTTGCCGGGGCTCGATCGTGAGGGGACGAGCTCGAAGGAAGAGGCTCGCGGCGACAACAAGCTGGCGTTCCGGCCGCGCTACCATCGACGCGCCGGTGCATCGTGAGCAGCGCCCGCACGGCCCCGCCATCGGATCGTCGAGCTGCTGTCGCAGGTGCTGCATGAGGCAGCCGTCTGTCCGGATGTACTCGAACATGGCCGCCTGCTCGGCTCGTCGTGCTGCAGTGACGCGCTCCACTCGCTCCCGGTCGTACTGCCATCGCTGCGCCGTTCGGACCCAGCCCTGTCCCTCGGTCCGCTCGACGGCGCCTTCGACCTCGAGCACCTTCAGCATCGCTTCGAGGCGAGTCTGGCGAACGTTGACTGCGGCAAGGAGCTGTGGGGTGGACATCGGACGTCCCGCAGAAGCGAGTAGCTCGAGCACGGCGGTCGCCCGTTCCTCATCGGGGAACGCGACACGGATGAAGTAGTCCTGGATGTCGACGTCCTCGTTGCCGGCAAGGAGGATCCCGTCGCTACGAGCGAGCGCTCGTCCAGCGCGACCTACCTGCTGGTAGTACGCCACTGGCGAGCCCGGGCTCTGGTAGTGGATCACGAACGAGACGTCCGGCTTGTCGTAGCCCATCCCGAGCGCTGAGGTCGCGACGACGGACTTCACATCGTTCGATGCCAGAGCGCGCTCGACCTCAAGCCGATGGTCATCTGCGCTCTCCCCGGTGTATGCGAGCGCGTCGATGCCCTGGGCCACAAGCCAGGAGGCGACCATCTCGGCATCGCGGATGGTGAGGCAGTAGACGATGCCTGACCCATCGAAGGTTGGGATCGCCTGCGCCAGCCATGCGAGCCGCTCGGCGGCGCTGGGCATCACCACGACGTCGAGAACAAGGCTCTCGCGGTCGAGCGTGCCACGGACGACTTCGATCTCGTGCCCCAGCTGTGCGATGACGTCGTCGATGACTCGCTGGTTCGCCGTCGCGGTGGTGCACAGCACGGGTACGCCACGGGGAAGGAGGTCAAGCACCCGAGCGACCCGTCGGTAGTCGGGGCGGAAGTCGTGGCCCCAGTCTGAGATGCAGTGGGCCTCGTCGACGACCAGCATCCCGACCGAACCCGCGATGTGAGGCAGCACATCTTGTCGGAACCGCGGGTTGTTGAGCCGCTCGGGCGAGACAAGCAAGAGATCGACCGCCCCTTGGCGGACTCGCTCTTCGACGGCGGTCCAATCGTCACGGTTCGAGCTGTTGATCGTGGCGGCCGCGACGCCGGCGCGTTCCGCCATCTCGATCTGGTTGCGCATCAGGGCGAGCAACGGTGAGATCAGGAGGGTGGGGCCCGCTCCCTGGTCACGCAGCAGCCGCGTCGCGATGAAGTAGACAGCGCTCTTTCCCCAGCCGGTTCGTTGCACAACGAGCACTCGTGCTCGACGCTCGACCAGCGTCGTGATCGCCTCGAGCTGACCGTCACGGAAGGTCGCTGCGGTGTCGCCCGTGATCCGACGCAGCAGCGCCAGCGCTTCGTCGTTGATGCCGGCCCTCATTTCGAGGACCCTACGGCCGAGGTGTGACAGTGGCTGCAACCGCCCGCCACACGCGCAAGGATCTGAGCGACTTGTTTGGGAGGCACTGATGAAGCTGGCGAATCTGGGCGGGAGAGCGGTGCTCGTCACCCCAGACCGCACCGCCATCGACATCGCCACGGCGACGAACAACGAGTTCGGTCCTGACCTGCTCAGCTGCTACGAGCGGTGGGACGAGCTCGCCGCCGCCGAGATCAGCGGCGACGCCAAGCCGATCGACGAAGCGAGGCTCGGTTCGCCGAGCCCGAACCCGCGGCAGGTGTTCGGCATCGGGCTGAACTACGCCGCGCATGCTGCGGAGTCGGGCGCGCAGATCCCTTCGATGCCAGCCACCTTCACGAAGTTCCCGACCTGTCTCACCGGCCCCTATGCCGACGTCGTGCTGCCGAGCGCGAGCGTCGACTGGGAGGTCGAGCTCGTCGTGATCATCGGGCGACGTGCCGCGCACGTCAGCGAGGACAACGGCTGGGCGCACGTCGCCGGTCTCACGGTTGGCCAGGATCTGTCCGAGCGACGGGTGCAGATGGCAGCCGGCGCGCAGTTCAGCTTGGGCAAGTCGTTCCCCGGGTTCGGGCCGATGGGTCCGTGGCTGGTGACGCCGGACGAGCTCGACGACCCTGATGACCTCGCGCTCGGCTGCTCCATCGACGGTGAGGTGATGCAGGACGCGCGCACCAACGACCTCGTCTACGGCGTGCCCCGGCTGGTCGCCGAGCTGTCGGCCATCGTGTCGTTGCTGCCAGGTGACGTGATCTTCACGGGGACCCCGGCCGGCGTCGGCATGGGTCGCAAGCCGCCGCGTTTCCTCGAGGAGGGCGAGGTGCTGGAGAGCTGGATCGAGGGCATCGGCACGATCCGCAACCGCATGATCGGGACGCCCGCGTAGCCGGCACGCCGTTGCGGCGTCAGGGCTGGTCGCTATCATCTGGACATCGGTGCCGGCGGCGCCCTCGGATCATTCGATGATTTGGGAGGCGCAGATGGCGGTCACCGATGCAGCACGCAACAACCTGTTCAACACGCTCCGGGAGACGCTCGGTGCAGAAGACGCAGCGACGATGATGGACCTGCTGCCACCGGTCGGGTGGGCAGACGTGGCCCGCCAACGAGATGTCGATCGCCTCGAAGGCGACATGAACCGACGCTTCGACGAGCTCGACCGGCGCCTCGAGCTGCGGTTCGACGGCATCGACCAACGGTTCGACAGCCTCGACCAGCGGTTCGGGGCGATCGACCAGCGGTTCGACAGCATCGAGCGACAGTTCGACCAGCGGTTCGGGTCGATCGACCAGCGGTTCGACAGCCTCGACCAGCGGTTCGGGTCGATCGACCAGCGGTTCGACAGCCTCGACCAGCGGTTCGACGAGCTCGAGCGGCGCCTCGACCAGCGATTCGGACTCATCGACCATCGGTTCGATGGTCTTGACCAGCGGTTCGCGACGAGGGACGACCTGCGAAAGCAGACCAACCGGTTCATCGGGTGGACGATCGCCAGCAATGCAACCCTCGTCGCCACGATCACGCTCATCACCTCGCTGCGCTGACCGGTCGGCGCGCAGCCGCTCTTCCCCCACGATGCACACGGGCGTCCGCGCGCCCTGACCCGTGAGGAGCCACATGACACGTCGCCGACGCGACACGGAGCGGCTATCCCGCCGCCAGCCTGCGATCTCGTCCGAGCAGTTCATCGCTGACCTCGGTGCCCACATGTCCTTCGACAGTCCGGCCGGCGTGATGCAGATCGTCGGCTGCCTCAGCCATCGCAGCCGTCCAGGCGAGGCATCGTTCTTCTTCTGCGACGACGATCGACAGCTGTGCGAAGCCTTCTTCTTCGAGCGAGGCGAGGAGGTTCTCGAGGAGCTGGTCCACTTCCTGTGCAGTCCTGACGAGCCCGAGGTCTCCGGGCTGTTCATCGTCACCGACCGGCGCGGGCTGGGGCCGGTCGAGCGACCGGACGACGAGCTGCGGTGGATGGAGCTGGTCGACAGCGCCAGAGAGGGTGCAACCCGCCTGCTCGACTGGTGGGTGCTGATCGGCGACCAGGCGCAGGCCTACTCGGTGGCGGAGTTCGCGCCGATCCCGGCCCAGTGGTGAGCGCCTCGAGCTACGGCGCCGGCCAGCGAACCTTCGCGGCCTGCGCGCGCACCATCAGGTCCGCCGCGTCCTCTGACAGCAGCCAGCCGCCCGCCACAGCGGCGTCGGTCGCGGCCTGCATCTTTTCCACGTAGCCCGCGTGGGTCGGGTAGCGCTGCGCGATCTCGACTTCGGTGAAGGGCACGGTGACGCCGCCCAGCGGGCATGCGGTCGACTGGTAGCGGGCGATCGGCACGTCGACCGGTGGCAGGCGGATGCCGCCGAGGGTGTTGCCGTCGGCGTCGCGGGCCAGCGCGGTCCCGTCGAACTGGAAGCGTGGCCCGTTCACCGGTGCCTCGCCGCCCCGCACCCAGCGGTCGAGCTGCAGGAGCGCGCTGTTGACCGCGTAGCGCATCGGCATCGTCTGCCCCGCGAGCACGCACGTCGCGTGCATCGGGTGCGGGCGCTCGCCGTAGTTGCCGGCCTCGAGCAGCACCGCCTCGTACTCCTCGGGCGTGAGCTTCGGCGCGCCAGCGATCGTCCGCGGGCCGAGGCCGGCGACGGACTGGTAGCCGATCCACATGTCGGTGTGCGACGTACCGCCGACCTCCCAGAGCCGGTAGCTGTCGTCGTCGCCCGGCTCCTCGACGTCGGCCTCGTTGTCGCTCAGGAGGTGGATGACCTTCGTGTCGAGCGGGTCATCGAACGACTTCTCGCCGCCCCCGTGGATGAGGATCCCGTCGATCACGTCGGCGTCGTGGTCGGTCGTGCTGGCGTAGCTGTAGAGCTTGCTCGCCGACTGGGACTGCCCCGCCGCGAGCACCCGCTCGACCTCGAGTCCGCCCATCGGGTCGATCGCGCCGTTCGGTGCCGGTGTGCGCATCAGCTGGGCGACCTGGCTGAACATGTCCGCCGCGTAGGCGTCGCCGGGGTGCGACAGCGCCGCGTAGCGGACCGGGTCCCAGACCTTGGGTGTGAGCGGCGTGCAGCAGATGCCAGCGGCCTGTGCGCTCACGTGCACGAAGGCGAAGCCTTCGCGGAGCAGCATCTCGCGTGCTTCCATCGTGTCGACCGCGTTCTCGAACTGGGCGGTGACGTTCACCCAGTCGAGCAGCACGGTGCCGTTGAAGACCGCGGGGTCCGACGGCCGGAACACGATGATGCGCGTCGTGTACGGCACGACCCCGACCAGCCCGGTCACGAAGAGCTCCTGCTCCTCATAGCCGAACGGTGCGAGATCGACGTAGCTGTCCCACAGGGCGAAGCCGCGCAGACCATCAGGTGGGATCGATGCCACCGGTACAGGCACTGATGTCTCAGCGGGCGCGGACGGCACGCCCGCGAGCCCGCTCACCAGCACAGCCACACAGATCAGGACACGACGAACGGCGCGCACAGCTCTCCCCCTCAGCTTCCCCAGTCCTTAGGAGTTCGCCGTCGGAGGCCCATCTTCCTCTGGCACCAGCCCTCTCGCGCCGCGCCTGAGCGAGAATGGCGTGATGGCGCAGCGTGTGGCGTTCGAGGTCGAGCCGATCGTGGCCGCGCTGGCGGATGACGGGTTCGTCGTCGTCGAGGGCGTGCTCGACGAGCAGCGTGTCAAGGACACCAAGGCCGAGCTCGAGCAGGTCCTCGCAGCGACGCCGACCGGGCGCAACGACTTCGAGGGCTACGACACCCGGCGCATCTACCGGCTGTTTCACAAGACGCGGCGCTTCGACGACCTCGCGATCCACCCGGTGCTGCTCGGTGTGCTCGACAAGACGCTGGGTCATGCGCAGCTGAGCGCGCCGACCGGCATCCAGATCGGGCCGGGCGAGCCGGCGCAGATCTTGCACCGCGACGACTCGATCTACCCGCTGCACCAGCCCCATGGCGAGGTCGTGCTGAACACGATGTGGGCCTTCGACGACTTCTCCGTGGAGAACGGCGCGACCCGGTTCGTCCCCGGCAGCCATCGCTGGTCCCCGGGTCGCCAGCCGACCAACGACGACAAGACCATCCAGACCGAGATGCCCAAGGGCAGCGTCGCGTTCTACACGGGCAGCATCTGGCACGGCGGCGGTGCGAACCGCACGGACGAGCCGAGGCTGGGTGTCATCCTCGAGTACGTCGCCGCCTGGCTGCGCCCGCAGGAGAACCACGTCATCGGCGTCGCTCCCGAGGTCGTGGCCACGCTGCCCGAGGCCCTCCAGGAGCTGCTCGGGTACAACATCTTCCCACCGTTCATGGGCTATGTGGACGGGCGCCACCCGCGGCGCTTCCTGCCCGGTAGGGGAGGCTGACGGCTCGCCGCGCCGGGTCGCGCGACGACCACAACGCCAGCGCCCAGCCTGCGGCCGCGAGCCAGAGCCAGCGCGCGTGGCCTTCGCCGCCCCCGAGGCGCGGGAGCCAGAACCAGCGGGACGAGAACACCGTGACGAACAGCATCGTCATGACGCCTGCCGCGAGCCCGGCGAGGCCGGCTTGGGATCGGCCCTCGCGGTCCACGGCGGCGGCGACACCGACCGCCACGCCAGAAGCGGTGAGCGCCTCGACGAGCAGGGTGCGCGTGGTCGCGTCACCGTCGCCGGTCACCGTGGCGAGGATGGCCACGAGCGCCCATCCGAGCGAGAGCACCGATGCGACGATGAGGCCTCGCACCAACCGGCGACGGCCGAGCGTCGTGGGGGAGGCGGCGATCGTGACGCCAGCGGCGTCCTCGACCGCGTATCCCAGGCCGGCGGCGGCGACGATCACCGCGACGACGACGGCGACCGTGAGGTCGTCGCCGCCCTTGAGCTCGGTCAGCACCGTCGGCGCCGCGGCCGCGAGGGCCGCACCGGTGACCGCCTTCATGGGCAGCGAGCGCGCGGTGAGGACGAGGAGGCGCATCAGCACACGTAGGCCGCGGGAGCGAGGTGCGCGACCGGCCCGCCCGATGGGAGGCCGAGCGCGGCGAGCAGGTCGTCGGTGGGCGTGTCCGGGTCGGTGAAGCGATCCCAACCGTCGTGGATGACGGACCGGACGCGCTCGTCCGGCAGGTCAGTGATCGCCTGCGCGGCCCTGACGTCCTGCGGGGCCCAGATGACGGCGCCGGGGTCGCCCTCGCAGGTGCCCGGCCAGATCATGCCGGGAGTGAAGTTGGGGTCATGGCTGTCGACGTCCATCCTCAGGAGGTCATCGACGTCGTCGGTGCTCATGCCGCGGGTCGCGAGCCAGAGCAGGACCACGCCACGGGCCTCACCGGCGACGGGCAGCGCGAGCCCGTCGACCTGCTCGGTCGGCGCACCCACTGCCTTTGCCGCGAGGCGCAGTCGGGCTGCTTCGAAGTTCGTCTTGAGCGAATGGAGGCGGACCACGATGGCGCCATCTGGCCGACCCGGCTCGCGACCGGCGAGCGCGCGCTCGACCTCGATCGGCAGCAGCTCGACGGGGCTGGAGTAGAGCTGCAGTGCCAGCACGTCCTCCAGCACGCCGTCGGGGACTGCGGTAGCGACGGGTCGCAGCTCGTCCGCGACTCGCGCCGCGTGGTCGCGGTAGCGCTCGTAGACGCAGACCTTGACGTCTGGCCCTGCTTGTTCGCAGTGGGAGTGCGCGAGCGGGTCAGCGATGCGGTCGGCGGCCAGCGCCGCCTGCGCCGTCGACATCGGGCGGGTGACCACGAGCGCGGTGGCGATCGCGACGACCGCGGCCGCGGCGAGGGCGGGTAGGGCCCAACGTCGGAGCCGGAGGAGCGCCAAGCAGGCGACCGCGACCGACAGCGCGGCGATCCAGACCAGGCGGCCTAGGGGCCGCGGCTCGATGAACAGGAAGTCGACGTCGTCGCTGAGCTCGAAGGTAGCGAGCGTCCGCTTCGTCGCCCAGCGCGCGCCGCCGGCGAACTGGCCGCCGAGGACGCCGACGGCAACCACGGCGACGAACGGTGCGATGCCCCACCGCACCCAGTGCCCGGTCGCGGTGCCGAGGGCGATGCCGCCCGCCGCGAGCACCGCGCACAGTGCGAGGGTCGGCAGGAGGTCGGCTGTGGTCGGCCCGTACAGGGTGTCGTTGCCGAGGGTGACCAAGGCGATGAAGACGACGACGAAGGCGAGAGCGACGGCCGCGGCGACGCCAGCGGTGCCGAGGTGACCGAGGAGGCGCGTGCCGGTGTCGGCTGGACACGACTCGAACAGCTCGTCGCAGCCGTGGCGACGCGCACGGGTGACGGCTTGGTGCGCAGCGACGATGAGCAGCCCGACGAGGGGGTGCGCGGCCATCGGCAGCAGGTTGATGAACAGCTGCCAGGACTGGTCGACATCCTCGGGCACGGCGATGCCGAACAGGCCCAGGATGACCAGGCACAACCCCAGGCCGACGGCGAAGGCCGGGCTCAGCACGAGCTCGCGCGATTCGACCCTGGCCAGCGCGAGGGCCGCCGATCCGGATGGGCCGGTTGCGGGCTCGGTGGTCGGGACCGAGGTCGCGCCGGCCCAGCCGACCTCGGTCGACGGGCGGGAGGACCGCAGCAGCACGGCGGCGCCGGTGCCGATGCCGGCCACGAGCAGCAGCATCATCGGCGAACCGCCTACGACCCCGCCGATGAGCGCGACGCCGGCGCCGATGACGACGGCGATGCCCGTCGCGCTGGCGACGATGCGGCGGATCACGCTGCTGCCTCGTGGGCGGCCGCTCCGGCGAGGAGCAGGTAGCCGTCCTCGACCGTCGGCTGGACGGGTTCGGCGCCGGCGGGCGGATCGCCGATGTGGCGCACGCGGCCTTCGGCCGTGACCCACGCGAGGTCGGCGCGCGCATCGCGCGCGTCGGCGACCCACACCCGACCGGACGCGTGTGCGGCCAGCGTCGCAGGCGTGCCAGAGAACCGGACATGACCATCCAGCAGCACGACGACGCGCTGGCACAGCGCCGCCACGTCATCGGTCTGGTGGGTCGACAGCACGACGGTCTTGCCGTGCGCCTGGGTGCCGAGCAGCTCGCGGAACCGCAGCCGCTGCTCTGGGTCGAGTCCGGCCGTTGGCTCGTCGAGCAGCAGCAGGTCGGGTGCGCCGATCAGCGCCTGGGCGATCGCCACTCGACGCCGCATGCCGCCTGAGAGCGCGCGGATGCGCTTGTGCATGACCGACTCGAGGCCGACGAGCGCGAGCACGCGCCGCACCTCGTCATGCCGCGGCCGCCGGTCCCCCCACTCCTTGAGGATCGCGACGTAGTCGACGAAGTCGAACGCGCTGAAGCTGCGGTGGAAGCCGGG
>CAYSAC010000088.1:8488-11416 GCA_964428815.1 uncultured Acidimicrobiaceae bacterium | reverse complement strand
CAGACCGGAGTCGGTCGGGTACTTGATGTCGGCCGGCACCACCGTCGTGTCCGCCCGCAGCCAACCCATGTCGACCCACACCATTTTCGTCCGCGGCGGTGCTCGTTCACCGATCGGGATCTGAGTAGCGACCGACCACCGAGCCGGTGACGGCGAGTCGCTCAGGCGGAGCTTGACGATCGCCGGCGCGATCGCACTGAGGGTCGCTGCCGGCGGGAGGAAGATGGTGGCGCACAGGACAAGGATCCGTGGCGCCGAGTCGAGCCGGTCGGTGAGCGGCCCGAAGCCGCGGACGGCGGGCACGGTGCATGCCGCCATGGCCCCGCTGAGGATGAGAAGCGACGCGGGCAGGCGAGCGGTGTCGAGCCTGTCTGCGAGCTTCCCGCCAATCCATGAGCCCAGGGCGATTCCGGCGAGCACGGCGCCGATCGCGCCGGTGTAGGACTGGAGGGTGACGCCGACGTAGGGGGCGAGCATCCGGCCGGCCATGACTTCGAGCACCAGGATCGCCCCCGACGCCACGAAGACGATGAGCAGGCCGAGCAACTCGGCCGAGCGTCGGCCGTCTGGCACCGCGGTTGTCATGATGAGTTGGGCCAGGCGTTACCCAGCGGTCGAAGCTTCGGCCTCGGCCGTCACGAGCTGTCTGGACGCCATCTCAGCGACGAAGCTCTCGACATGCTCGGCCGCCTCTGCTGGCCCGACGTCGAAGGACTCCACGAGGCGCCACACGAGGTCCGCTTCGTCAGCTCCATGCGCGAGCGCTTGCCAGAGCACCGCGCCGGTCGGGTTGAGCCCGATGTAGCGCGAGGTGGCGAGGTCGAGCGCGATCACCTCGTGCACGAACCGCCACTCGACCCGATCGCTGCGTAGCCGCCAAAGGGACATCGCACAGACTATGCCGTAGCGCCGGGGTCAACCGCACTCGAACCCGTCATCGTCGTGCTGGCACGCGCAGAAGCTCGGACCTCGAACCTGGTGGGCGAGCCGCGCGACGTCTTCAAGCCCGAGTTCGTGAACCGGGTCGACGAGATCATCCGCTTCCGGGCCCTCACCGCTCTTGACCTGGCCCCGATCATCGACATCCAGTTGGCGCACCTGCGTGACCGGCTCGCCGCCCGCCGTATCACCCTCGCGGTCACCGACCGGGCCAGGGCGCTGCTCGCCGAGGAGGGCTATGGACCACGCCTACGGCGCCCGCCCGCTCAAGCGGGTCATCCAGCGCGAGCTCGGCGACCGGCTGGCGACGGCGCTGCTCGAAGGCCGCGTCGGCGACGGCGACACCGTCACCGTCGACGCGAGTGAGGGCGACATCACCGTGCGTTGACCATCGCTCCGACCTCGCCCAACTCGCGTGTGCGGGCCAAGAAACGGGCGTATGCTCGAAATCGTGGTTCGACGCACATCGATCGAGATCGACGAAGCACTCTTGGAGAAGGCGCAGCGCATACTCGGAACGGTCGGTGTGCGCGACACCGTTGAAGCGGCGTGGCGAGACATCGTGCGGAGGGAGCAGCTCGCGCAACTCGCTGACGACCTCGCGGCAGGGCGTCTCCTCGACGCCGATCCGGCGCTCGCCCACCAGGCTCGGCGATCGTGACACTCCTGCTGGCCGATACCAGCGTCTGGGCCCGGTCCATCACCGGCGCGGTGGCCGAGCGATTCCACGACGCGATCGCCGATGGTCGGGTCGCCATCACCCCGCTCGTGCGCCTGGAGGTGCTGTACATGGCCAGAGGCACAGCCGCCTACGACCGCTTGCGAACCAGCCTGGACGCCCTTCACCAGGTGCCGCTCGAGACGGCAGTCGCTACCCGTAGCCGAGGAGGTGCAGGCCCAGTTGGCCCGACGGGCCCTGCACCACCGCAGCGTCGGGGTCAACGACCTTCTCATTGCCGCCGCGGCCGAGGCGGCCGGCGCGACGGTGTGGCACTACGACGAGGACTACGACCGCATCGGAGCGATCACGGGGCAGCCGACCGAGTGGATCGTCGAGCGGGGCTCAGTGCCCTGAGCAGGTTCGGGCGGTGCTGCGCTGACCGGTTGGAGACCGCCGCCGCTGAGCCTCTCCGGCTGGCATCCACCGGCTACCGAGCGCGGTCTTCGGCGGTTGGAGACCCTGCCGGTGAGCCGTGATCCTCGCCGGAGTCCGCGGTCGTGAGCGGCAGCCGGGCGAGCTCGCGGGTGCCTCGAAGACCAAAACGTAGCGTCGGTGCCAGCCCACCCAGAGCGGCGGCCGCGGGGCCGGCCGTGCTCAGCCAAGGCCTGCAATGCGAGGGGCGCACGAGACAGGTCGCTCCCGTTCGCAGGAGCACGGCGTCGACCGCTCAGCGCGCTCGCCGGGCAGCGCCAGTAGCCCTCTGATCGATCCGGGTTCTGGCAAGCGGCTGGCGAAAAGCCGGGACGAAGACGATGGGCAGGCCAAGCAGTCGCCGAGCGTCGGCTACGCGGCATCAGCGGTCGTCGTCGTCGATCCAGTTCCCTTGCTGGCCGTGGCGAGCCCGCCGGTCGACGAGCATGTGCCGGCTCGACGGCGAGGATGCGGCGCATCGAGGGTTGTGAGGGCAACCCTGTCCGGGCCGAACGGCCATCGTCGGCGGCGGGCCGCTGGCTGCGTTGTCGGAGCGCACTCGCGCGGCGGGCGCGTGTCACAGCCTCCGGGGTAGCCTTGCTCGTGCGGACCTCGGTCCGTCTCGGTGCCGGTGGGCGCCCGTCCCGGTCGATTCAGTCCAGGGGGTGCGCCGTTGGGTCCAGAGAGGTCCGCCATCATGATGGACCTGCTCCCTCCTGTCGGCTGGGGCGAGATCGCCACCAAGACCGATCTCGTCGTCCTGGAGGGACGGCTCCGCGGCGAGATCGCCGAGCTGCGCGGTGATCTGCGCGGCGAGATCGGTGGGTTGCGAGCCGATCTCTTGCGCACCCTGTTCC
>CAYSAC010000088.1:0-8388 GCA_964428815.1 uncultured Acidimicrobiaceae bacterium | reverse complement strand
GATCTGCGCGGCGAGATCGGTGGGTTGCGAGCCGATCTCTTGCGCACCCTGTTCCTCGGCATGGTGGCCAGCAACGCGACGCTCGTCGGCCTTGTGTTCGCGGCCGTGAGACTCGGCTGAACCTCTGCCGGCTCGTCGTGTTCGAGCCGTCGGAGCGTCGCCTCGATGTCTCCGGTCAGCAGATAGAGATCGAGGCCTTGCTCGTGTCGGGGTCGAAGAGATTGAAGCCGAGTCGGCGCCACCACGCCGCGGCGAGGTGCCCGACGCTCTGGCGCCGAGTCGAGCCTGTCGGCGAGCTTCCCGCCGATCCACGAACCAAGGGCGATGCCAGCGAGCACGGCGCCGATCGCGCGGGTGTAGGACTGGAGGGTGACGCTGACGTAGGGGGCGAGCATCCGCCCGGCCATGACTTCGAGCCCCAGGATCGCCCCCGACGCAACGAAGACGATGAGCAGGGGGCCGAGCAGCTCGATCGAGCGTCGAATAGCTGGCCACGACCGTCGACTACCCTTGCTCGGCAGCGATGACGGCGGAGGCCGGTGATGTGTGGGTTGGTCGGAGTCTTCGGCAGGACTGACGCGGGTCCTGTCGCGAGCCGGGCGCTCGGTACGCTCGCCCACCGCGGCCCGGACGATCACGGCTTCTGGTGCTCGACCGGAGGAACCCACGCGCTCGCGCACCGGAGACTGTCGATCCTCGACCTGAGCGACGCCGGCCGACAGCCCATGTCCTCACCTGACGGGTCGTTGATCCTCGCCTTCAACGGGGAGATCTACAACCACGTCGAGCTGCGGCGTGAGCTCGGGAGCGACTTCACGTCCTCCTGCGATACCGAGGTGCTCCTGGCCGCCTGGCAGCGTTGGGGGGTGGGCTGCCTCGACCGCCTGCTCGGCATGTTCGCGTTCTGCATCTGGGATGAGAGCCGCCAAGAGCTCTTCGCGGTTCGAGATCGCTTCGGTGTCAAGCCGCTCTACCTCGCGCCGCTCCCGGCCGGCGGTCTCGCGTTGGCGAGTGAGATCAAGGCCCTCCACGCCGTCGGCGTCCCCAGGACGCCCGACACGGCCAGCTGGGCGACCTACCTCGCACATGGCACGACCGACTTCCACGACCGGACGTTCTGGAGCGGTGTGCACCCGCTCCCGGCAGGTCATCTCGCGACCTGGAGCGAGGCACGGGGTCTCCATCTCGAGCAGTGGTACGACGTCGTGCGTTCAACTGGAACCGACTTCGACAATCGGCCCGAGGACGTGGTGGCCGAGGAGTACGTCTCGCTTCTCGCCGACGCCGTCTCGCTCCGCTTCCGATCCGACGTTCCCGTGGGCATAAATCTCTCAGGCGGCCTCGATTCATCGACCCTGCTCGCCGCCGTGCACGCAGTCCAAGGCGAGGACTCGAGCGTCAGTGCGTTCACCTTCGTCACAGGCGACGCGCGCTACGACGAGCTCCCGTGGGTGTCGGACATGCTGGAGCAGACCAGCCACCCATTGGTGACCGCGACGTTGTCGGCGAGCGAGGTCCCGGCGCTGGCCGTGGATGTCCAGCAGCACCAGGACGAGCCCTACGGGGGTCTGCCGACGCTCGCGTACGCGCGCCTGTTCGAACGTGCCCGTGAACGCGGCGTCCTGGTGCTTCTCGATGGGCAGGGGATGGACGAGCAGTGGGCCGGCTATGACTACTACCGGCGCCTCGGGGAGGGGCCAGCACCCGCCGTGCAGGGCAGCGCCGATAGCGCGGTACGACCCGACTGCATCCGCCCCGCCTTCCGGGAGCTGGCGCTCGAGCCCTCGCGGCTCAGCCCCTTCGGAGATCCGCTGCGGGACACACAGGTTCGTGACCTCTGCACCACGAAGTTGCCGCGCGCCCTGCGCTACAACGACCGCGTCTCGATGCGGGCGAGCTGCGAGCTGCGCGAGCCGTTTCTCGACCATCGCCTCGTGGAGCTTGCTCTGCGTCAACCGCCCCACCGGAAGATCAGCTCCAGCACGGGGAAGGTCTTCCTGCGGGGGCTCGTCGGAAGCAGACTCCCGGGCAGGGTGGTCGAGGCTCCGAAGCGCCCGCTGCAGACACCACAACGCGAGTGGTTGCGGGGCCCATTGCGGGACTGGGCCGAGCAACAGGTCGACGCCGGACTTGCCGGACCGGGCGGCGACTGGCTGGATCGCGCCGCCGTGCGGCGCGCGCTCGATGGGTTCTTCGCCGGCCAGTCGGACAGCAGCTTCTTCGTCTGGCAGTGGATCAGCCTCGGGCTCGCCGCCGCGGTCGACTCATCGTGGCGGTGAGCAGGGTCCGTCGATCCCTTGTCTCCCGGCTGCGGGCGAACGACTTCGCGTGGAGGTACCTCTTCAACGCCGGACCGACGCTGTCGTACCGCGTCCGTTCACAGCGCAGGAACCCTCACCTGGAGGGCTACATCGCGACACTGAGCCGCGACGGCGTCGTGGCCATGCCCGTAGCGGAGCTCGGCGGTGGCACGGACCTCCTCGGCGAGCTGCAGCGAGAGGCGGAGGGCCGCACGCTGGGCGGGTCCTACGTCGAGAAGGACTACCTCCGCTACCTGTTGGGGGAGACGCCGAAGCTGGATCTCACCTCACCGTTCGCGCGGTTCGCTCTCCATCGCGACGTCCGGGCAGTGGTGAACGGCTATCTGGGGATGTACGCCCAGCTCCGCTTCTACAACCTCTGGGCGACTCCACCGGTAGCGTCGCCACCGGCCGCCTCCCAGCTCTGGCACCGTGACCGCGACGACCGGATGCTGGTCAAAGGTTTCCTCTATCTCCGAGATGTCGACCCAGGCTCAGGCCCGTTCCGGTTCGCAAAGGGGACCCACCCGAAGGGCGACATCCGCCGCGACGCGCCCGCCCACCTGGAGGGTCACATCCCGCGTTCAACCGACGCGCAGATCGCATCGATCCTGCTGCCCGACCGAATGACCAGCATCTGCGGGCCAGCAGGAACCCTCATACTCGCCGACACACGCGGCTATCACTGCGGTGGTCTTGCCACCGAACGCGAGCGGCTCTTGTTCACCTTCATGTACACGTCCCGCGCCTCTGGGACGCGCGAGTGGTTCGACCGCTCCGAAAGCGTCACATGCGCAGACCCCAACGAGCGCTTCGCCATCGGGGCAGGACGACGGGGGCCAGCATGGCCACGAAGTCGGCGGTGAGGTCCGGCGGGTACCCGAGGGTCCTGTTGCTGACCTCCTCGCTGCTCACTGACCGGGTCATCCGCTACTCCACGCTCCTCCCGGAGCTACGACGGCACTGCGAAGTCTTCATCTGGGCGCGCTCCGTGACGAACGACCAGGGGAGACCCACATGGTCGGATGACCGAGCCGTCGTCGAACGACTGCCGGATGTCCAGCCGTTCCGCCAACGTGTGACGCACATGCGGCACATGAACGATGCCGCTTGGGACGCGCGGCTCGACTCACCCAGCCGGGCCAGCATGCAGGTGCGGGTACGAGCGCAGCACCAACGCGGCGTCCGATCCGTGGTGCAGCGCACGGGTACCATCGCGGGACGACTGGGCGCTCACCACCTGCTCGAACGGGGAGTCGAGCAGGTGCTCCTCCGATCGGCGCGGCCGGGCGATGGCGCGGCGAGGCTCCAGAGGCTCGATCCGGATCTTGTCGTTGTGATGAACCCGTTCTGGTTCAGCTTCGAACCGCCGATCGCCGCGGCGGCGAAACGGCTCGACATCCCGGTCGTTGCCTACATCCCATCCTGGGACAACGTCTCCACCAAGAACAGAATGGTCTTGCGATACGACGGCTACTTCGCGTGGTCGGAGTCGGTGCTTCAGGAGCTGAGAGAGAGCTACCCGAGCGCTCGGCGAGCGCTCCTGAAGGCAGTCGGGGCGCCCCAGTTCGACGTCTTCCTGGACCCTCGCTTCTCGCTCGAGCGCAGAGCGGACTTCTGCGGGCGACATGGCCTCGACCCGGAGATCCCGATCGTCACCTACGCCGTCGGATCACCCAATTTCCTGAAGGAGCACCACGGAGCCGTTCAGTTCGCTCAGCGAGTTGCGGCGGGTGACCTGGGAGCCGTGCAGGTCCTCGTCCGCCCTCATCCGATCCATGCTCGCAACGAGCTGGTCGGAGAGCTCGCGAACTTCGGCCCGAGTGTGGTGGTCCAGCGGATCCCGGATCCCCATCTGCCTGTGGCAGATCGATCACAGACCGAGGCGGAGATCACCGACTGGGTGAGCACCTTCAGGCACAGCGCCGTCGTCGTGAACCTCTCCTCCACCGTGACGGTCGATGCCGCGCTCTGCGATGTCCCAGTGGTCAACCTCGACTTCGATCCCGAACCGGGACAACCGAACCGGGCTCTGGTCAAGGACGTGAACCATCGGTGGACCCACTTCTCGCCGGTCGCCCAATCAGGCGGCGTGTGGCTAGCCGATGACATGGACGACGTCGTGGCCGCCGTGCGTGCGTACCTCGCAGACCCCGCACTCCATCGAGATGGGCGACGCTGGATCGTCGAACACGTCGCTGGGCGTGCGGACGGCCGCGCTGGTGAGCGGCTCGGCGCGGCGATCTCCGAGGTCGCGGCGCGCGCGTCGACACGGCAAGCACCATGACGCATCGAAACCTGCTCGCCGTCCTGCCGAGGGGCGAGGCGATCCGCAACTTCGTCTACAGCCGTGCGCTCGATCACGTCGCAGAACACGTGCCGGTTCGGCTGGCAACGGTGATCCCGAACCCGACGATCAGATCGATGCTGGAGGAGCGGTTCGGCCCGATCGAACCGCTCGAGGAGGTCCCTGGCCGCTGGCTCGTCGGCGCCCTGAGGGACACCCTCGACGTCGCGCACGGCAGGTGGCTGTGGTCGGAGGCGGCCAAGGAGCGTTGGCGGCTTCGGGACCAAGAGGCGACGACGCTCGTCTCCCGTTGCAAGCTGGCAGCCAAGCGCGCCGCGGCCCGCCCGCTCGCCACCCGCGCCGGCCTGGGACTGCTCGACCAGGTCTACGAGGCGGCGACCGGACGGCTCGAGGTCGGCGAAGCGGAACGTCTCGTGCTGCAGCGGACCGAAGCCGGTCTGGTGTTCAACGGCTCGCACATCCACAGCCGGGTGGCGAACGGACTGCTCATGGCGGCTCGTCGGGCTGGCATCCCCACCGCTGCGTTCCTGTTCTCCTGGGACAACCTGACCTCTCAAGGCCGCATCACGCCTCGCTACGACAGCTACCTCGTGTGGACCGATGCCATACGCCAGGATCTGCTGCGGATGTACAGCGCCATCGACCCGGGGGCGGTCGAGGTGACCGGCACCCCGCAGTTCGACTTCCACTTCTGGCCCGAGCTGATGTGGACGCGAGCCGAGCTCGCCGCCGCCATCGGCGTCGACCCTGAGCGGCCGATCGTGCTGTACAGCACCGGGATGCCGAACCACATGCCGGGAGAACCCGACATCGTCGAGGACCTCGCCGACCGTCTTGGCCGTGACCCGCTGGGAGCCCAGCTCGTGGTGCGGGTCTACGCCAAGGACCGGAGCGGCCGCTTCGATGCGCTGGCCGCACGACGCTCGGACATCTGTGTTCCACCGGTTGCGTGGGAGGCGAACTGGCTGGCGCCGCTACCCGAGGACACGGCGTTGTGGTCGAACCTCCTCCGCCACGCCGACGTCGGAGTGAACGTCGCGTCGACGGTCTCACTCGAGCTGTGCATGTTCGATGTGCCGATCATCAACATCGCCTACAACCCTGCGTCCGTCCCGGTCGAGACGATCGACTACGCCCGCTACTACCGCTTCGATCACTACCGTCCGGTCACTCGCAGCGGCGCGGTTGACATCGTCGAATCTGCGATCGACCTCGAGGATGCGATCAGCCGAGCCTTGAAGGTGCCGAACCAGCGTGCGGACGCCCGTCGTGCCCTGCTCGACCGGTTCTTCGAGGGCACCCTCGACGGACGTTCAGCAGAACGAGTCGCGGCGGCGCTCGTGAGGCTCAGCCGTGCGCCCGAGGGTGCCTTCCGATGACCACCCGAAGGTCGGTGTCGGTCGTTACCCCCACGTTGGGACGGCCAGCTGAGGTCGGTGAGCTGCTGGCCAACCTGGCGAAACAGACGTGGCTGCCATCGGAGGTCATCATCGTCGACGGGGCCTCGCCCGGGGTCGACGAGACCCGTCGGGTGGTGGAGCGGTCGACAGACGGGTTGCCCTTCCCCGTGCACTACCTGAGAGCGCCCAAGGGCACCGCCGTCCAGCGCAACATCGGCATTGATGTCGCGATCGGCGACTTCGTCGCGTTCGTCGACGACGACGTGCGGCTCGACGCCGACTTCATCGCCGCCATCGGCGAAGTCTTCGCCGATCCGAGCAACTCAGATGTCGGCGGCGTCGTGGGCTACCGGAGAAACATGCACTTCAAAGCCGAGTCCACTCCCAGATGGCGGTGGTACAAACGCCTCGACCTCCTGACGACCTTCGAACCAGGGCGGTACGACCGGAGCGCCGGCTATCCGGTGAACGTCGGCCTCCAGCCTCCGTTCGTCGGCACCCGGCCTGTGGACTTCATGACCACGGCCTGCGCCGTCTGGCGGCGCGAGGTGTTCGATGCAAGCGCGCGCTTCGACCCTTGGTTCACCGACTATGGCGTGCTCGAGGATGCTCATTTCTCCCTGCGGGCCGCCAGGCACTGGCGCCTGGTGCAGTGCGGTGACGCGACGGCCATAGAGCTCCATTCGTCCAGTGGGCGAATTGACCCGATGCGTGTTGGCTACAAGTCGGTCGTCAACTACCACTACGTATTCCGAAGCGTCGAGGGCCCGCTGAGCCGTGAGCAATCGGCGCGCTTTTGGCGGTACCAGATCTTCGAGCTCTTGCGGGTCGGCAGCTCGGCGCTGCGACGTGGACGCTGGTCCGATGCTCGGGAGCTGATTGGGCGTCTGCAAGGGTTCGCCGCCGTGGCGCGAGGCGCGACACGAACTGCCGAGCTGAGCTGAGCGCTCTCAATGGCGGTAGCACCCGGCGGCGAACCGTGTCACGGTGGAGCGATGGAGCAGCTCCGGTTCCTGCGGGCCGAGCTCGCCCGGAACGTCAACGGCAGGTGGTGGCGGTGGATCACATTGCCGTTCGCCCAGTCGACGTGGGCGCTCGCCAGCTATCGCCTACAACGCGCCGCGCATCTTCGCTTCGGCCGGACGTGGCCCGTGCTGCGGGTGGCGTGCTCGCCGCTCGTGTTCGCGCTTGAGCGGCTCGGCGGTGTGGAGATTCACTACCGCGCCGACATCGGTCCCGGTCTCCACGTCCTGCACCCGTCGCTTGGCATCGTCGTCTCGGCGTACACCAAGGCTGGGACGGGGCTCGTCCTGACCGGGGGGAACTGCATCGGCGGCACGAACGGCATCGAGGACACGGCGGGCGTCGTCCTCGGCGACGGCGTCCTGCTGGGCGCGAACGCCGTCATCCTCGGCCCCGTCACGGTCGGGGACCGGGCGCTGCTTGCCGCCGGGGCGGTCCTTGTAGACGATGCCCCCGGCGGCATGATGTTGGCAGGCGTGCCTGCCAAGCCGGTGAAGCAGCGCGCCCTCACGGCCGCTGAAGGCACGGCGGAGATGGACTGAGGCCTCGATCTACCGCCGGTGGCCGTCGAGGTCGGTGTGGACCTCCAGCCAAGACGGAGGCACGACGGCATGGTTCACGCGGAGGGCGAGCGGTTCGGTGCCGTCCGCCTGCGGCTGCCCGCAAGCGGTGAAGCCGGCCTCGCCCAGGATCTTGAGGAGCTGGTCGTTGCGCTCTGTCGGGAGGAACTCGATCGTCAGCAGCTCTGATCCCTGCGCCGCGAGCAGCGAGCCGATGTAGGACAGCATGGCTAGCTCAACCTGTCGACCCATGGCCCGGCAGCTGAACGCGAACTCGCGGAGCCGGTGGCCCGACTGGGCCGGCTCTATGACCGCCGTTCCGATGAGGCCGTAGTCACCGAACCGGTCTTCCAGGTAGGCGACCCGGATGTCGATCGACTCGGGTGCGCTCAGGTAGCGCCGGAGGTCGGCAGCTTCTGTCCGTGCGAGGGTGGCGTTCAGCTGGTTCGTCCGCTGGCACAGCTCCGCAACTCGCGGCAGCTCTTCCGGCGTTGCCCGCCGCAGCTCTAGCCGAAGTCCCAGCGAACGCAAAAGCTCCTCCGGCGATGTGGACGAGGGCAAATCGGCCTCAGCGGCGCGCCGGCGACTCTCGTGGTTGTAGGAGAGCGCACGCTTGGATGCCTCGGCCGTGATGGTCGGACCCGGCTGGAACTCTGGGCGATGGAGAGCAGCGCGGATCGCGGTTTCTGGGAGCACCAAGACCTCAGGCGCATTCATGTGCGACTTCTGCTCGTTCGCGAGGGTTGTCATCGAAGAGGGCCAGTGAGTCGAGGCCGACGTTGAGCCGCTGCGCGATC
>CAYSAC010000087.1:0-11471 GCA_964428815.1 uncultured Acidimicrobiaceae bacterium | reverse complement strand
TGAGCGGTTCACCGCGAAGATGACCGTCCTCATCGAGAACGTGCGCCACCACGTCGAGGAGGAAGAGGAGACCCTCTTCCCGACGATCCGCAAGGCGTTCGGGACCAAGCGGCTCGAAGAGCTGGGCGAGGCGCTGGAGAAGGCGAAGGAGGGCGCGCCCACCAGGCCGCACCCGTTTCAGCCGGACGAGCCGCCGCTCAACGTCCTCCTCGGCGCACCGGTCGCGATCCTCGACCGCGTCCTGAAGACCGGCCGCGAGGCGGTCAACAGCCTGCTCAAGCGGGCCGGCTAGCCCTAACCTCGACGCGTCTTCGGCGCCTTCGTTGTCGGCTGCTCGCTGGCGCTCCCGACGCCGACCCGCAGGGCTGCCGTGGTCGCCGAGCGGAGCTAGGGCTGGCCCTCAGCGAAACTCGGTCTGGCCCCGCACGAGCTGGTCCAGCAGCTCGACCGTCGCCTTGGCCTCGCGGTCGATGATCCCGATCAGCTCGCTGTCGTCCTCGGATCGTTCGTGTCTCCGCAGCAGCGCCACGGCGCCGTTGATGACCGAGATCCGGTTCAGCATCGCGTGCGCCGTGATCGAGACCAGTGCTCCATCGTCTTGCTTCTGCTCCCCGGCATCGCCCATGTGGAGAGGACGGTCGGGGAGGGCGATCGTGACGGCCTCAGGCCGGCGTGACCGTCAGCGTGCCGGTCATGTTGCGGTGCAGGCTGCAGAAGAAGCTGTACGCACCCGGCGCCAGCACCTCGACCCCGGCGACCGGTGCGCTCTGCCCAGGGCCGATGAGCGGTGTCGTGAACGAGCCGTCGTCGGCAAGCACGTCGTGCTGAGGCACGTCGAGGTTGGTGAACATGAGCGACCCGCCCTGCGGGATCGTCACGTTCATCGTCGCGTACGTCGTGACGACCGCACCTGGCCCCGCGACGACCCGGGCGCCACCACCGGGCGCGCCAGGCGCGCCGGGCAGACCGGGCACTGCCGGCGGCGGTGGCGCGCCGCCGCTCGCGCCAGGCCGGAACGCGACGATGAAGCCGTCGGGCAACCCGGAGATCCCGACCGCCGCGTACACGGTGTTGCGGGCGATGCTGACGCCGCCCCAGCTCACGACGGGGTCCGTGCCAGTCGCCGAACCGAGCGCTATCGGTCGGTGCAGCAGCGGCACGCCCGACCGGGCCTCGAACGCGTCGAGGAAGCCCTTGAAGTCGACCGTGTAGACGATGCCGTTGGCGACCGCGACGGGGTTGCCCCAGTGAACTCCGTCCGCCGTCGGGGCGAGCCACCGGAAGCCGCCGGCCTTGGTCATCGACCACACGTGCCCAGGCACGGTGACTGGGCCGTAGACGTTCTCGCCGTCGAACGCCGTGGAGCCGACGATGCCGCCGACCGGCGTTGGCGGACCGACCACCTGGGTCCACACCCGCTCCATGGTCTCCGCCTTGATCACGTGGTAGACGCCGGACTTCTGGCCGACGCCGACGAGCTTGGTGCCATCGGCCGCGGTGAACAGGTTGGGCGACGCGCCGAAGTCGAGGTCGATGTCACCGCACGCGCCGACGCCCTCTGGATAGGACACCGGGTTGTCGACCGGCGACTTGACGCACGGGAGCCCGCTGAGCTCGGGGATGTACTCGTCGACGTTGCCCTTGTAGGACCCGATGATCTCGCCGTAGTCCGCGTGCGTCTGATCGAGGTCGAACTTCAGCACCGCGTTCGTGTGCTCGTGCTCGTACTCGTACTGGAACGGGTTGCCGGCACCGACGTAGGCGACCTTGGCCGCCGGGTCCACCGCTGGCGTCGACCAGATCGCGCCGCCCGCGTAGCCGTTGTCGCCCTCCTCGGGCGAGTGGATCGTCCACGTCTTCTTGACGAGCGCGCCCTCGGCGGCGGCGTCGAGGATCACGAGTGACCCCTGGAAGGCGTAGCGGTCGGCGGTATCGCCGAGCTCGGCCGAGCCACCGGACACGCCGACGAGCACGCGGTCCTCGAACACGACGGGGCTCGTGTAGGAGTCGGCACCGGGCTGGGTGTCGGTCGGTAGCGACGCCCACCGCAGCGCGCCGTCCGCCTGGTCGAGCGCGATGACGTAGGGCCCTTGGCAGTTGTCGCCCTCGCATCCGGCGAAGCGACCGGTGCGCGAGATCGCGGCGTACACGACGCCGCCGTCGACGGTGAGGCTGGAGTTGATGCCGCCGCCCGCCGGGACCTGCGCCTTCCACACGAGCGCGCCGGTGTCGGCGTTGAGCGCGTAGATCCACCCGCTGTTCGAGCCGACGTACAGGCAGCCGTCCGCGATCACCGGCGTCGAGGTGAAGTCGCCCGCGCCCCCGGCGTCGACCGAGGAGAACGTCCACGCCGGCGCGAGCGTCGGCGCCTTGGCGACGGTGATCGTGAACTCCTTGTCCTGGTGGCGCGTGTTCGCCTGGTCGTGGCCGTAGCTGCGCCACTCACCGCCGATCACGTTGGTCGGACCACACGCCTCCGCCGCCTGGCTCTCGGGGATCGCGGGCACGAGGACCACGAGGCTGAGCGCTGCGATCGCGCCGAGCCAGCGGGCCCGCCGGGGATGTCTCACGGTGACCACGGCTTCCCCTTCAATGACGTGAAGAGCTCGCGCCGCGTGCGGGCGCCGAGCAGCTGGTTCGATGCCATCGGCGCTGACTCGGTCAGCGTGCCGATGTCTTGGATGTAGTCGTTGCGCAGCTTCTCGACCTGGTCGCAGTGGATGGCGGTGCGGGCGACGTCGGCGTCGACCTCGTAGGCCTCTGCCGCGTTGCGGCCGAGGATGCCGTTGCGGATGCTGCGGTCTGGCGTCTCGGCCTTCACCTGCGGGTTGTCGACGTCACCTTCCAGGCCGTAGGGCAGGTTGTAGAGCTCGCCGCCCTCCTGGGTGAAGTCGAACCTGCGAAGGGCGACGATCTCGGGTTGGGGCGAGCCGTACCAGAGGCTGTCGGTGCCCCACACGACCCGCTTCGGCCCGACCCAGTGGATGAGCTTGCCGAGCAGGTGGGCGGACTGGTCAGGGTCGCGCATGCAGTCGCGCCACACCGAGCCGAGCTCGGCATAGACGTTGGGCGAGTTGCCGTCGTTGCTCGGCGCGTCCACGCCTGCCTTGATCAAGCTGGTGATGAGCGCGTCGACCTTGTTCACGGTGTCGGGCGTCGACGGGTCGTACGGGCCTTGCGTGTCACCGCTGTCGTAGCCCGAGTGGTAGATGATGAACTTCACGTCGGCGAACGCAGCCGCGGCAGGCCCGACGTCGCGCGGCGCGGCGGAGCGTTGGTCGAAGCCCGGCAGCGCGAAGCCCTTGTGCGTGGCGACGACCTTCGGCACCTGCGGGTAGACCGCGTGCACCGCGCGCACCTGCTCGAGGAACGGGAAGCCGATGGTCGGGTCGTCGAGAGCCCACCCGCTGGCGTTGGGCACGTCGCCCCACGCGCAGTACGTCTTCCAACCACGCAGGATCGCTTGGTGATCCTGCGCCCGCTGCATCATGAGGTCGAGCTCCTCCTGCATGAACGCAGGTGTGACGCCGGGCGTCGAGTTGCCGCCGAGGCCCCGGTTCGGCATCACGAACGCGTGCATCACCGAGCGCGGGGTGTCCGGTGACGCCTGCGCGAACGCGTTGACGGTGTTGACCGTCTCCGCCGCCTCTGCGATGGGCAGCGGGTTCTCGTTGTCAGGCGCCGACGGCACGCACGACAGCACGGTCGCCGTCGTCGCCGAGTCGAGGAACAGCTCCTTGAGGTAGTGGAAGCGCGAGAGGTTCTCGATCGGGTCGAGCTCGCCGGCGCCGCCGCCGCGGATCGACCCGTCCTCGCGGATGCTCGGCTGGTCACCGAGAAGCGGCGACGACTGCGGCCAGACGGCAGCGAAGAACGCGTGGATGGCGGGGTTGTTGGCCCGCCACAGGCCTTCGGGGTCGACGTGGTGGGACTGGACGTCGAACACGAACTCGCCGGGCAGGTTCAGCAGCGTGCCCTTGCCGTCGTCGCCCTCCTTGCCCGTCCACTCGAGGTCGCACGCGTGGGTCGTCTCTGTGTTGTGCGCGAGCCCGTAGCGGCCGAACCGCCCGCGCCCGATCGCGTCGATCGACCACAACCCGATCGCGGTCGCTGCGGCGGTGCGCACGAACCGCCGGCGCGACATCCCCATCTTGCGGCGCCACCGCTCCGACTCCGACTCGGCCAGCGCCATGATCGCCAGCTGCTCGCGGGTCGCCGGCGGCGGGATGAACTCACCGTTCGAGCACGGCAGCGCGTCGACCGGCAGCGCCTCGCTCTGGTCGTCCCACCACCGCTTCCACGTCGGGATCACCCGACGACCTCCACCGCGCCGCGCATGAACGGGTGGATGCGGCAGTAGTAGGTGATGAGGTCGCCGATCTCATATCCGGTGAGGTCGAGCTGCCACTCCGCGGTCTGCTTCGCCGCACTGATCGTCGGGATGCCGTAGCCCAGCTCACCGGAGTCGAAGTCGACGACTCGACCCAGCTTCGTCAGCCCGTTCCCCAGCGGGAACGCGGTGCCGGTCGGACCGGTGCACGGGTACGCGCACGAGGTCACCGAGTGGTACACGTCGATGGCGCTGTCCCAGTTGGTGAAGTTGAGCGGCGTCTCCGTCTTCGCCGTCGGGATGCCGGTCATGCTGATCATCGACAGGTCGCCCGGCGTGTAGAGGAAGCCGCCGATGTCGACGCGGCTGGTCAGCGCACCGGGCGGGGCCGTGAGGCCGGTGCCCGTCGGGCCGCCGAAGTTGTCGTTCTCGGCCAGGTGGCCATGAGTCGGCACGCCCTTGTCGCACAGCGTCGGGTTCGGCGCCCGCAGGCCGCCCGACGCGCAGTTCGCCGTCTGGTCGAACGGAGCGGTGAACGGGTCAAGCCCTGGCGCGGTCGGCCCGTCCGGCCCGTCCGGCGCGATGAACCCGACGGCGATGCCCATGTTCTCGTAGGTGGACTGCTGCGTCGTGTCGTAGGTCGCGTTGCTGCGCAGGATGTCGCCCGGCTTCACGTGCACGCCCCAGAAGGGGAGGCCCACGACCTTCATCGAGAAGTCCCACGACGTCGGCGGTCCGCCCCCGAGCGTCGAGTCGCCCCGGTTCCAGTAGACGGCCTCGCCGGTGTAGATGCGCTTGGCCGCACCATCGCGGACGAGGTCGATCTCGTTCTGGATGCCACCGGGGTGGAGGTGGCCGCCGAGCCCGATGAGCGTGCCGCCCTGGAAGTTCTTCAGCCGGCCGATCGCTCCGCCCGCGGCCGGGAGCTGCCAGTCGGTGCCTGCCGCGTTCGGCGGCGCGCCCTGGCCGGGGATCGTCTCGCCCCACGGGTCGAAGTCCGCGCACTGCTCACGCGGCCACGTGCACCTGCCGTCGTCGCCGCCGAACTTCCGCTGCACGTTGAAGACCGGGTACCCAGACGGCCGGACGTCGAGCCAGACGGGATACACCGGCTTGATGCCGATGCTGTCGCCGGCCGCCTTCGGGATGAAGTCGACGTCGTAGGTGATGTACACGAGGTCGGGGCTCGCGACCGCGCTGTGGATCATGTAGAGCAGCTGCCACTGGTCGGTCGCCTTGATCGGCATGCCGTAGCCGCGCGGGAACGGCGCGATCGTCTTCTCCTCGCCGGCCGCGAAGAACGGACCGCTGCCGTACTCGTCGCTCAGGTTGAGCCAGGTCGCGTGGTGGAGGTGGATCTGCTCGATCGGCGGCACGCTGCCGTCCGACGCGCGCACGAGGTCAGGATCGAATCGGGTGATGTAGCCGTCCTGCATCGGCTTCTCGATCGTGACCGGCTCGATGAGCACATCGTTCTGGCCTGGCTTGATCGTGATCGGCCCGAACGTGAATCGCATCCGCTGGCACTTGCCGGGATAGCGGACGTAGCCGGACTCGGCGTCCCAGCCCTCGCGCTGCGCGGCCGCGGCCTCATAGGGGTTGCCCGGCTCCGGCGCGCACGGCTCTGGCAGGATCGTCGCCGCGAAGTTCGGCTCTGGCGTCGGCGGCGCGGCTCTGGCGATCGCTACGGGCGCCACGCACGCGAGGACGGACAGAAGGACGACGAGCCGTCGACGCATTGCGTTCCCCCAGGGTGTTACTACCAGTACGGTCGATTGACGGTACCCTCAACACCCCAAACGGTGCAAACACCCCGAACTGGCGGTTCGAGCCGTGTGATCAGGCCGGAGGCGGGTCGCCCTTGTCGGGCTCAGCGAGGTCGTCGACCGCGTCCTTGGCCTTGTCCACGGCCTTGTCGATCTTGTCGCCGTGCTTGCCCTTGGTCCTCTTGTCGACCGCGTCGCCGACCTTGTCGAGACCCGACTTCACCTTGTCGCCATGCTGCTCGGCCAGGTCATCGGCCTTGTCTCGCGCCGACTTGGCGAGTTTCTTCACCGAGTCCAGTAGTCCCATGTCGCCTCCACGATCGGATGTCGCCGCGCCGATCCGCACCGTAGCGCCGTCGCTCGGCGTCCCTCTCGTCCACTCAAAGAAGGGAAACGGGCGCGATTCGGCGAATCTGGCACAGGTGGGTCGATCAAAGAGGTTGCGTGACACAGTCGTCGCCGTCGGGCTCGTCCTGACCCTCGCCGCCACCTTCGGTGCCGCGGTAGCGCGAGCGGAGGAGCCAGGCTGCGCGTACGCGCCGGGCGAGCAGGTGATCGCGACGTGGTTGGGCGAGGTGCCGCGCACCGTCCTTGGCGTCGGCGAGGGCACGCACCAGTCGACCTTCGACCTTCCGGCCGGCTGCGACTTCACGTCGCTGGAGGTGGCCATCAGCTGGCCCGGCGTCGCCGAAGATCTCGATCTCGTGGTGACCGACCCGGCCGGCACCGTGAAGGACTCGGACGGGACAAACCCGGTCCAGTCGGTGTCCACCGAAGCGGTGACCTACACCGGACCGATCGCCGGCGCGTACGTGGTCGACGTCAACGGCTACCTCAACAACGACACCACCTATGAGGGCATCGCCACCGCCTCGATCCCGGACAGCGCGGTCACCGACTCGGATCTCGACGGCGTCGATGATGGCGACGACAACTGCGCGACGGTCGGCAACCCGTCACAGACCGACAGCGACGGCGACGGCGCGGGCGACGCCTGCGACGCGCCGGCGACCGAGGTCCCGATGGACGAGCGCACCCAGGTCTTCATCGCGACCGACACCGCCGGCGTCACCGTGCAGCCCCCGCCCGCACTCGTCGACGGGACCGACGTCGACGGCGTCGGCCAAACCCAGGGCGGCGAGCTGCGCCACGAGTACGCGCTGACGCTGTCGAACTACTACGCCGACTACAAAAAGCTCGAGGTCCGCATCGACTGGGCGCAAGCGGGCGCCGACTACTTCACCCTCGAGGTCGTGACACCCGGCGGCCAGTCGGCCACTGGCATTTTCGTCAACACGAACTACCAGGAGGTCTTCCTCGCCGACCCCGCGCCCGGCGAGTACAAGATCATCGTCGAGGAGAACCGGACCACGGGCGGGGACTTCACCGTCGGCGGGTTCGTCACCCGCTCCGCTCGCACCGACCTCGGGCCGATCCCGCCGATCGCAACGGCCCCCGAGCAGGCACAGGTCGTCGTGGCCGACCTCGACTCTGGCATCAACCCATACCACGCCGCGTACTACGCCGGGAGCGCCAAGTACCCGACGAGCCACCCGTCATCGGTGACCCAGGAGGTGCTGGACTCCTTCGGGGTCGACCCGGAGAACGTCGTCACGCTGACCCGCACCGGCAACCTGGCCGCTGACCTGCAGGCCGATGCTGCGTTCTGGGACGGGGTGGAGGCGGGCGAGCTGTACCACTTCCGGGGCACGAACATCATCGCGACATCGATCGCCGGCCCCGATGCCACCATCATCCTGAAGCCCGACGTCAGCAAGGACCCGCACGGTGTCGGCACGAGCAACTCGGTGCTCGACGCCAACCCCGACGCGGTCCTGCTGTTCGTGGAGGCGGGGGAGGCGCTCGGCAGCGCCGAGTCGCACGCGTTCGCGTTCCAGCACCCCGCCGTCGACATCGTGACGACCAGCTATGGCGCCTCGGTGCCGGAGGTCGGGTTCCCGCTCCCGGAGTACCGCGCGTTCGAGCACACCTACGAGGGCGTCGTGCTCAACGGCAAGCTGCACTTCAGCTCGGGCGGCAACGGGCCTGGCGTCACGCCGGCTCGCGCCGGTGCCGGGCCGTGGTGGAGCATCGGCGTGTCCGGCATCGAGGAAGGCTCCTCGGAGGGCGACAGCCTCCTGTCGGGCAACTTCCCGGACTTCGTCTCGGACTTCACCCAGGACCTCCCCTACTGCATGGACTGCGAGGCGGGCACGCAATCGGTCGGTGGCACGAGCTTCTCGACGCCCCGCGCCGCGGGCGTGGCGTCGCGCGTCCTGCTCGAGGCGCGCCGCGCGGCCGGCCATGTGGGCGGCATCGCACTTGTTGACGGCAAGCCGGTGATGGTCGTCGGCGACGGCTCGACGATCTCCAACTGGCAGCTCCGACGGTCGCTGGAGCAGGCGGCGTGGACGCCCGACAGCATGGCCTACGACCCCGCGGAGGCGGTGTTCGACCTCGTCGGCCTGCCGATCAACGCGGTTGCCCCGTGGCTGCAGACCGGCTGGGGCGACCTCTCCGCCGACCCGGCTCGCGGCGTCATCCCCGCAGCGCTCACCGCGCTCGGCTTCGGTGGCGACGCGCGGGTGAAGGGGGCCGGCCACTGCGAATTCCAGACAGCGATCATCAACGAGCGTCAGCTGTTCTGGAACGAGATCGCCCCGCTGCTCCCGGACCCGCCGGTTCTGCTCGGTGGCGAGAAGCCCCCGGGCGCCCCGGCGGAGGATCCATTCATCTACTGCTGACCGAGAGCGATCGAGCTCGAAGTCGTCGGTTCGTTCTGCGCCAACGCCTCTGTCCAGCTCAACCGCTACGGCCACGTCACTGAGATGCTGCGCGACGACGCCGAGTGGATCGACCGCATGCTCGAGTAGCGGAGGTCGGTGTCGGTCCTATCGCCTCAGTGCAGGTTCGGCTCGCTGAGGTCGAAGTACTCGGTCTCGCCCATGGCCTCACCCATCTCGGCCATCAGCGCCGCCAGCTCCGCGGGCATCTCGGCCTTCTCGCCCTCGCGGGCCGCGCCCTCGCTCGTGAAGTAGGCGACATCGATGCAGGTGTCGGAACCCGTCCAGATGCGGTTCCCGCCGATCAGGTCGGCCCGGGCCCCCACGTGGGGCTCGAACGCCGCGTCCATCCGCTCGAGCTGAGCCCGATCGACGCCGGTCGACTTCATGACCTGCACGAAGCCCGCATCGTTGGAGCCGCCGCCCATCCACTCGGTGACGTCACTCGACTCGCTGAAGCTCGGCTCGCCGTCGTACAGCTTGGCGGTCTCGGCCCACCACTCGCCCTGCTCCGCGCGCTCGCTGTTCTTGCGGGCTGCCTCCTCTGACTCGAACCGGGCGATGGTGATCGCTCGCCCATCGGCGGTGACGCCTGCGGTCACGCCGAGGAAGCCGATCGCCCCGGGCGCCATGTCTCGCTGCCACGATTCGCCGCGCGCCTTGAGCGCCTTCGGATCGCTGGTCTTACCCTCGATGATCTGCACGAACATGCCGGTCTCCTCGCGTCAGGGATCGCCGCGAGCATGGCCCTCCCGGCGCGCCTGCGCAACGGAGAGGCCGGGATCATGGCGTGATGCCAGAATCAGCTGGCCGCAACCGCCGCGCCGCGCGGCATCACAGGAGGCAAGTCGTGACCCCCGAGGAGTGTCTCGTCATCTACGGCCAAGCGTGGTTCGAGCGCGATCCGAAGCGGCGGGTCGATGTGCTGCGCAGATGCTGCACCGAGGACATCGTCTTCATGGATCCCGGCCTGGGGCGCCTCCATGGTCTCGAGGCCGTGTCGGACATGATCGGTGGCCACATGGTCAACATGGCCGCGACGCCTGAGGGGACCGCGACCGAAAGCGAGAGCGTCGGCAAGGAGCGAGGTCGTTCGGGTGGAGGCGTTGGCGTCGAGGTGGTGACGCCGATCGATGTCCGGCACGGTTACTTCCGCTACAGCTTCGTGTGGACGCTTCCCAACGGCGAGCGTTCGGGCGGCACCGACTTCTGCGAGCTGGCCGAAGACGGTCGCATGAGCCTCATCACGGTGTGGCCGGCGAACGACGACTTCCCGCTGCCCGCGTCGACCTAGCGCGGGTGCGGGTGGGCGTGGGTCTTGATCTGGCATGCCACGAATCGATTCGCGATCCCGCCGGGTACTTCGGCCGGTTTCGCGACGACGGGCCGGTCCAGTGGAGCGACGCGCAGCGGGGTTGGGCGGTGATCAGCCATGCCGCGGTGACCGCGGCTTTTCGCGATGCGGCCACGCTGTCGGCTGACCGCATCGGCCCACTCGAACGCGTCGCTGCTCAGCGGCCTGACGAGTTCGGCGCGGTGGTCGACCTGCTGCGCGGTTGGATGATCTTCCGCGATCCGCCCGCCCACACTCGCCTGCGCGAGCCCGTACGCGCCGCGTTCACGCCGCGGCGTGTCGCTGACCTCGAGTCAGTCGTCGCGTCGATCGTCGACGAGGTCCTCGACACGCTGGCGGCGTCGAGTGGCGCAGTCGATCTGTCGGTCGGGTTCGCTCGCCCGATCCCCGCTCTGGTCATCGCCGCGCTGCTCGGAGTCGAGGCCGACGAGCGCCACCGCTTCCAGGCCTGGTCGGATGAGCTGGCCGCGATCGTCTTCTCCACGAATGCAGGTTCGGTCGCCACCGACACGACGGTGCACGCGGCCGAAGAGTTCACGAAGTTCTTCGGTCATCTCGTGGCCCGCGAGAGAGACGCTCCGACGGGCGGCATCCTCACGGCCATCGCCGAGATCGACGAAAGCGACCTGGGCGACGCCGAGCTGGTAGGGCTCTGCACGCTGCTGCTGTTCGCCGGCCACGAGACGACGACCACCCTGCTCGGCAACGCGATCGCCATCCTGTGTGCATCGCCCGACGTGTGCGAGCAGCTGCGGGCTGCCCCGACCCTGTGGCCGTCCGCGGTCGAGGAGCTCATGCGCGTGCAGGGACCAGCCCGCACGATGGTGCGCAAGGTCGCCGTCGACCACGAGCGCGAGGGAATGCAGCTGCGCGCCCGCGACAACGTGTTCTTGTCGATCGCGGCCGCCAATCACGACCCTGCGGCGTTCGCCGAGCCGAACGTGTTGGACCTTGCCCGCGATCCCAATCCCCACCTGGGTTTCGGCTGGGGTCTCCACCACTGCCTCGGAGCCAGCCTGGCCCGGCTGGAGGCGAGGATCGCGTTGGCGCGGCTGGTCGAGCGGTTCGGGCGGCTCGAGCCTGTGGGGACGGTCCCGCCGCTCGCCGGAAACCTGATGGGCTTCGGGCGACGGCCTCTGCTCGTGAACCTACGGGCACCGCGCTGACGCGGCGAACATCGGGAGCGCCCTCGGCAGGATTCGAACCTGCGACCTACCGCTTAGGAGGCGGTTGCTCTA